>NZ_JBWYIX010000009.1:0-161922 GCF_056779935.1 Acinetobacter sp. ANC_7512 | reverse complement strand
TTGCTGCGAAAACAGAAGCACAAACAAAAGTGACAGCGTTACCTGAGGCAGTACAAGCAGAAAAAGATGCGCTACAAGGTCGTTTAAATGACCTGGTTGATATCACTTTACCAACAGTAAATGATCAAAATGAAAATGATATTTCTGATGATATTGATACTTTACTAGCGGGGGTCGAAGCTTTAATAGAAAGTGCTGAAGAAGCTTATACAACGGCTGAAGAGGATTTAGCTGACGCCTTGCAAGACGGTACTGTAACACAGGCAGAGGCTGATAAATTGCAAGAGTCCCTAGAAGCTGCTCAGGCAGCAAAAACTCTTGCACAACAAGCATTAGACAATATTGATCAAACTTCAGACGCGATTGAAGCTGCAAAAGCTCTATTGCAAGAAAGAATAGATGATCTCGTAGATATTGAGGTACCTGAGCCATTTGCAACAGCGAATAATGATGTGCAATTGGTATTGGATATCACACCGACTGTAGATGTTAATGAAACACCAACAGAGCTTAACTCAACAGGATTTACAGTGGGTTCTGTTGGCTTAGGTCCAGTGTTAAATGCAAGTGTGCTTGAAAGCGTATTTAGCTCCTCAGTTTCCCTTTCAGTCGAAGAAGGCACCGAAAGAGATATTAGTTTCTATGCTGATGCTGGTGGTCTTACAGCAGGGACGATGAACTTATTTATGTATAAGTTAAATGAGTCAACTGGTGAATATGAATTAAAAGAAAAAATTGATAATTGGTATCTCGTTGTATTAGGTGGTGTGTCAGAAACGATAAGTCGTTCTTTAGATGAAGGAGAGTGGCTCATTGTATTAGGTAACGGCCAAGGGTTGTCAGCTGCTACGGGGTATACATTAAGATTTGAATCAGATGCTGTACGTGATTTTAATAATCCAGAAGCTGTGACAGGAACAATAAATGGTAATGTGATTACGGATCAGGATTATCAAAATGGTACAGATGTCGTCCCAGAGGGTAGTAAAATCAGCGGAGTTATTCATGGTGAAGATACCATTAATCAATTTACAGATGGTATTGCAACAATTAAAGGGGAGTATGGCACTTTAACTATCTCTGAAAATGGACAATATACATATACAGTAGATCCATTATTTAGAGATTACGGTGAAGTTGATCGTTTTGTATATGAGGTAACGGCACCAAATGGTGAAAAACGCACAGCTGAATTGAATATTGAATTAGTGCGTGTTGCCACAGATGAAAATGCCATCATTGATAATACAGTATTACTTGATGTTACTCCTGATTTAACTGAAACCACAGGCGAAGAATTAGGTATTTCAAATGCAGTCGCATTGAATTTACTTGATCTAGGTATTGCTGGTGATGTGTTGTCTGCAAGTGTAATTGGTACGGAAGGTGTCATGGACTTCACTGTTGAAGACGGTACTTTCCAAGAAATGACCTTTACCGGTTCCGCGGGCGGGGTAACGATACTTTCAACATTTAGTTTGGTTATCTATCGTTTAGATGAGAATACTCAACAGTTGGTTCAAGTACACGAAATTCCAAATTTTGTTCAAGTGCTCATTGGCGGTGGTGTTTCAACCCCGGTAACATTGAGTTTTGGTGAGGGTACTTACGTTGGTATTATCAAGCAAACTAGTGGTGTAAACGTAATTGGAGGAGCTTCAGCTCAAGTTACAGATGTCAATATTTACGATTATGCAAACCCAGAAACGATAACTGGATCAGTTCAAGGTGATGCGACTCAGATTACGACAGATAAATTAATATTGGTAAATAACACTGATGTGGTTGAAGGTGAAGCTTTAGTTGTACAGGGTCAATATGGCTCACTCAATATTAATACTGACGGTACTTATACCTACAATGTTACAGTTCCACAAAGCACAGTGGGTTGGACTCCACCATATGGTGAGATTGATCGTTTTGAGGTTGTAGTGGAACGAGCAGATGGTACAACTTACATTGAAGTTCTCAATATTAAGATTGATACCAATACAGTAGCTAACGATGCAGAAGTTGTAGAAGTTCAAGCTGCAAACTATTCAACGCTCAATGAATCTGTAGAGTCTGGAATTATTGGATCTGCAAGTCGTACACTAGAATTTAAAGTTGAAGAAGGATCTTATATTAGTAGCTTAGATCTCCAAGGGAATATCACTCGTACTTTAACTAATGATAATCCTTCAATGAGTGTTGTGATTAATAAGGTGACTACTCAGCTTGTCAACGGCGTTGAACAACAAGTGCTTGAACAAGTTTATACCGGAAATGTTAGTATTACATGGCCAGCTGGAACAACATTTAATCCTTCGACATCAACGACTTATGCCTCAGAAATTATTTTAGATGATGGCAAAGTGCTCGATGCAGGTGATTATGTTATTTCAATTAACACAACGAGTGGTACATTTAATTCAGTGAATGTATCTAGTGCATCAATTACTGGAATAATGGTCAATAATATTACTCCAACTGATACACCATTGCTTGAGGGTGATTTATTTGAAAATGATACAGCTATCGACCAAATTGATATTCTGAAAATTGGATCTAAAGAGCTTTATGTAAATGATCCAGCTAAAGGTGGTCAAGAATTCACAGTTCAAGGTAAGCATGGTGTCCTTACTGTGTTCAAAGATGGCACCTATGAGTATCAACCATCAGGTTTAAGTGGAGGTCTTGAAACATTCACCTATACAACAGTTTCTAAAGCGGGAACATCACAATCTGCAACACTTGAAATTAATGTTTCGATGACGTTAACTGGAAGTGATGAGGCAGATACCGTACAAGCATCTGCTTCAATCGATACTTTTACTCTTGGTGAAGGTGCTGATACAGTCCTTTATGATGTGCTCAATCAAGCTCAACATACCGAAAGTCCAGATATTTGGACTGACTTTAATCAAGCTGAAGGTGATCGAGTTGATATTTCTGCTTTATTAAAAGATCAGAATGTTACATCGTCTAACATTGGTGAATTTGTAACGATCAAACAAGATGGTGCAAATACGGTGATTAGTGTTGATACTGATGGGGCTAAAACGAAATATAACCCAACTGAGCTTATTGTTCTGCAAAATACAGATAGCAGTCTTTATGCGATCGATGATCTGTTAAAATATAATCAAATTTAATTAAACAAATGAAAAGAGGTCTTTCGAGACCTCTTTTTATTTTTAAAAATGTGAAATCAAAAGTAATTGGTATGAAAAAAATAAAATTCTAATAATTTGAATAAATTAATTTTTGAAGAACAAAAATTTTATTTGTTATTTCGTCATTTGAAAAATATTCTAATAAAAGAAAATTCATTATGGAGACGCGATTGCAACAAAAAAATCATATCCAAGAACCATTATAGAGCTTTATATGTTAGTCATCAGGGGTAGACTTAATCTTAAAAAAAATGTTGTTTAGGATTTGTTGATAATAAAAAATGGTAATG
The DNA here is from genome assembly GCF_056779935.1 of Acinetobacter sp. ANC_7512. NCBI lineage: Bacteria > Pseudomonadati > Pseudomonadota > Gammaproteobacteria > Moraxellales > Moraxellaceae > Acinetobacter > Acinetobacter sp. ANC_7512. The sequence goes on along the minus strand of NZ_JBWYIX010000009.1, from coordinate 158,477 downwards.
ATTCAAAAAATTAAATTCCTACTCCAAAGAGATTTTCATCTCTATATTTAGACCTCTTTTTGAACGTTATTAAATAGAATATAGTAACAAACACTCGCTCCGTTAAAAAAGTTAACCTTGCTCATTTTTATTTGTGTTTTCAGGTGGCTAGTATGGGGGTAGTAGTAATGTCTAATTTTATAACTCGATATGTGTTGCAGAATTAGGTTATAGAGATCATTTTGCCTGAGTTTGAAGAATAATCCGCTCATTACTCATTATTCACATTGGATTTAAAGGAGTACTTGCATAATTCGATATTCTTAAATTGGTTGAAAACTCAGTGCTTTAACTTTGATTGATTTTGATGCTTAAATAAACATGTGAATATGAAAATTTTAATCTGAAAACTTAACCCTGCTATTTTGTTTTTAGATACAATAGCTTGCATTACGCGACACATAAGTTGTCATTTCCCTTTTAATAAATTCAAAAAGCTTCGTAATATTTGTGACACATAATGACAATTTTAGCGACACAACCTATGTCATTTTTTTGGATATAGCGACACAACCTGTGTTATTTTCCGAAAATAGTTCTTAGACTAAGAAAACTATAACAATTACTTTAATCTATTCATATATCAGCCATTAAGTCAACTACAAAGCTCCCTATAAATATTTTTTATTTCTCGATCATCTATAAAATATGAATTCGAGCATTAAGGAGATACATCTCGTGCATTATTCTCATGGTCAGCTTAGTTATCCAGTCTATGCTTATGCACAGTCGTATGCTCATGGTTATGTAGAAGGGACTCATCAACATGACAGAATCCAGTTACTACATACTCTTTCTGGAGTCATTCATGTACGAACATCAGAAGGAATATGGGTCATCCCTCCATCTAAAGGTATTTGGATACCTGAAAACAAAAAACATTCAATCAAGATATTTGGTAATGTGGAAGCCCGAGGAATATTTGTTGATCCCTTTGCCCGTGCTGATTTCAATAAGCAATGTAGTGTTGTTGCTATTCCAAAACTTTTGTCAGAACTTATTAATCAGGCTGTACAGATAAAAGAAGAAATCTTACCTCATACTAGAAACGAACGGCTTTTGGAACTCATATTAGATGAGTTACGCTTTTTAGAAGAAATTCCATTTCAGTTGCCAGAAGCAAAGTCAGAGATACTCAAAGAAATTTGTGAAAATATCAAAGCAGATCTCTCCGGAACCAACCATTTAGAGATGGTTGCCGAACAGCATGCTTTTAGCTCTAAAACACTTTCAAGACTTTTCCAGAAAGAACTCAATATGAATTTTAGTGTATGGCTGAAGCAAGCAAAATTGCTGCAAGCCTTGACTGATTTGGAAATGAGAAAGCCAATACTCAATATCGCTTTAGATTTAGGCTATGAGAGTCCTAGTGCTTTTTCCTATATGTTTAAAAGACAAATGGGAATGACACCTACAGAATATATAAAGAAAAAATCAGATTAGATTTTGTCTTTTTCTAGATGGTATTTGTCTTTAAATCGAAAGAAAGACAAAAAATGATGATTCATGATGATGTGATTAAAGTCAAAGGATCACATCATGTTAACTCATCCTCAAAATAAATATCGTCCATTCGAATTTTCCAATTTTACTGATAGAACATGGCCAAGTAAAAAAATTACTCACCCTCCTGTTTGGTGTTCAACCGATTTAAGAGACGGTAATCAGGCATTGGCCAATCCTATGGATCACGATAGGAAACTCAAATTTTTCCAAATGCTTGTTGAATGTGGATTCAAGCAAATTGAGGTTGCGTTCCCTGCGGCATCAGAAACTGATTTTAATTTTGTTCGTTACCTCATCGAACATGATCAGATTCCAAATGATGTTTGTATCCAGGTTATGACTCAAGCCCGACCAGACCTAATTGAAAGAACCTTTGAGTCTCTGATGGGAGCAAAGCAAGCGATTGTTCATGTTTACAATGCCACGGCAGAAGTATTCCGCAGAATTGTCTTTCAAAAGTCTAAACAGGAAATTATTGAACTAGCCGTTGCTTCAACACAACAGGTGAAATCTCTATGTGAGCAATATCCAGCAACTAAATGGACTTATGAATATTCTCCGGAGACTTTTTGCTTTACCGAAATTGAGTTTGTGCTAGAAATTTGTGAAGCCGTAGCTGAAGTTTGGGCTCCAAGTCCTAAAAATCCAATGATTATTAATTTGCCCACTACCGTTGAAGTCAGTACACCTAATATTTTCGCCGATCAGATTGAATTTTTTTGTAAAAATTTTACTAAACGAGAACAGGTTTGTATCAGTGTGCACCCTCATAATGATAGGGGAACAGGCGTTGCAACTGCTGAATTAGCATTACTTGCAGGTGCAGACCGTGCTGAGGGCTGTCTATTTGGTAATGGTGAACGTACAGGGAACGTTGATCTTGTGAATATTGCTTTGAATATGTACACACAAGGCATTTATCCTGAACTTGATTTTTCTGACATCAAGAAAGTGGCAGAGATCGTGAAAGAATGTAATGAACTTCCGATTCACCCAAGGCATCCTTATGTAGGTGAATTAGTATTTACAGCTTTTTCAGGTAGTCATCAGGATGCAATTAAAAAGGGTTTTAAAGCGAGAAATGTTCAGGATCATTCATTTTGGGAAGTTCCATATCTGCCTATAGATCCAGCTGATTTAGGGTGCAGTTATGAGGCTGTAATTCGTGTAAATAGTCAATCTGGTAAAAGTGGTGCCGCTTGGATATTGCAGCAAAATCATGGCATAGATTTACCACTAAAGTTACAAAAAGATTTTAGCCAAATCGTGCAAAAGATGACGGATAACAATAAGAAAGAGTTATCTCATGCTGAAATTTGGACAGTATTTAGAACGGAATATGGTATAAACGCTAATGAAGATAATTTTGAACTTGTAAGTTATCAATCGGATAAAAAAGATGATGTTTATGAAGTCAAACTATCTATTGAGTTACACGGTGAGATTATCAATCTAGTAGGTTGTGGAAATGGATTATTATCTGCCTCAGTCAATGCTTTAAATATGAAATGGCCTTGTAAAATAACGATTGCTGAGTATTCAGAACATACTTTAGGGAAGCAGAGTAGTAGCCGGTCTATTAGTTATATTCGTTGTATAGACTACAGTGGAAATACGTATTGGGGAATTGCAATTGATACTGATATTGCTTCCGCATCTATCCAAGCACTATTGAATGCATTTTCTAGGTCGTATAAGTTTAATTATTTAGAAAAATTACAATTAATATGACTACAGTGATTAGGCAGGTGACTATATAGTGTTATTTTTTAAAGCAGAGATTTATATTTCTAATCGGTATGTGGTACTAAGGAAAAAAACATTCACAATAAAATTTTTGAATGATTAAATTATTGGAAGGAAGTAAGATGATTTAGCATTTTGCTTCCGACCATCCAAAGTCAAAATTGCTTCATGAACTATACTCATCTTACCTAAGAAGAAAGATATCAGATTTATATATTATTACGTGAAGGTTTTTCTAAACATTATATCGCTTGGAGACTCAATCGGTCACCTTCAACTATTTCTAGAGAAATTAAACGTAATCGAGCGAGAAATGGTTACTTCCCTACACATGCTAATACACTCGCTCGAAGACGCCATTGTTCCAATTCTAAAATAATCCCTTGTGAAATATAGGCACAAGTTACCTCTTATCTTCAATGGAGTCCTGAACAGATCGCTTCTCGTGTTTCAGTCAGTTTGCATTCAATTTATCGCTTCATTCGGCAGGATAGAAATAAGGGTGGCACACTCTTTCACAACCTACGTTTCAGAAATCAAAGGAAACGAAAGTACGGCTTTCATGAAACCCGTAGATGCATTCATAAGAGACCTATTGAGATTGAGCATCGGACTCGCTTTGGTGATCTGGAAATAAACACGATTGTAGGTAAGAACTATCAGCAATCCTTGGTCTCGATTGTAGATCGCAAGACAGGTTATCTATGGCTCAAAAAGTGTAGCTCACGAAAGGCAGAAGAAGTTTGCCAAACAACTATCCGTCTATTTGAGCCGATCAAAGATCATCTCAAAACAATCAACGCAAATAATGGTAAGGAGTTCAGCCTGCATGAGTATACTGCTCAAGAATTAGACATAGACTGGTGTTTTGCTGATCTTTATAATGCTTGGCAACGAGGCACAAATGAAAATACCAATGGTCTAATCAGGCAATACCTTAAAAAAGGGAGTGATTTAAATATCTATACGGATGAATACATCTCAGAAATCACTCAACGTTTGAATCATCGGCTAAGAAAAGACTCGGCTTTAAAAGTCCGAGTCAAGTATCATGGCAACAACATGGTGTTGCACTTCAAATGTTAATCTAAGAATCTTAAAACTTAACCCTGCTATTTTATTTTTTTATTCTTGAACATACTAAACCTGCTTGAGTATAAAAAATAAAAGAGCCATATAAGGCTCTTTTATTTTTAGATACAATAGCGTGATCTATTACCAGCTTAACGCACCACCAGTTTGATAGTCTGTTACGCGAGTTTCGAAGAAATTCTTCTCTTTACGTAAGTCCATCATTTCTGACATCCACTGGAATGGATTGTTCACACCAGCGAATTGCTCAGGTAAACCTAATTGAGCTAAACGACGATTTGCGATGAACTTCAAGTATTCTTCCATCATTGCAGCATTCATACCTAATACACCGCGTGGCATTGTGTCACGTGCATATTCGATTTCAAGCATCGTACCTTCAAGAATCATTTGAATGATTTCTTCTTGGAACTCAGCAGTCCACAAATGTGGGTTCTCAATCTTGATTTGGTTAATCATATCGATACCAAAGTTCAAGTGCATTGACTCATCACGTAAGATGTACTGGAATTGCTCAGCAACACCATTCATCTTGTTACGACGACCCATTGACAAGATTTGAGAGAAACCACAGTAGAAGAAAATACCTTCAAGAACACAGTAGAATGCGATCAAGTTGCGAAGCAAGATTTGATCTGTTTCAGGTGTGCCTGTTTTGAATGTTGGATCACTTAATTCTTGAGTGTACTTCAAGCCCCATGCAGCTTTACGCGCAACTGATGGAACTTCGCGGTACATGTTGAAGACTTCGCCTTCATCCATACCTAAAGATTCGATGCAGTATTGGTAAGCATGCGTGTGAATCGCTTCTTCAAATGATTGACGCAAGATGTACTGACGGCATTCAGGGTTCGTAATGTGGCGGTAAATCGCAAGAACCAAATTATTCGCAACCAACGAATCGGCAGTAGAGAAGAAGCCTAAAGAACGCATCACGATAGTACGCTCATCTTCAGTTAAGCCATCTTCTGACTTCCAAAGTGCGATATCGTGATTCATGTTAACTTCTTGTGGCATCCAGTGGTTTGCACAACCATCGAGATATTTTTGCCAAGCCCATTCGTATTTGAATGGAACAAGTTGGTTCAAGTCAGCGCGACAGTTGATCATTGCTTTATCATCAACTTGAACACGTTGAGCGCCCATTTCTAACTCTTCAAGACCTGGAGCAACGTCCAAATGTTCTAAGGCGTTAGATGCTCTTGCCAACGGATCGGCTGAATTTGTTGTTCCGTTTGAACTGGTTCGAGCGGGTTGTGCAGCTGCCACACGCGTCGGTTCGTTGCGTGCATCAGATACCACTTGTGGATTAGGCGCTTTTTGCGGTTCGATGGGCGCAGACTGCTGTGCTTGTGCAGTTTGTTTCGGTTCATCATCTTCGAAATCGTCCCAACTGAGGATAGACATATCAATTCTCTCTACGTTGCTTATATCTTTTTATTCAGACATCTCAACGTGAGACATCCTACTATACGCTTATATTGTGTAAGCAAAATTAAGTTTTGCCGATGAATGTACTCAATTTGTTCGTTTGAGTAGATTGAATTTCCGCACTACTTATTTTGCTTACGCTTCTGTTGTTTGCGAATGGCTAAAAATGCATAGACCATCGGCGTGTAAAAGAAAATAAAGGCAAAGACCAATACAGCAAGTCCTAACATATAGTTATGCGTCATATGGTGCATGGTGGTTTCCTTCATTTCTAAATAGTGGACTTCCGGAATAATCTAGAAATCCACGTTAAACTCTCAAAATAATTACTTGATTTTAAGAATTTGTTTAATCGTCGTTTTTGGATGAGCTAAAGCATAAGCTTTAGTCACGAAGCGACCATCAATGGCACTTTTATAAATCACGCGCTTAGACATAGTCTATTCCTCCTTTCTCAAAGAAAATGACTTGTACTGGCTCGAGATAGTTTTCAGTGCTACAATCTATCTCGCATTGGTATGCCAGCCTCTTTGTGACCATTTTGATATCACATCGAGATTGAAAAGCCTTCTACGAGTTTTGATCGGCCTGTAGAGGGCTTTTTTATTGCCTAAATTTTTTTAATCCCCCTAAGTCCCCCTTTTGCAAAGGGGGACATGTATCCCGCCATTTGCTTCGAGGAATCTCCCTCCTTTATTAAAAGGGTCGGGGAGGATTTAAAAACTGTCAGATTACTGACAAGCCTCGCAATCAGGATTGTCAATTGAACATGCCATTGGCACTGGCGCTGCTTGTTCGAAGCCTTCTTCTGACGCTGCTGCTTCAGGTTTAGCTTCTTGAGCAACTGCTGCTACTGGTGCTGCAACTGTCGCAGGTTTAACTGCGTTTAATGCACCTGTGTTAATCGTAGATTTCTCAGCAGATGTCGCACCTAATGCACGAAGGTAATAAGTCGTCTTAAGACCACGTAACCATGCCATCTTATACGTGATGTCCAATTTCTTACCGTTTGCACCAGAGATGTAAAGGTTAAGAGATTGTGCTTGGTCGATCCATTTTTGACGACGTGATGCAGCATCAACAATCCAGCGTGCTTCAACTTCAAATGCTGTCGCGAAAATTGCTTTTAACTCTTCAGGAATACGCGCAATTTTTTGTACTGAACCTTCGAAATGTTTCAGGTCATTGACCATCACAGAATCCCAAAGACCACGTTCTTTTAATGCACGAACGAGGTAAGGGTTGATGACAGTGAACTCGCCAGACAAGTTCGATTTCACATATAAGTTTTGGAATGTTGGCTCAATAGATTGAGATACACCACAAATATTTGAAATGGTTGCAGTCGGTGCAATGGCCATCACGTTCGAGTTACGCATACCATCTTTTTGAACCTTGGCACGTAACGTGTCCCAATCCAAACGTTGTGTGCGATCGACTTCAAACATACGTTCTGGGCGAGATTTCGCAACGAGCTCAAGAGAGTCAATTGGTAAAATACCTTGATCCCACAATGAACCTTTAAATGTTTCATACGTACCACGTTCAACCGCCAAATCGCTTGAAGTTTGAATCGCGTAGTAAGAAATCACTTCCATAGACTCATCTGCAAACTCAACCGCAGCATCAGAACCGTAAGCAATTTTCATTTCGTATAGTGCATCTTGGAAGCCCATGATACCCATACCCACTGGACGGTGTTTCAAGTTTGAATTACGCGCTTGTGGAACTGCATAGTAGTTAATGTCGATAACGTTATCGAGCATACGAACTGCAGTTTTAATCGTGCGAGCAAGTTTCTCACGGTCTAGTTGACCACCTTGAACGTGTTGAACAAGGTTGATTGAACCCAAGTTACATACCGCAATTTCATCCTTGCTTGTGTTCAACGTAATTTCAGTACATAAGTTAGAAGAGTGCACCACACCTACGTGTTGTTGCGGTGAACGTAAGTTACATACGTCTTTGAATGTGATCCACGGGTGACCTGTTTCAAATAACATTGATAACATTTTGCGCCATAAGTCTTTCGCACGGACTTTCTTATGCAGCATGTCTGTTTCTTTCGCAATGCTTTCGTAGTAAGCATAACGTTCTGCGAATTCAGCACCCGTTAAATCGTGAAGATCTGGTGTTTCAGACGGGGTGAAGAGTGTCCATTCAGCATCTTCAAATACACGTTGCATGAACAAATCTGGAACCCAGTTTGCAGTGTTCATATCGTGTGTACGACGGCGGTCATCACCCGTGTTTTTACGAAGCTCTAGGAATTCTTCGATATCCAAGTGCCAAGTTTCAAGATATGCACATACCGCACCTTTACGCTTACCACCTTGGTTAACTGCAACGGCTGTATCGTTCGCTACTTTAAGGAATGGAACAACACCTTGCGATTTACCGTTAGTACCTTTGATGTATGAGTTCAAGGCACGAACTGGTGTCCAGTCATTACCTAGACCGCCTGCCCATTTAGACAACATTGCGTTATCACGCATAGCGCCATAAATATCGAACAAGTCGTCATCAATCGTTGTTAAATAACAGCTTGATAACTGAGGACGTAATGTACCTGAGTTAAATAGAGTCGGCGTAGATGCCATGTAATCGAAGCTAGAAAGTAAGTTATAGAATTCGATTGCACGATCTTCACGGTTGTCTTCATTGAGCGACAAGCCCATAGAAACACGCATGAAGAATAATTGTGGTAATTCGAAACGTACGCCATCAGAGTGGATAAAGTAACGATCAAATAATGTTTGAAGACCTAAATATGTAAATTGATTAGAGCGTTCTGGTTTAATCGCAGCCGCTAATTTTACAAGATCAAAATTTAATAATTCTGGAGAAAGAAGCTCTAGCTCAACACCTTTTTTCAAGAAGGTTTCAAGCGCATCATTTTCAAGCGTGTCTTTGGATAGACCAAGAAACTCAAGACCGGTTGCGACTAAGTTGTCACGCAATAAACGTGCAGTGACATACGTATAGTTTGGTTCTTGTTCAATACGTGTACGTGTCGCCATCATCATCGTTGTAGAGATGTCTGATGCTTTAACACCGTTGTATAGGTTTTTTACAGTTTCATCGATGATCGCTTGAACATCAATGCCTTCTAAGCCTTCGCTAGCTTTTTCAATCTTCGCTTGTAAACGACTCAAATCTAATGGTTGGAGCTGACCATTTTGACCTGTGATCTGAAGAGTAGGGTGATGATGAGCACCTAACTCTTTACGCGCTTCGGCACGTTGTTCACGATAGATCACGTATGCACGCGCTACTTTTTGTTCACCTGTGCGCATTAAAGCTAATTCCACTTGATCTTGAATTTCTTCAATATGAATCGTGCCACCAGAAGGTAAACGACGCTTAAATGTATTCATCACCATCTCAGTCAGCTGAGTAATACGATCATGAATTCTGCTCGAATCTGCACTTGGTTGACCTTCAACAGCCAAAAATGCTTTACCAATTGCTACAGAGATTTTATCTGCATCAAAAGTGGCAACATCACCAGTGCGTTTAATCACTTGAAGTTGACCAGGGGTTGTATTAGCGCTCATTTCAGCGTCGCTCCATTCTCATCATTTTTATGCTTATGGACCATTTGAATCGGATACAAACTCAAAAAATGAGCTATCGCGATATTTGAGGGTAAACACAAGACTTAGTGGTTTAATGTAAATTAAGACACAAGATACGGTAAATTTCAGGGTAGATCAATATTGACATTTTGATAATTTTTTTTCTGAGTTTAACACTCAAATTTCCCTATACTTTTTCCATGTTCCGCCATTTTTGTTATGTAGTCAGCGTCACAGGGTGCTAAGCATAACAGAGACTTTTTAGAGTGCTTATAGATAAGTTTGTGGATAACTCCGAAAGTGCAAATTGATTCTCGAAAATAATTTTTTTGAAATATTTTGTTTAAAATATCATCAAATTGGTTTGTGTTTGAAAGTTTAAAGTTGATTGAAAATATTGATCGACTTGGCAAAACTATCTATTTATCAATAGTTAATAAAAAGATAACAAAAGACTACGCTCGTGTATCAGTTTCGTGAACAGGCTCTTGTTTACAATGTAAACGTGTGTATATTGCAAAACATATCGATGTAAATCTGTGAAGTTTAATCAGCAGATATCGTAACAATATAGGGGCATTCTATGAGCCAAGAAGAAAAGTTACCAAAGATTTTGATCGTTGAAGATGACGAGCGTCTTGCGCGTTTAACGCAAGAGTATTTAATTCGTAATGGATTAGAAGTTGGGGTAGAACCAGACGGTAATCGTGCAATCCGTCGTATTATCGCAGAGCAACCAGATATGGTGGTGCTGGATGTTATGCTTCCTGGTGCTGATGGTCTCACCGTATGTCGTGAGGTTCGGCCACATTATCATCAACCAATTTTAATGTTGACTGCACGTACTGAAGACATGGATCAAGTATTAGGTCTTGAAATGGGTGCAGATGATTATGTTGCGAAACCAGTTCAGCCACGTGTTCTATTAGCGCGTATTCGTGCTTTGCTTCGTCGTACAGACAAAACACCAGAGGATGAAGTTGCTCAACGTATCGAATTTGATGATTTAGTGATTGATAATGGTGGTCGTTCTGTAACCTTAAACGGTGAGCTTGTAGATTTCACAAGTGCAGAATATGACTTATTATGGTTGTTGGCATCTAATGCTGGTCGTATCCTTTCACGTGAAGACATTTTTGAGCGTCTACGTGGTATTGAATATGATGGTCAAGACCGCTCAATTGATGTTCGTATTTCTCGTATCCGTCCAAAAATTGGTGATGATCCTGAAAATCCTAAACGTATTAAAACAGTGCGTAGTAAAGGATATTTATTCGTTAAAGAAACCAACGGGATGTAATCACATCCCCGCGGTAATGCCCTCACTCCTCAGAAGGTCATACCTTAGTGTCTAAACACAGTATATTCCTGCGTATCTACGCAGGTCTCGTCATTTTGGTGGTGCTGGTTGCCATATTTGGTTATTTGCTTGTGCAAATCATCAACTATCAACGCGCGCAGGAATACCGTGAGTCATTGACTGATGGGATTTCGTACGTCATTAGCGAGGGTGTTTCAAGACAACAAACCATGCAACAAAGAATGGATTGGATATCAGATGCATCTGATTTGCTCGAACTTCCAATCTATTATCTAGAATCTGATAAAGTCGAACTTTCACGCACCGAAAAATACCGTTTAGAAAAGCGCAAAGCTGTGGTGCGCTATGACGCCAAAGAAAGTATTGCTTATGTCATTATTGGTTTAATAGATGACCCTGAGCATTTACTTTATGTAAAAGTGGATAATATTGGTGAGCGTCAAATGAAGGCCTTACCAATCTTTGTATGGGAATACTTGGTTTATTATCCAGGGCAGGAAAGGGAATATCTTGCAAAAATTAAGCAACACTTTTCTTATGATTTAAGCATTCAAAATCTGTCTGATCTCAATTTAGATTCCGAGCAAATTGGTCGTTTACGTGCGGATCAAGGGGTTATCCTGTATCAGGATAGCGCTAGCATTCGTGGTACTACGATTTCTGTCATTTCTCCAATGACGAATTCGTCTGGTGATGTCTTGGTGATGGGACCAGTGCCAATGTTCAATTGGATGCCATTCCAATTGGCGGCAGGGATTACTTTGCTGAGTATGTTTATTTTGTCGCTTGGTGTGTATGGTTTGATTGTCCCAATGCAACGCAAGTTGAAGCAAGTTAACTCAGCCTTAAATGTTATGCAAAAAGGGGATATGTCCGTTCGCGTTCCTGTCGAAGGATATGATGAGTTAGCACATTTGGCAGCCAGCTATAACAGTATGTCAGATCATATACAGCGTTTGATCGAAGCTCAGCGAGAGTTAATGAGAGCTGTATCACATGAGCTGCGAACGCCAGTCGCACGTATTCGCTTTGGTATGGAAATGTTGGTTGATGAAGAGGATTATGAGTATCGTCAGCAACAAGTAGAAATGATTGATAAAGATATTGAGGCTTTAAACACGCTCATTGATGAAATTATGACCTATGCTAAACTTGAGCAAGGCATGCCCTCTATTGATTTTGAGGAAATTCGACTATACGAAGTGCTTGAGCAAGTCGCTATTGAAACTAAAGCATTAAAAACCAATAAAAATATTCAATTACACTTGCCATCACAAGCTTTGGTGGTGGATGCGGAACGCCGTTATTTGCATCGTGTAGTACAAAACTTAGTCGGAAATGCGATCCGGTACTGCGATGATACAGTGCTGATCACTGGTGGAATTGATGCTCAGGGAATGGCCTATATTTCAGTTGAAGATGATGGTCCAGGGATTCCAGAAGAGGATCGTAAGCGAGTGTTTGAAGCTTTTGCTCGCTTGGATGATAGTCGTACACGTGCCTCAGGTGGATATGGTTTGGGCTTATCTATTGTAAGCCGAATCGCCTATTGGTTTGGTGGTACGATTCAAGTGGATCAAAGTCCTAAAATGGGCGGTGCACGATTTACTATGCAATGGCCAGCCAAAAGATTTAAAAAGAAGAAGATTGTTCAAACCAGTCAAACATCAGAGTAAAGCGAGAATTAAAAAAAAGCGCGATTAAGCGCTTTTCTTATAATTTATATTGCCTTTTATTGGTAATTATTGGCATTCGGTTCAATGATGCGTTTTCCTTCCTTAAGTGCATTTAAGGCATCGGCATTGAAATCGATCAGTAAACTGTTATTGGTTGCATCAACATGATAATTGCTAATCAGTTTTTGATCGCCGTGAATGGTCTCAACTGTATATTCATCTGCGATGTTGAGAATAGCATCAAGATTAGTGGTTGTAGAGGCGAGGTCTTGGCGGAAAATTTGATAAATATCGCGTAAATCAAAAATAGCATTCGTTGCATCAGGATGTTTTTTGATATAGCTGTCTAAATGATGGACGATCAACTGAGCAAATAAAAAATAGTTAGGTTTGTGTGTGAATTCTAGACTCATAGATCTTCTCCTTATTATTTAATTGAGCATATAACGAAAATCAGCACGATTTGTATAAAGTTAATTAAAACATTGTAAGCAATTAAAATTTAAAACTTTTAAAATAGAATAAATCAAAAATAATTGAGCCATATTGGTGCAAAAAAAGCTGACCTAACACGAATGGTAAAACTAAAAAAGTAATAGTGGGTGGATTGAGGCCGCTTGAATTTTTTGAATGATTATTCGGAAAAAATAATCAGTATTATCACCTTGATAACTTTCTACGATTAAATAAGGTTTTATTGACTTTAATCACCATCAAATCTGGAAAAAGGGCAAAATTCATCCTAAAGACTTAGAGGGATTGGCTAGCAACAGAAATCATAAATCAGGTACAATTGGCGGGATTAATTTTGTGTTTGGTGTATTTGAAGGCCAATACATACATTCTTTGTTAATAAATAGGCCTGCCAGGAGTTATCCCCGCATGAGTGCCATTACTCCATACGATTGGGCAATAATTGCCTTCGTGATCGGCGTTACATTTTTATGCGTCTTTATGCTCACTGTCCCGCTACTCCTAGGGGGTAAATCGTGGGGACGTGCTAAGCAAGAGCAGTTCGAGTCAGGCGTAGTTAGTGCTGGTGGAGCACGAATTCGTCTATCTGCAAAATTCTATTTGGTTGCAATCTTCTTCGTTGTGTTTGACTTAGAAGCGCTCTATCTCTATGCATGGGCTGCGTCAGTTCGTGAAGTGGGTTGGATCGGTTTTGCAGCAGCAGCTGTATTTATTTTAGTTTTACTCGTTGGCTTGATTTATGAGTTGTCTACTGGTGCATTAAATTGGGCGCCATCTGATAAGCGTAAAGCAGCAGGGATTAAACCTAAAATTGGTTCGCCAAATATGGATCTCGCAGAAATTACTCGCTTCAACTCAATTGAGGAGTTGGTGGTTGACCCTACAGGTCAAATTCCAGCGCAATCATCTGGTCGTGTAAAAGCTTCGCCAACGACTACATCATCTGATAAGGAGTAATACGGGATGAAATATACATTAACCCGTGCGAATCCGGATGCTGATCAGTATCCACTTCAAGAGCGTATCGTTGTAGAAGATCCGCTTTTACAAGAAGAAGTGAATAAGAATGTGTTCATGACTCGTTTAGAGGATTTGGCGCATACAGCAGTAAACTGGGGTCGTAAAAACTCAGTTTGGCCGTTCAACTTTGGTACATCTTGCTGCTACGTTGAGTATGCAACGACTTTAACAGGCGTGCATGACTTGTCACGTTTTGGTGCCGAAGTAATTCGTGCTTCACCACGTCAAGCGGACTTGATGATTGTTGCGGGTACATGCTTCGTCAAGATGGCACCTGTAATTCAACGCCTTTATGAGCAAATGTTAGAACCTAAATGGGTGATCTCAATGGGTGCATGCGCAAACTCTGGAGGTATGTATGACATTTACTCGGTTGTACAAGGTGTCGATAAAATCATTCCAGTGGATGTGTATATTCCAGGTTGCCCACCGCGTCCTGAAGCATTAATCCAAGCGTTGATGTTATTGCAAGACCAAATTCAATTAGAGCGTCGTCCGCTTTCTGCGGTGATCGGTGATGATCTTAAGCCAGTTTATAAGCCAAAGATGCAGCCTGAACGTGACCGTAAGAATGCTGAACGTATTGCAGTAAAACACTTACGCTCTATGGATGAAATTAAATAATCTTAACGGCAAATAATATTGATGCACCCGCTTGGGTGTAATTGTCGTTTTGGTTGAATGAATTTGTATTAAATAGGAAGCCAAGCCAATGGCTGAAACTGACATTGCTATGCCAGAATCAACTCCAGTTGATTCACGCCCAGCATTTGCAATTGTAGAAGAGCTCAAAACCAAGTTTGGTGAGAATTTCTACGTGCAAACGACTTTTGAAGACTTTCCAACAGTCTGGGTTGAGCGCTCACGTGTACAAGACGTATTAATGTTCTTGCGTACAGTGTCACGTCCTTACGTGATGTTGTTTGACTTGTCAGCGGTAGATGAGCGTTTACGTACTCACCGCGATGGGTTACCTGCGTCTGACTTCACTGTGTTCTATCACTTGTTGTCACTAGAGCGTAATACGGATATTCGTATTAAAGTTGCGTTGAATGAGTCTGATCTCAATATTCCAACAGCAACCAACATTTGGCCAAATGCCAACTGGTACGAACGTGAAGCTTACGATATGTTCGGCATTAACTTCGAAGGGCATCCAATGCTCCGTCGTATTTTATTGCCAACGTATTGGGAAGGTCATCCGTTGCGTAAAGAATATTCTGCACGTGCGACTGAATACACACCTTATCGTCAGAACCAAGCGAAACAAGATTTCGAACAAGAGCATTTACGTTTTGTACCTGAAGATTGGGGTCTAAAACGCGGTAATGCTGATGAAGACTTCATGTTCTTGAACTTGGGTCCTAACCATCCATCTGCGCATGGTGCATTCCGTGTGATCTTGCAGTTAGATGGCGAAGAAGTGAAAGACTGTGTGCCTGATATCGGTTATCACCACCGTGGTGTGGAAAAGATGGCTGAACGTCAAACTTGGCATTCATTCATTCCGTATACTGACCGTGTTGACTACTTAGGTGGTTGTGCGCAAAACATGCCTTATGTGATGGGTGTGGAGCAGATGGCAGGGATCACTGTGCCAGAACGTGCGCAATGTATTCGTGTCATGATGTCGGAACTATTCCGTATTAATAACCACTTGCTTTATATCGGTACAGCGATTCAGGATGCCGGCGGTATGACCCCAGTATTCTATATGTTCGCCGATCGTCAAAAGATCTATGACGCGATTGAAGCAATCACGGGTTACCGTATGCACCCAGCATGGTTCCGTATCGGTGGTACTGCACACGATCTTCCAAACAACTGGCAACATTTGATCCGTGAAATTTTGGATTGGATGCCTAAACGTTTGAAGGAATATCATACTGCAGCACTTAAAAACTCGGTATTTGAAGGTCGTACCCGTAATGTTGCGCAATATGATGCAAAATCTGCATTGGCGTGGGGTGTGACAGGTACAGGTTTACGTGCAACAGGTATTGATTTTGACGTACGTAAATATCGTCCATATAGCGGTTATGAAAATTACGACTTCGAAGTGCCTGTAGAATACGAAGGCGATGCATATGCACGTGTGATCGTTCACTACCGTGAAATCGAACAATCTTTAAAAATCATCAAGCAGTGCTTGGATAACATGCCATCTGGTCCTTATAAAGCGGATCACCCATTGGCTGTTCCACCACCGAAAGATAAGACACTACAAGACATTGAAACTTTGATTACGCACTTCTTAAGCGTGTCATGGGGTCCTGTCATGCCAGCAGGTGAAGCATCTGTTATGGCGGAAGTGGTAAAAGGTGCATCGAACTACTACTTGACTTCAGACAAGTCAACGATGAGTTACCGTACCCGTATTCGTACACCAACCTTCACGCACTTACAGCAAATTCCTTCTGTAATTAACGGCAGTCTTGTATCTGACTTAATCATTTATTTAGCGACGATTGATGTCGTAATGGCTGACGTGGATCGCTAAGGGGTACGCATTATGATGATTTTGACTGATAAAAAGCCACGTGTGAATGTCGAAGGGATTTTAACTGCGGAAGAAATCCACGAAATCGAGCATCACATTGGCCATTACCCATACCCACGTGCGGCATGTTTAGATGCACTTAAATGTGTTCAACGTCGTAATGGTTGGGTGGATGATGCGCAAATGAATGCGATTGCGCAGATGTTGTCAATGAGCCTTGCTGATTTGGAAGGTGTGGCAACATTCTATAACCGTATTTACCGCCAGCCAGTAGGTCGCAACGTAATTTTGCTTTGTGATTCTATTGCTTGCTTCTTGATGGGTGCGGAAACTTTAGCAGAAGCATTCCAACGCGAACTCGGGATTTCATTTGGTCAAACGACAGCTGATGGTCGTTTTACTTTGCTCCCGATTTGCTGTTTAGGAAACTGTGATAAGGGTCCAACCTTGATGATTAATGAAGATACTCACGGTCTAGTAGAAGTTTCTTCAGTGAAACAGTTATTGGAGAAGTATGTATGAATACTGAACCAAAACCGATTTATGGCGACGGTAACCCAGAAACTCACCCATTAACATGGCGTTTGAGCAAGCAAGAATTTGTTCATAGTGTAGAAGACTATGAGTCTCTTGAAGGGTATGAAGGCTTTAAAAAAGCACTCACAATGCCGCCTAAAGATGTATTGGAAATCATTAAAGCAGCGACTGTGAAAGGTCGTGGTGGTGCTGGTTTCCCTGCAGGGATTAAATGGTCACTCATGGCGCCAAATGACAATTCAGGTCCTCGTTACTTGATTTGTAATGCCGATGAGATGGAACCAGGTACATTCAAAGACCGTTTGTTGATGGAAAAACTTCCTCATCAATTGATCGAAGGGATGTTAATTGCAGGTTATACACTTGAAGCAACCCATGGTTATATTTTTATCCGTGGTGAATACATCGAAGCTGCGAAATATTTGAACCAAGCTTTAGAGCAAATTCGTGCCAAAGGTTACTTGGGTGAAAACATCCTTGGTTCTGGCTGGAACTTTGAACTACATGTGCACACTGGTGCGGGTCGTTATATCTGTGGTGAAGAAACTGCATTGATCAACTCGCTTGAAGGTCGCCGTGCAAATCCACGTACAAAACCACCATTCCCGCAAGTTGCAGGTGCTTGGGGTCGTCCTACGATTGTGAACAACGTAGAGACTTACAATAACTTACCAGCAATTATGCTGCGTGGTCCTGAGTGGTATATCAATTTATCTGCAGGTAAGTCGAAAGATCCTGGCACAAAAATTTATGGTGCATCAGGTAAAGTGAAATTCCCTGGTCTTTGGGAGCTTCCATTTGGTACAACTGCACGTGAAGTGATTGAAGAACATGCGGGTGGTATGCGTGATGGCTTAAAGCTTAAAGCATGGTTACCAGGTGGTGCATCAACTGACTTTTTGGCAGCTGAACACATCGATCTTCCAATGGATGCGGAAAGCATCATGAAAGCAGGTTCGCGTTTAGGTACGTGTTTGCTTATGGTGGTTGATGAAACTCAATGTATGGTTTCAGCAACACGTAACTTAGAAGAATTCTTTGCGCGTGAATCATGTGGTTTCTGTACACCATGTCGTGATGGTTTACCTTGGGCGGTGAAAGCGCTTAAAGCACTTGAAGATGGTACAGGCAAGAAAGAAGACATCGATCATTTGCAAGAGCTTACACGTAAGCTTTGGATTGGTAAGACTTTCTGTGCTCACGCTCCTGGTGCTATGGAACCACTCATGGGTGCACTCAAATATTTCCGTGGCGAATTTGAAGCAAAAGTGGTGAATGCCGCTGCTCAAGTTAGCAACGTAGAACAAGCTTAAGGAATTCGACTATGGCTACAATTCATGTCGATGGCAAATCGTATGAAGTCAATGGCTCAGAGAACTTGCTACAAGCATGCTTGTCTTTGGGTATTGATATCCCGTACTTTTGTTGGCATCCATCCTTAGGTTCTGTCGGTTCTTGCCGTCAATGTGCTGTAACTCAATACGCGAATCCAGAAGATACTCGCGGTCGTTTAGTTATGTCATGTATGACACCTGCAGCTGACAATACCTACATCTCGATTGAAGACAAAGAAGCAAAAGATTTCCGTGCATCTATTGTTGAATTCTTGATGACGAACCACCCACATGACTGTCCAGTCTGTGAGGAAGGTGGTCATTGTCACCTTCAAGATATGACTGTGATGACACAACATGACCGTCGTCGTTACCGTTTCACGAAACGTACGCATTACAACCAAGAACTTGGTTCGTTTATTGCGCACGAGATGAACCGTTGTATCGCATGTTACCGTTGTGTTCGTTACTATAAAGACTACGCAGGTGGCACAGACTTCGGTGTGTATGCAAACGCTTCACGTGTTTATTTTGGTCGTCCAGAATCAGGTACTTTAGAGTCTGAGTTCTCGGGTAACTTAACTGAAGTATGTCCGACGGGCGTATTCACAGACAAAACACACTCTGCACGTTATAACCGTAAATGGGACATGCAGTATGCGCCAAGCGTCTGCCAAGGCTGTTCTTCAGGTTGTAACATCTCTCCGGGTGAGCGTTATGGTGAATTACGTCGTGTAGAAAACCGTTTTAACGGTGAAGTCAACCAATACTTCCTGTGCGATAAAGGCCGTTTCGGTACGGGTTATGTGAACCGTGAAGACCGTCCACGTCAACCGCAATTCCGTTCAGGTAGCAATGTAGAGACTGTTTCAGTTGATACAGCGTTAGACACCGTGATTGAGAAAATCCAAGGCAAAAAAGTATTGGGTATTGGTTCTCCACGTGCATCTCTTGAGTCTAACTTTGCGCTTCGTGAATTGGTTGGACAAGCAAACTATTCAACAGGTATGTCTCAAAAAGAGCAAAACTTGGTTGAACTTGCTGCATCAATTATGCAAACCGAGGGTGTATATAACCCAGGTATGCGTGAAATTGAAAGCTACGATGCTGTCTTAATTCTCGGTGAAGATTTAACACAAACTGCACCACGTATGGCATTGTCAGTACGTCAAGCTGCGAAGAACAAAGCCAAAGAAATGGCTGCAGAACGCCGTACACAAGAATGGTTGGCTGAGCCAGTACAACGTATTGCTCAAGACGAAAAATCACCAATTTATATCTTGGCTGCGACTCAAACACGTTTATCTGACGTAGCTACTGGTGAAGTCGTTGCTTCTCCAAATGATATCGCACGTTTAGGTTTTGCTGTTGCTGCGGCGGTGAAAGGTGAAAGTATTACCGGTTTAGAAGAAGATGCAAAAGCATTTGCTCAAACCATTGCTGACACTTTAAAAGCTGCAAAAAAACCATTGATTATCTCTGGTACAAGCTTGCAAGAAGCTGCAATTATGGAAGCTGCTGCACAAGTTGCACAGAATCTGGGTAATGCGGGTCTAACTTTGACTGTTCCTGAAGTGAACTCAATGGGCTTAGCAATCTTTGGCGGTAACAGCCTTGAGCAAGCATTTGCACAAGACTATGACACTGTCGTGATTGTAGAAAACGACCTTTATCGTCGTTTACCTGCAGTGCAAGTAGATGCTGCTTTGTCTGGTAAAGACGTGATCGTGCTTGACCATTCAGAAACTGAAACGGTGAAAAGAGCGAATATCGTTCTTTCTGCAGCGAGCTTTGCTGAAGGTGATGGTACTGTGGTATCTCAAGAAGGTCGTGCACAACGTTTCTATCAAGTATATGACCCAAGTTACTACAAACCAGAACTTGCGATCAAAGAATCTTGGCGTTGGTTACATGCCATTGAAACTGGCGTGAAAGGCAAAGCAATTTCTTGGACTGTGCTTGATGATGTCATCGAATCAGTTGCTAAGAATGTACCTGCGCTTGAAGCGATTCAAGATGTAGCACCAGATGCAGGATTCCGTGTCCATGGTCTTAAAGTGGCACGTGAACCACGTCGTTACTCTGGTCGTACTTCACTTCGTGCGCCGTTATCTGTCCATGAGCCTAAACAACCAACTGATCAAGACTCTGCATTAACATTCTCTATGGAAGGTTATGTCGGGAACCAAACGCCGTCAGCGTTAGTTCCATTTGCATGGTCAGCAGGTTGGAACTCACCACAAGCTTGGAATAAGTTCCAAGAATCAGTGGGCGGTTCTTTAAAAGGTGGAGATTCAGGTATTCGTTTATTTGATCGCCTTGCGAAATTACCAGCACGCACATACGTTGCACCAGCACCAGTTCTTGTAAATGCTGAGAGTTTCCGCCTTGTTCCAATGCATCATATTTTTGGATCTGGTGAATTCACAGTGAAAACACCTGCAATGGAGTCTCGTATTCCAGAAGCGGTATTTGCAGTGGGTGAGCAAGATGCAGCGCGCTTGAATGTGAAAGATGGCCAAAACATTACTGTGAAAGCAGGTGAGGCTTCGATCGTTCTTCCTGTTCAAGTCATTGAATATTTACCTACAGGTTATATTGGTTACCCAATTGGTCTCGCGCCAACGGTATCGTTAGCTGAGCCTGTATCAGTCGCGGTAGGAGCATAATTCATGGAACAAGAATTAATCCGTCAAACGCCGCTTTGGGCTGAGAACTGGCCAATTGCCTACTCTGTAGTTCAAGCGATTGTGATCTTGCTCGTTGTAGTTTTGATTGCTGCGTTGATGTCTTTCATTGAGCGTCGTTTACTTGGCTTATGGCAAGACCGTTACGGTCCAAACCGTGTAGGTCCTGGGGGGATGTTCCAGATTGTTGCCGACATGCTGAAAATCATGTTCAAAGAAGACTGGACACCAAAGTTTGCAGATAAATTGACTTTCCGTTTAGCTCCAGCAGTTGCAATGGCAACTGCGGTGCTATCGTTCATGGTTATCCCTGTATCACCTTATTTAGGTGTTGCAGACATGAGTATCGGTCTATTGTTCTTTATGGCAATGGCGGGTATTGCAGTGTATGCAGTTTTATTTGGTGGTTGGTCATCAAACAATAAATATGCATTACTCGGTGGTCTTCGTTCAGCAGCTCAAACGATCTCTTATGAGGTCTTTTTAGGTATTTCCTTGATGGGTGTGGTTGCAATTGCAGGCTCATTCAACATGCGTGAAATCGTAGAAGCTCAAAAAGATGTATGGTTTGTCATTCCACAATTCTTAGGTTTCCTCATCTTCGTGGTTGCAGGTGTTGCGGTAACGCATCGTCATCCATTTGACCAACCAGAAGCGGAACAAGAATTGGCGGAAGGTTACCATGTCGAATATGGTGGTATGAAGTGGGGGATGTTCTTCGTTGCGGAATACGTCAATGTTGTCCTGATCTCAGCTTTGATCGTAACCTTATTCTTCGGTGGTTGGTTAGCACCATTTGGTCTAGATTTCCTACCTCCAGCATTTTGGTTCATGATTAAAACAGCATTCTTTGTGATGATGTTTGTCTTGGCACGTGGTTCATTAATGCGTCCACGTTATGACCAAGTGATGAACTTTGGTTGGAAGATTTGTTTGCCTTTAGCGTTGGTCAACTTGTTGGTGACTGGTGCTGTGATTCTGATGAATCAGGCCTAGGACAGCAGGGAGAACATTATGTATAAAATTCTAGCTGGGTTTGGGTCAATTGTACGTTCGTTGTGGATGGTATTTAGCCACGCAACACGTAAACGTGACACTATTTTATACCCTGAAGTTAAAGCTGAAGAAATCGTTCCACCACGATTCCGTGGCCGTATCGTATTGACACGTGACCCAGATGGTGAAGAGCGTTGTGTAGCTTGTAACTTGTGTGCTGTAGCTTGCCCTGTTGGCTGTATTTCATTACAGAAAGCTGAAAAAGAAGATGGTCGTTGGTATCCGGAATTTTTCCGTATCAACTTCTCTCGTTGTATTTTCTGCGGTATGTGTGAAGAAGCATGTCCTACAACTGCTATTCAGATGACACCTGATTTCGAACTCAGTGAATACGTTCGTCAAGACTTAGTTTATGAGAAAGAAAACTTGCTCATTTCTGGTCCTGGTAAATATCCAGACTATAACTTCTACCGTGTAACTGGTATGGCTGTAGCTGGTAAAGACAAAGGTCAGGCTCAGCGTGAAAGCGCACCTGTCGATGTACGGAGCTTATTACCATGATGTGGCCATTTTATTTGATGGCACTTGTGGCCATCGTTTCTACGGTTCGTGTTGTGACTAATGCGAATCCAGTACACGCACTTTTAAGCTTAATCGTTTCGTTACTTGCAGTTGCTGGTATGTTCATGATCGTTGGTGCACCATTTGCAGGTGCACTTGAGATTATTGTTTACGCTGGTGCCATTATGGTTCTTTTCGTCTTCGTTGTGATGATGTTGAACCTTGGTTCTCAAACTGTTGAACAAGAACGTAAATGGTTAACATCTGATGCTTGGGCTTACCCTGCATTGATGAGCTTTTTAATGGGTCTGGTTTTAGTTTGGACAATGACTTCAGAGCACAGCATTTCTGGTCCTTTAATGGGTACAGAAGTTGTAGGCCCTAAAGAAGTTGGTCAAGCACTCTTTACACAATATTTATTATTGGTTGAAGTTGCCGCAATGTTATTGCTTGCTGCGTTAGTCGCTGCATTCCACTTAGGCAAACGTGAACCAAGTGCAGAAGAGGAAAAAGAATAATGGGTAATATCCCTTTAGAGCATGGTTTGATTGTTGCAACCATTCTTTTTGCACTCGGTTTCTACGGTGTAATGGTGCGACGCAACCTTTTATTTATGTTAATGAGCCTTGAGATCATGATGAATGCAGCAGCGCTTGCATTCGTCCTTGCTGGTAGTGCATGGGTGCAACCAGATGGTCAGATCATGTTTATCTTGATCTTAACGCTTGCTGCGGCAGAAGCGTGTATCGGGCTTGCGATCGTCCTTCAGTTCTATCATCGCTTCCATCATTTGGATGTAGATGCTGCTAGTGAGATGCGCGGATGAGTTTATTAGCATTAACCATATTATTTCCGCTCATTGGTTTTATCCTTTTAGCGGCAGGGCGTAATAAGCTTCCTGAAATTGTAGCTGCCATTATTGGTGTGGGTTCAGTTGGTCTTTCTGCACTATGTGCATTATTGGCTGGTATGAATTTCATCAACAGCGGTGAAACATCTCAAGTGACTCACCTTTGGACTTGGTTCAGTGTGGGTGGTTTTGAACCAGGCATTAGCTTGCACTTAGATGGTTTATCTTTACTTATGCTTGGCATGATTACGGGTGTGGGTTTCTTAATTCATATCTTTGCATCATGGTATATGCGTGGTGAAGAAGACTTTGCACGTTTCTTTTCTTACTTCAACTTATTCGTAGCAAGCATGTTATTGCTTGTGTTGGGTGACAACCTTGCGTTGTTATTTTTAGGTTGGGAAGGTGTTGGTCTGTGCTCATACTTGCTGATTGGTTATTACTACCAAAATCCAGCAAATGGTGCTGCTGCAATTAAAGCATTCACCGTGACACGTATAGGTGACGTTTTTTTACTCATCGCATTGTTCTTAATTTTCCAACAATTTGGAACATTGAATATTGCTGAAATCGTTGCTGCTGCGCCTGTGGTAATGACACAAAGCTCATCGTTAACCATTTGGACTGCATTAATGTTGTTCTTGGGTGCTGCAGGTAAATCTGCGCAAATCCCATTACAAACATGGTTAGCAGACGCGATGGCGGGTCCTACACCAGTATCTGCATTAATTCATGCTGCAACAATGGTAACAGCAGGTGTTTACCTATGCTGCCGTATGTTCTCTGTATTTGAAATGGCACCAGAAGTCATGGTGTTTATCTCAATCACAGGTGCGGTAACATTATTAGTTGCAGGTTTTGCTGCACTGGTTCAAACAGACATCAAACGTATTCTTGCTTACTCAACCATGAGTCAGTTGGGTTATATGTTTATGGCTGTAGGTGCTGAAGCATACCAAGCTGGTCTATTCCACATGTTGACACACGCGTTCTTCAAAGCGTTGTTGTTCTTGTCATCAGGTGCGGTGATTCTTGCATACCATCACGAACAAAACATTTTCAAAATGGGTGGTTTGTTCAAGCGTAATAAATTCTTATTTGCTTGTTTCGCGATCGGTGGCGGTGCCTTAGCAGCGATTCCATTCTTAACGATTGGTTTCTTCTCAAAAGATGCAATCTTGGCGGCTGTGTGGACACAAAGTCATATCGCAGGCTTACCTGTATTCAATACATTGTATTGGGTCGGTGTTGCTGGTGCATTCTTAACGTCAATCTACACGTTCCGTTTAATTTGGATTGTGTTCTTTGGCGAAGAGAAAACGCCATATCACGAAATCAAAGGTGCAACTTACTGGGCTCCTTTAGCGATTCTCGCTGTCCTTTCTACAGGTTTGGCAATCGTACTTAAAGCGCCAGTCATGAGTATTCTTGATGCAGCACAAATCCCTGCATTTGTTATTCCTGAAGCGCTAGAAGCTGGTGCGCATGGTGCAGAATATGTCGCTATTGCAATCGCACTTGCTGGTTTAGCGGTTGGTGTTGTCTTATTTGCTTTTGCTTATAAAGCAGTTCAAGGTTTTGCTCGCACTTCATTGGGTGCAGGACTTGCAAATATCTGTCGTAATGCGCTTGGTTTCGATGCGTTATATGACCTCGTGTTTGTAAAACCTTACTTATTTATTGCAAAAATGATTGGTCGTGACCCGATTGATGGCGTATGGCTTGTATTGCCAGCGATTGTTAAAGGTGGTCATAGCTTCACTAGTTCACGTCAAACAGGTTCTTTGCGTGAGTACGCATCGAGCATGGCGTTCGGTATCGTGGTGATTATCATGATTCTGATCGTGACTCAGATCGTGGGGAAATAAGATGGAAAACATCAATAACTGGTATTTACCCGCGCTGATCCTCATTCCGTTCATTGCTGGTTTTATTTGTTGGGTCGTTGATAAATTAGATCAACACCTACCACGTTATATTGCACTTGTGGGTATGCTCATTACTTTGGGCATGACCGTTGCTTTATGGCAATCAGGTACCTACAGCTACCAAATTGGTGAAACTGTACCGACTTGGTCTGCAGAGTTCTATGTACCTTGGATTCAAACCCTTGGCATTAACATCCACTTAGCGGTGGATGGTCTTTCACTTCTCATGGTCGGTTTAACTGCTTTACTAGGTGTATTGGCGGTTGGCTGTTCTTGGGGTGAAATTCAGAAGAACGTTGGTTTCTTCCACTTAAACCTTTTATGGTCTTTAGGTGGCGTGATCGGTGTATTCTTGGCTGTTGATTTGTTCTTGTTCTTCTTCTTCTGGGAGATGATGCTCGTTCCAATCTACTTCTTGATTGCACTCTGGGGCCACAAAGGTGCTTCTGGTAAATCTCGTGTTTACGCTGCGACTAAATTCTTTATTTACACGCAGGTGGCTGGTCTGATCATGTTGATTGGTATCTTAGGTCTTGTGATCTACGGTTTCATGATGACAGATACAATCAGCTTCAGTTATAACCATTTACTCGCTGTTGCGAATACATTGGATGCTAACCCACAAACGTCATCAATTGCCTTTGCATTTATGATTTGTTTGTTTATTGGTTTTGCAGTCAAACTTCCTGTTTTCCCATTGCATGGTTGGTTACCAGACGCGCACGCACAAGCACCTACAGCAGGTTCTGTAGACCTTGCGGGAATCTTAATTAAGACAGCGGCTTACGGTTTACTTCGTTTCGTCATTCCATTCTTCCCAGTTGCTTCAGCGCAGTTTGCTGATGTAGCAATCATTTTCGGTTTAATCGGTATCTTCTACGGTGCTTGGTGTGCTTTCCAGCAAACCGATATGAAACGTTTGTTGGCGTATACGTCGATTTCACACATGGGCTTTGTTTTACTTGCAATCTACGCAGGTAACATCCTGACCTTCCAAGGTCTGATGGTCATGATGTTGGCTCACGGTTTATCGTCAGCAGCATTATTCATTATGTGTGGTCAAGTGTATGAGCGTCTTCACACACGTGATTTACGCTTGATGGGTGGTATTCGTGGTCAATTCCAGTATTTACCATTCTTCTTGATGTTCTTTATTGCTGCGCTTGTAGGTATCCCTGGCTTAGGTAACTTCATTGGTGAGTTCCTCATCTTGATGGGTGCATTTGCTCAATTCCCTACATTCACGATTATTGCTGCGATCAGCTTAGTATTTGCGGGTCTATATGGTTTAATCCTGATTCATAAAGCGTTATTTGGTGTGCCAAACGAAGAGCAAAAACAACACTATGCGAACCCATTAAAAGATCTTAATGCGCGTGAGCTTGGTATTTTGTTAATTTGTGCGTTCGGTCTGTTATGGCTTGGTTTGTATCCACAAAGCTTCCTTGATATTTCAGAATCAAGTTTGGCTTGGATTGCGAATAGCTACATTCCAGTACAAGAAGTAGTTGAAGTGGTTGAACAAGCCACAACTCAACTCGAAAATGTGGAGATGCAATAAGTCATGAACTTCACACTATCATTTTCTGAGCTAATGCCATTAGCTCCTGTGATGATTGTTGCTTTAACAGCAATCATCGTAATGATTTTGACTGCAATCAAACGTAATCATAATTTGATTGCGACAGTATCTGTTATCGGTCTTAACCTTGCATTGTTGAATATTCTATTCACGTTGTTTACAGGTTCTCAGATCTCACCAAATGTCATGAACCTATTTATGGTTGATGCTTTTGGTCTGTTCTATCAAGTGATTATTTTGATTGCTGCATTGGCTTGTTGCACACTGTCACATGCATATATCGAAACCTATAAAGATAATCGTGAAGAACTTTATCTATTAATGTTGATCTCTGTTTCAGGGGCAATGTTAATGGTAACAAGTTCACACTTTGCATCATTCTTCATTAGCTTAGAGTTAATGTCGATTCCAGTGTACGGTCTGATTGCTTATACCTACCAACGCGGTAAGTCACTCGAAGCGGGTATTAAATATCTTGTACTTTCAGCAACTGCTTCTGCAATGTTGTTGATGGGTATGGCTTATGTTTACTCAGTTCTAGGTTCATTATCATTTGCGGGTCAAGTGGATGATATGTTCTGGGCGTTAACTAAGTCTCAAGATCCTCAATTGATGATGGCGCTGCAAGCTTATATTCCTCAATTTGGTGAGAAACTTACCACTGTATTTGGAATCTTAGGTCTTGGTTTAATCATCGCAGCTGTTGCATTTAAATTGTCTTTAGCGCCATTCCATAAATGGACGCCAGATGTGTATGCAGGTGCTCCAGCACCAATTGCAACATTCCTTGCTACTGTAGCTAAAGTTGCAATGATTGGTTTATTCGTACGTTACTTACTGTCTTCAGGTGTAATTGGTATCGAATCGATCAAAACGATTTTGATCGTCATTGCAGTGTTATCAATCTTGATTGGTAACATGCTTGCAGTGAAACAAGTGAACTTAAAACGTATTTTGGCATACTCGTCAATTGCGCATTTTGGTTACTTATTCCTTGCTGTTGTTACGACATCTTTCTTAAGCTTAACGTCAGTAAGTTTATATATATTAACGTATGTATTAACGACGATTGGTGCGTTTGGGGCTGTAGCGTTGATGTCTAGCCCATACAACAACAATGACGAAGCAGAATCACTTGCAGACTACCGTGGTCTATTCTGGCGTCGTCCAGTATTGACGGCAACACTGACTGTGATGATGCTATCTCTTGCAGGTATTCCGTTAACTGCAGGCTTCATCGGTAAATTCATGCTGATCATGACAGTTGTGTCTGAAGCACATTGGTTCTTCGCTGCGATGATCATTGTGGGTTCTGGTATTGGTCTATACTATTACCTACGTGTCATGATCGTCATGTAT
This sequence comes from Acinetobacter sp. ANC_7512, assembly GCF_056779935.1. Lineage (NCBI taxonomy): Bacteria > Pseudomonadati > Pseudomonadota > Gammaproteobacteria > Moraxellales > Moraxellaceae > Acinetobacter > Acinetobacter sp. ANC_7512. The sequence goes on along the minus strand of NZ_JBWYIX010000009.1, from coordinate 130,260 downwards.
ATGACGCCACCAGACACTCCACGTATTGATGCTGATAAACATTGGGGTCAAAAAGTGGGTGGTATTATGGTATTGCTTGCTGCGCTTGCAGTGCTTGTAATCGGTGTATATCCAGATCCAGTCATTGCGATGGCAAATCAAGCACAATTGATCGCGCCATTACATATCGTTCTTCAATAGTTGATCGATTAATCTAAAAAAACTATTGTTGTTAACAAAAAAAGCCCTCATTCATTGAGGGCTTTTCTTATTTCTTATATTAAAAACATTTATAATAGACAGAATTTACATTTATGCTTCAGGTGTTCTCCCGTGCCAATCCAAGAAATTCGTCATCCGCTCATTCGTCATAAATTAGGTTTATTACGCCGTGCAGATATCAGCACGAAGAACTTCCGTGAGTTAGCGCAAGAAGTCACAATGTTACTGACTTATGAAGCAACCAAAGATTTACCTGTTGTAGATCACGAAATTAATGGCTGGAATGGCCCGGTGACAACACAGCGTATTGCAGGTAAAAAAATTACTGTGGTACCAATTTTACGTGCTGGCATTGGTATGCTTGATGGTTTCTTAAATCTTATTCCAAGTGCAAAAGTTTCTGTTCTTGGTTTAGAGCGTGATGAGGAAACATTAGAAGCACGTACATACTATAAGAAATTGGTACCTGACGTACAAAACCGTATAGCGATGATTATTGATCCAATGCTTGCGACTGGATCATCATTGGTTGCTGCTATTGATGTCCTTAAAGCGAGTGGTTGTAAAGATATCCGAGTGATGGTTTTGGTTGCAGCACCAGAAGGTATTAAACGTGTGGAAGAAGCACATCCTGATGTTGTCATTTTTACCGCAGCTGTGGATAACGGTTTAAACGAGAATGGTTATATCGTTCCGGGTCTTGGGGACGCTGGCGATAAAATTTTTGGTTCTGTACAAAAAGATTAAAATTTGATTAAATTATAGAGGAGGCTAAGGCCTCCTTTTTTATTAAGATTTTGATTCAACGATAAATTTAAAAAAACTAATTACTAAGAATCAATCTTTTTTATACTGGGGAAATAACATGTTTTACAGGGGTGTTTTACATTCGTACGACCCTGCATTGAAAGCAGGAATTATCAAAATCAATGATCATGATTTTGATGTACATTTCGTATTGAATGACATGGCAAATTCCAGTATCGCGCCTCAAATTGGTGAGCGTGTGAAATGTATCGTGGTCGATAAAGACGATCAACGTCATGCAAAATTTATCGTGCGGTTAGACAATAAACATGCACGCGTCGAACAACCCTTGAATCAACTTTTTTATCGTGCGCACGAAGATTTAGAAGGTGAGTCTAAGAAGTTTGAACAAGAGCTAGATGAGCTGATCGAAAAGCGTCTTGCAGATCAGGAAAGTACGCTTGACTCACAAACACAAATCCAAGATTTTGAACTAAATTTTAATACACTGAGTAAAGAATCAATCGTGTTGGATGGTTCTGGTGCTGAACATCATGCAGATCAAGTTTCAGATCCAGTATCTAAAATTTCCTTAGGTGAACCTCTTGAGGAAGAGCAAATTAAAGAAATGCTCGAATCAAAGCCAAGTCGCCGTGTGCCAGTCTTAGATGAGTCAGCTGTCGTACCACTTACGAAAGTTCAACCTTTGAATGAGAGTGCGCCTGAAGAGAACGTAGATGATCATTTACCCGAGCCAACCCATGCAAAAGGGCGCCCACCAAAAGTTGTACGTAAAGAACTCCCTGATGTTAAAACGCATTTTCAATTAAAATTTAATGCGCAAAAATTCATTACGAGTTCGCGTGTTGATGAATTCGGAGCTGATAAAAAATCAAAGAAAAAAGCCAAGAAGATAAAAGATCCAAACAAGCAATTTAATCCATGGATATTTGCAAGTATTGTCCCTATTTTAGTGTTCATTAATCTGGGTGTTTGGGGATTTCAAAAATATGAGCAATACAGAGAAGAGCAAGACGCAAAAGCAAAAATTTATGCGGTAGAACAAGAACACATTATCAAAGAACAAAAGAAAGAAGCTGAGAAATAAAAAAAGCTCCAATGAGGAGCTTTTTTTATTAAGCATCACAGAATTTCATAAAGGCTTTTAAACCAGGTCCCTGATATTTTTGACGGTGTACTAACATAAATAAAGGACGTGTGAGTTGCCAGAACGGCGTTTCTAAAATCACCAGTTGCTCTTTTTCTCTTAATGGTTCAATAGCTAATTTTGAAATACATGACATGCCTAAACCACCAGCAACAATTTTCAAAATAGCTTCATTATGACCCAAAGTTAAACGAATATTGGCATTCGGTAAGTCTTGCAGGATTGCGTTGTCAAAGACTTCACGAGTCCCTGAACCTTCTTCACGTAAAATCCATTCAGCCTGTTTAAAGTCTTCAATGGTCAGAGGGCGGTCTAATTTCGCCAAAGGATGGTCTGGTGAGCAACACACAGCAAGCTCATCATCACGCCAGTGGATCGATTGTAATTGAGGTAAGTGACATGAACCTTCAATAAGGGCTAAATCAAGTTGGAATTGATTAACAGCTTCAATCATTTGACGCGTATTGCCCACTTGAAGTTGCAAATGTGCTTGTGGTTGTAATTGAAGAAAATCAGCCATTAAATCAGGCATCAAATAATCACTAATGGTCAAAGTCGCCCCAATACGGAGATCAATACTTTGAAGCTCGCCTTTTGCCGCTTGTTCAAATGATTCACATCGACCTAAAATTTCAAGCGCCTGTGGAAGTAAAAAACGACCCAAGTCATTCAGTTGTAATCGTTTTCCTAAGCGATCAAATAATGGTGCACCGAGACCATCTTCAAGATCTGCTAACGCCATACTTGCAGCACTTTGTGTGAGTCGTACAGCATCACTTGCTTTAGTTACCGTACCCTCTTGAGCGACAGCTACGAAAACAGCCAGTTGGCGTAATGTCATGCGCATGAATGAAGCCTTAATGTGAAAAAATATTAATAAATTATATTGTCATGCTACCATGAGCGCAGTCTGTCATGCCACGTAGAAATTATGTCAATTGAAAAATTTAGCGTAGAAAAAGTCCTTTCTGTACATCGTTGGACCAACACTTTATTTAGCTTTACCATGACGCGTCCCGCACATTTTAAATTTACCGCAGGGCAGTTCGCGCGTATTGGTTTGAAAGTTGGCGATGATTTGGTGGTACGTGCGTATTCTGTCGTTTCATCGCCTTTTGATGAAACCTTAGAATTCTTTTCAATTGTTGTACCAGATGGTGCTTTTACATCAAATTTACAACATCTCAAAGTTGGTGATGAACTTTATTTGGAAAAGATTCCTTATGGATTTTTGACGTTAGCACGTTACCAGTTACCTATGCCAAATGACCTGTGGTTATTGGCGACAGGCACGGGGCTCGCACCATTTATTTCTATGTTGCAAGACTTTGAAGTATGGCAAAAATATAAAAATATTCATTTGGTTTACAGTGTGAGAACAGCAAGTGAATTGGCTTACGTAGACCGAATTCAGGAAGTCGCGGATACCTTTGGTGAAGGTCATACAGGATTTAAATTTGTGCCAATTATTACACGTGATCCAAATGCACCATTGCATGATCGATTGCCAGTATTGATCGAAAATAGAGCGTTAGAGAAAACCGTTGGTCTCGATTTTAATCCGCAAACGTCACATATCATGCTGTGTGGGAATCCCCAAATGGTTGAAGATACAAAAGAGGCACTGAAAGCCCGTGGCCTGACCATGAATCGCCGTGGTGAAGGAAATATTGCAGTAGAGAACTATTGGTAAGTCCTAATCACCCTCTCTCTTTGGGTGAGGGAATTATGGCAAAAAACCTCCATCTCGGAGGTTTTTTTTCTAAATTACATAGGAATACTATGCGACATACTTAATGGACAAACATATCCATAAATTCACGAATCTCTTGAATCGCAGTATCTACATCACTCGTGAGCCAAGTCGGTTCAAATAAACCTGCATAATGCTCCAAACGATCGTGTGGAACCACTAAACGAATTGGGCATTCTTCTTCGAGTAAACGCCAAGGAATAATGGGTACTTCATTATCTAAGAAGCAAGCGATGTTACGAATGTCGATGATCATGCCGTTGACACATTCAGGAAAGGGCATCACCGAAAACTCTTCAGTGCGACGGCGGAAATACTCTAAGTCACCCCACTTCAGCACATAGCTTGGTTTCGTAAACTCAATAATTCCAATCAAATGCCCATCACGGGTATGATGCAAAGAACAGGCATGAGTGACATCTGTGTCTAAATCTAAAGAGACACTTTGTCGGCGATAGGTCATACAGATCGACAATAAAAATGAGGAGGGTGCATATTATACTCTATTTTGCATCACAGCTCATGTGCTTTGATCAGTACGAATTGATAATGTTTTTTCACACAAAACAACATGATAGATTGCTAGTATAAAAAATCATCAAAATACATAAGAGGGGCATCATGGTAGATCAATCCAATCATCCGACCCATAATGATCAAAAGAAGAAAAGTAAGATCCCAGTGTATATTCTGATTATCGTTGGTATTTTTTTAGCAGCCTTCATTTTCTATATGCTCGCTGATCGTGAACCAACACCAGGTCAAATTCCTGCTGATACGAGTATTCCTGCAACTCAAGATAATGCAGATACAGCAACGGCAACAGATTCAGCAGTGGATAATACCGTTACTGCGGTCGCAAACGATCAATAAACCACTACACTTTTCATGTTTAAACCCAGCTTAGGCTGGGTTTTTTCTTGATTTGCAACAATGTGTTGTATTTATGATGCTTTGAGTTGATTAAAAAATATTCGAAATTTATGGTGTGATGAAGCGATCGAAAAATGATCTAGGGAAAAGAATTAAATCAATCGTAATTCAGAACACTTAACATAAGAAGAGGCGTAACCAATGAATGATGAATATAACGGCTTCACTCGAAATGGGGGCTTTGATGCAATGTATTATTGGGAGCAATTCCAACCAATTATTGCTGCAGTGGCCATTTTACTCATAGGATGGATCATCGCTTTAATCGTTGCCGCAGGGGTTAAGAAGGTACTTGCAAAATTAAATACCAATCAAAAATTGAGTAACGCGACAGGACATCGCTCAAATATAGAAAATATCATCTCCAGAGTCGTTTTCTGGCTGATCCTCATTATTGCTGTTATCGGTTCACTCAACGTTTTAAACCTGACCAGTGTGAGTGGTCCGTTTAGTAATATGGTTCAACAATTCTTACTATTTATCCCACAATTATTGGCTGCAGTAGCAGTTGGTTTTATTGGATGGATCGTAGCAAATTTAGTCAAAGTTGGATTAACTCGACTACTCAGTCGTACACAATTGGATGAAAAGCTCAGTCAAGACGTTGGTGTGAGTTCATTTAGCCAAAATATCAGTGAAATTGTTTACTGGCTCATTTTATTGCTGTTCTTACCGATCGTGCTGTCTATTTTGGGCTTAAATGGTTTGTTATATCCAGTTCAGAATATGGTGACTGAAGCCGTTGCATACTTGCCGAATATTTTTATGGCAGGTGTGATTTTATTTGTTGGTTACATTTTGGCAAAAATTGTACGCGGTATTGTCGAAGGACTACTTTCAAGTTTGAATGTTCAACAGCAAGCTGAAAAAATCGGAATTTTTAAAAATTCCAATCTGCCTAAGCTATTAGGATCATTTGTATTTGCCTTAGTAATCATTACTTCACTGATTATTGCTTTTGAGGCTTTGGGTGTAGACGCGATTTCACAACCAGCAACAGCAATGTTGTATGAAATTATGAATGCAATTCCGCATATCATCGCAGCAGGTTTAATCCTGATCATTGCTTATGTGGTCTCACGTTTCGTATCTAATCTTGTGGTTGAAGTAATCGCTGGGACAGGTATTGATAACATTCCTCAAAAGCTCGATATGCAACGCTTTTTGGGTCAAACCAAAATATCAAAAGTTGTCGGTCATTTGATTGTATTCTTCACCATGCTCTTTGCGGTGTCTGAAGCTGCGAATCGTTTGGGCTTCGATCAAATTAGTGATTTGATTGCGATGTTCATTTATTTCGGAGCGAATGTACTTTTAGGTGCAGTTATCCTCGTCATTGGTTTCTGGTTAGCAAATCTTGTTGCCAATGTGGTGAAGCGTGGTGAGACCAATAGCGCACATTGGTTAGCGAATCTTGTCCGAGTACTGATCATTGGTTTAGTCGTGGCAATGGGCTTGCGTGCAATGGGAATCGCTGACTCAATCGTAAACTTAGCCTTTGGATTAACACTTGGAGCGGTTGCTGTCGCTTTTGCGCTTGCTTTTGGTCTAGGTGGTCGCCAACCTGCAGAGCGATTGTTGACTGACTTAATCGATAAAGCGAAATCTGACGCGAATAAGCCAAGACCAAATCAGCCTGAACAAGTCACTCCACCACTTACTGAGCAAATGGATGCTTCAACTGTTGCGGAAGAATATCAAGACGAAGACATTCCACCCACGCAAATTGATGTAGAGGCACCAACTCAACCATTGAATAATCCTTATGGATCTACAGGAGAGTCGGATCAAAATACACCATCAAAAAATGACCCTAAATAACATGTAAATTTGTGTCGGGATCAGTCAGCATGGTTTGGCTGATCCTCATGAAAAAGAGTAAAAGTTATGAGTAAGAAATTTAATAAATTATTCGCCCCAATAGTGATTGCGGGTATCACCGTGGGTTTTTTAGCAAGCGCTTACCGCTTTGTTTTTGCAAATACAAAAGCTACTGAAAACAACAGACTCAATACACCATCTATTGATGATGCAGTAACAGATCCAACCACACAAATGATTGATTCAACTGATACCAACGCCCAAATACCCTCATAAATTACTTCCTTTAGAAAAGATAAATCAATAATGAAGCATTCAATTGATCAATAGGGACGATATTCAAAGAGGGCAAAGGATGCCCCCTTTAATGAAAAAATGAACAATACTCGTTGTTAATTAGACATACTCAGATGCGGCATGTGCAGATGACCAAGCCCATTGAAAGTTAAATCCACCTAAATGGCCAGTTACATCGAGTATTTCACCGACGAAGAAAAGTCCTTTTTGCTTTTTACTTTCCATTGTTTTTGAGGAAACTTCAGTGGTATCAACTCCACCTAAAGTCACCTCAGCCGTACGGTATCCTTCAGTCCCAGAAGGTTTAACTTCAAATGCATGAAGGCGCTGGGCAATCGTCTCTAACTTCTCATCACTGATATTACCGATTGATATTTCAGCTTGATCCATCCAAATCAACTGTTGCAATTCAACTACGACACTCTTGGGTAAGTGTTCAGCGAGTAAGGTGCGGAGTAACACTTTAGGTTGATTTTGTTTTCTAGTTTTAAAAAAATCCAAGAGATCAAGACTCGGTAAAAAGTCGACTTTAAAACTTTCACCCACATCCCAATAGTTTGAGAGCTGTAAAGAACTTGGACCACTTAAACCACGGTGCGTAAACAAGAGTGCTTCAGTAAAGCTATTGAGATGATTGCTTAATGTCGCTTCAACAGCATTGCCACTGAGTCGTGTCGTCACTTCTTTGAAACCATCAGAAAAAGTAAAGGGGACTAGACCTGCACGAGTCGGATAAACATAGTGTCCAAATTGTTTAGCAATCTCATAGCCAATGCCTGAGCCTCCAAGCGTCGGAATTGAGAGACCACCAGATGCGACCACGACAGATTCAACTTCAAAATAACCTAAATTGGTTGCTACTTGAAAACCGTGCTCCTCAAGGGCGTTGACGGCTTTCACCTCGCAACTGGTTTTGATGTCGACTAGACCGGTTTTGTCACATTCAGCAAGTAACATGGCTAAGATTTCTTTCGCGCCGTTGAGGGTAAAGAGCTGACCGTGTTTACGTTCTTCGTATTCAATGCCATATTCGCAGACCAAGCCAATGAAATCCCAATTGGTATAACGAGTGAGTGCTGAGATAACAAAATGCGGGTTATGTGAAATATAGTTATCAGGCTCAACATACAGATTGGTAAAGTTACATTTACCGCCACCTGACATAAGAATTTTTTTCCCTACTTTATTGGCTTTTTCAACCACCACGACACGACGCCCACGTTGAGCAGCCATATATGCGGTCATTAAACCAGATGCACCCGCACCTATTACTAAAACATCGTATTGCTTGGAAGACATGAAAATAATCAAAAAAAGAAACAGCGCAATTATAACGGTAAATTACGATGAACTGAGCATTATCGGATTAATTCAAGCGAACAGAAGCAGAAGCAAGATCAACTAAATCGTTCGACCTTGAAGCCCGCCCGAATGAATGACTAAAACTTTAGCGTTTTTGGGGAAATAGTTTTGTTGTATAAGATCATGAATGCCAAACATCATTTTTCCGGTATAGACTTGTTCAAGTGGAATACGGTATTCATATTCAAACTTTTCAATAAATTGAATCAGTTCAGGTCGAGTTTTGGCATAGCCTCCGAAGCAATAATCATCAGTGATATGCCAGTTGTTTTTACCTGTCAGTAGTTTTACTTCATCATTCAGAAAATTGCCTTTTAATGCAGAAAATCCAATAATTCTTTGACGGTTTAAACTGCGCTCAATCAATCCTGAAATCGTACCGCCTGTTCCGACAGCACAACAAATGAAGTCAAAGGTCTGATCAGCATCTTTTAAAATTTCTTGAGTGCCCTGAATGGCAAGCGAGTTGGTGCCACCTTCTGGAATTAAATAACTTTCAGGAAAGCGTTGCGCTAAGTGAGCTAAAAACTCAGGATCATTTTTGTGTCGATATGCTTCTCGTGAGATAAAATGCAGCGCCATACCAAAACGTTCTGCGGTGGCGAGGGTGTGATTGCGGGCTGAGTTTTTGAGTTCTTCACCACGAATGATCCCAATAGACTGAAAGCCAAATTGATGCGCAGCAAACGCTGTGGCGGCAATATGATTTGAATAAGCCCCACCAAAGGTCATTACATTTTGAAAGCCTTGACGTTTTGCCTCAATAAAATTGTATTTCAGTTTATAAAACTTATTTCCAGAGATATGTGGATGAATTTGGTCTAAACGGCGAACGGTGATGTTTAAACCGTTTAAAGAAATTTCCTGATCTTGAACCTGTTGGGCTATCGTATCAAACATAGTGCGAGAATTTGGTTTTTTAAGAGTATAGCGGATTTCGAATCTTAGCTCTTACTCGGATAAATTGAAAAACAGTGAAAAAATATGTTTAAAAAATAATCAAAAGTGCTAATCTGAAAGAAAACGGAATTTTGGGAGGGTGGCATGAAGAAGTCTCTATCCATTTTATTATTGGGTTTGTTTGTTTTAACGGCCTTAGGCTGTGAGCAGGATTTTCTAAACAAACCCAAAACAGAAGCACGAAGTATGATTATTGCTGGCGTACCTGTACAGGAAAGGGACTATCGTCTGTCTCCGCACGAAACTGCATATAATGAAGCACTGTCAGATGATGATTAGCATGACTTGGCTATTTTTATAAAATCAATTGTATTTAATTTATACAGTAAACTAATTCGCTAAAAATAATAAAATAAATAGTGAATAATTTTAATATTTAAAAAAATCACTCAAATAATTAGGGAAATATTCATAAGGCTTCCAAGTAGAATAACGCGATAAATCAATCATCTACTATGGAATTAATGTGGAATCAATTTGGATTTTAGGTTCGATTGCAGCAGCACTTTTACTGGGCGCAATGAGTCCGGGGCCGACTTCAATCTATGTCGCTAAAAATTCAATCGCTATTTCGCGTAAACATGGTTTATTTACTGCACTGGGAACTGGTCTCGGTGCTGCGATTTTTGGTTTATTGGCAGTATTAGGCTTACAGGCATTCTTACTTGCAGTGCCTTCAGCATATTTGGCTTTGAAAATCTGCGGTGGATTATATTTATTGTTTTTGGCATATAAAATTATTAAACATGCCAAAGATCCAATCGAAGCTGATCATTCTGCATCGCATCCGATGAGTTTACGACGTGCATTTACCACAGGCTTAATTACTCAATTGTCGAATCCTAAAATTGCCATTGTACTTGCCAGTATTTTCACAGCTTTATTACCCAAAGAGATTCCGTTGTATTTTTACTTTGTGTTACCAATGCTGTGCTTTTTTATCGATGCTGGTTGGTGCTCGTTGGTGGCGGTTGCATTATCAGCGGAAAAGCCGCGTGCGGTATATTTAAAATTTAAGAAAGTATTTGATCGTGGTGCGGGCATTGTGATGTCTGTGCTCGGATTGAAATTGATTTTTGGTGTGAAGTAGATCACATTTTTAATCTTGTCTAACAATTTTTATGATCTGACCTGAATTCACATTTGCCAGTCCTGATCAGCTATAAAGAACTGAGGAGAGGTTGTTTAGGGTGTAAACATCTCTCATTGTTTGTGAGTTTGTTATGTATTCTCTCCTCAGTAGTCATTCAAAAAATAAAAGTCTACAACAAAAGTTCTACTATCAATTGGGTCAAATGGCCAAAAACCTTTTGGGTGCAGTAGAGCCAGAAGAACAAGCACTTTTACCGCGCGAATATAATTTAGACGCGCATGTTTTTCATCGTCAATTCGCGAGTACGCATTATGGAATTATGATTCCAGATTTACCTGAGCCTTTTCGATATCTGTCCTATGCTTCTGTCATTGGTGATGTCGGTGCGAAGATAACGCATTTACCCAAGTCGATTTCTGGTCTTAGTCCTGAAAATACCGCTACTTTGGTTCATGGAACAGCCTTATCGACAGATGAAGAAGCCTTTCGCATTTATAACATTCAAGACGACATTGTATTTCATCAAAAGCCATTTAAGGTTGAGTTTGGTCGAGAATCTTTCCTTGCTGAAATTGAAGGGAGTTATCATCTAGTATCTGAACGTGATGATCTGCAAGTTGATCTTTGGTTAACCCCAACGCCTGCCATTACGTGGTTTGCACATAGCATGTTATATCAGCACTTTAGTGTATTGATGCAATATGAAGGTCATCTCACCCAACATGGAAAACGTGTTGAAGTTAAAGGGTTATGTACACTTGAACATTGGAAAGCAGTCTCAAGCTCAATGTTGCCGAGTCCCATTAAACCGACCACAGGATTGGTGCCGTTAGACAGTTTTAGTTATCAAGTCATCAACATAGATGATGAGTCACAATTGGTTTTGGCCTATATCGGTTTTGCAGGTGAACCTACTTATACCGCTGTGTCTTACCGCCATATTGATGGTACCTCCATCCAGTATGATGGTGAGGTTGCTTTTCAAGTGATTGCATTAAAGCCTGATCCGAAAATAACACCTGACGGTTTTGAAATGGAGGTGCCCCAATCTTTTAGATGGATTGCGCATCATCAAGGTGAGGAAGTGTTAGATATTCTTGCGGTGGCAGATACGGAATATTGTTATGGTTTAGCCGCAGGTTATGTGAGTTCTTATCAGTGGAGTGGTTTGCTGAATGGAACTGAACGTAAGGGGCGAGGTTATGTTGAATATATCGACCGAAGACAGAACGTAAATTTAGACACCTAATTTTTGATTTAAATACGCCCGTAAAAAAGCCTCTAAACGTATTAGAGGCTTTTTTAAAATCTTATTTCTTACATTCAGGCTGTGAACGGTCAATTACTTGTGTACCTTCTACACGATAACCAATTTGACCAACAATGAATGCTTGATTCAATTGAGTGATCACCACATCAGAAAGAGCCACAGCGCAACGGTTTTTTTCAATAGCACGATCTACAGCAGTTTTAAAGTTTGGAACCCCTAAAGGGAACAAGACAACTGGGACCTTATCTTCACCTGTTACACGTTCACCTTTCACGAACTGATTTGAGTTAAGATTGTAGTTTTTAGTTGAAGCAACTGTCATATCAGCCATACGAACTGAACTGCCTGTCGCCAATACTGAAGTTGCTGCGATAATTGAAATTAATAATTTTTTCATTAGTTTACCCCCATTTTTAAGCGAGGGAACTTTAAAAAAATACTTGAAATTTCAACTATTGCATGAATTTAGTTTAATCTTTAAAGTGAACCGGTATCCATTGGTAGCTTTGTCCATCTTTGGAATAAATGTGCCCAAGCCCCGGGAATGGTAAATGCGGTGCCGCAATCAGCTGTCCGTCTTTAGCATATTCAGCAAAGTGTTTTAAGCGTGTTTCTACGGCTGCTTTTGGATCAATATCGAATTCGATAGCAGTTTCGGGTTTGTCGAACTGCAAAGTATGAGAATGCACAATATCACCAATAAATACCACGTCTTGCTCAGGAGTTTTGAGTTTAAAGCTGTAATGTCCTGGGGTGTGACCAAAAGATGGTTTAAATTGCACATTACCAAAAGCTAAAGATTTGTCAGAAAAAACTTTAATTTTTTGGGCTTTTTCATACGGTGCAAGAGCAGCTTTAATCTTTTCTACTGTACCTAGGAAACCAGCTTGTTTCTCTTTTGGTAGTTTTTTAACCGTATTTGGACTCATCCAGTAATCGTATTCAGTTTTGGCAATATGCAGGGTGGCGTTTGGATAATTCGCTACGCCATTGTTTGAAATACCGCAAACATGGTCAGGGTGTAAGTGAGTGAGGAAGATACCATTCACTTGCGTAGGCTGATAACCAGATGCTTTGAGGTTGTTATAGATTGAACCTAAATGTGCGCCAAAGCAGCTAGCAGCTCCGCTGTCGACCATCAGCAGTTGGTTGCCTGTATTGATGAGAAAGGCGTTGACTGAGGTTTGTATGCCTTTGTCGTTCACCGCAGCGTATTTCTTTAGGATTTCAGTTTTATCAAAGTCGCTTAAGCCTTTAAACATAGATGGATTGAGATAGTTTGTACCATCGAGTAGGGCGGTGATTTGGGTGTTTCCGATTTGGTGATGGTAGTAGCCAGCGACTTGTTTTTGAGGTTGTACTGTTGATTCAGTAGCCTGAATACCAGAAGAAATGGTGGATAGAGATAGTGCTAGACAAGTGTATTTTATAAGTTTCATCGCTATTTATAGTCATCAGGTCGATATTTTATTTTTAGCACAATTTTTTATTTTTTTCATTTCAGCTTTTACAGCAATAAATCGCATAGGTGAATTATAAAAAGACTAATCAATGAAACATGATTAGCACACAAGCGAGATCAACTCATGGCTAGATAGAAACACAATTGGTGAAATGAAAATAAGGAAATAAAAATGTCGACGATGCGTGCAGTTGTCTATTATGGTGAAAATGATATTCGTTTTGAAGAGCGTCCAAAACCACAAGTGATTGATCCCACAGATGCTGTAATTAAAATTGTGAAAACCACGATTTGTGGGACAGATCTAGGGATTTGGAAAGGTAAAAACCCTGAAATTGAAGAAACTGCAAAACAAAAAACAGGCAGTTTTAATGGTCGTATTTTAGGGCACGAAGGCATTGGTATTGTTGAAGAGGTAGGCAGTGCTGTAAAAAACTTTAAAAAAGGTGACCGTGTCATTATCTCTTGTGTCAGCCGTTGTGGTACCTGTGAAAACTGCCAAAAGCAGTTATATGCTCATTGCCGTAATGAAGGCGGTTGGATTATGGGTTATATGATTGATGGTACACATGCCGAATATGTACGTACCCCATTTGCAGATACCTCACTGTATCCACTGCCTGAAGGCTTAAACGAAGAGGTTGCTGTTTTTCTCTCTGATGTATTGCCAACAGCACATGAAATTGGTGTGCAATATGGTGATGTAAAACCAGGTGATGTGATTGCGATTGTGGGTACAGGTCCAATTGGTATGGGCTGTTTGTTAACTTCTCAGTTCTATTCACCTTCGCAAATTATTGCCGTGGATATGGATGATAACCGTCTAGCACTAGCCAAAGAATTGGGTGCAACGCATACGATTAACTCAGGTAAAGAAGATGCTGTGAAACGTATTTTAGAGTTGACGAATGGCCGTGGTGTGGACTGTGCAATGGAAGCAGTAGGCATCGAGCCGACTTGGAATATTTGTCAAAATATTGTGAAAGAAGGCGGGCATATTGCCAACGTGGGTGTGCATGGTAAGCCAGTGAATTTTGAGCTGAATAAACTGTGGATTAAGAATCTCACCATTACTACAGGTTTAGTGAATGCCAACACCACAGGGATGCTATTAAAGAGCTGTTGTTCGGGTAAGTTGCCTTTAGAAAAGCTTGCAACGCATCATTTTAAATTTGATGATTTTGAAAAAGCGTATGATGTGTTTAAACATGCTGCTGATGAAAATGCCATGAAAGTAATCATTGAAGTGGCCTAATTACTTCTAAAATTTAGTAAAAGGCTTCTTCGGAAGTCTTTTTTATTATTCTAGATGATTGCACAGCTCGCCAAAATCTTATCTATATAAAGTCCTTTTCAGTTATAGCATAAAGATATCTATTACAGTGTCGTTTAATAAGGTTGTTAACCCAATAAATCTTATTAGTATCAGAGGTTTCCTCTATAAAAACTAATTTATTAATTACATTTTCTTCAGGGTAGTTTTCTAATTCTTTTGAAATATAATCTCTTATTTGGTCACTGTAGGAATTTTCTTTGAGTATCAAATAAATATGTTGTGAAATCGGAAAAATACATTCAAACTCCTTATTATTAAAATGATCGAGCTTATAATTTATACATGGATTATCTGAAGTGATAATATTTATTTCTGTACAATTTTTAACTATATGAAGAGTATTTAAATCTTTGAGTAAAGATAAATGTAATTTTTCATTTATGATTAAGGATACATATATAGAAATGGTATACATTTCCTCATATGTTAAATCAGGATGATATTTCTTAAATTCAAAATGAGCCTTATCTAGCACCTTTCGAGTTCTAAGAAATTGTAGTGTCATATAAAATAATAACTCTTGATATTCTTTCTTATCTATATGAAGGTTCTCAGATTGAATAATTTTTGTGATGATAGGTGATGCCTTACTTTCAAAATATGAAAAATATTCTTCGATAATATTTGTTTGAAACTCTTTTATTATTTCATTCGTTTCACCATCAGTTCTAATTTTTTCATTAGGATAAATGTTCTTAACTATCTCCCATTTTAATAAAATCCGATTTATAGATTTAATAACTTTTTTATAAATTGTTGTGTTATGTGCATCTAGTATTTCTACAATATTTTCTAAAGCCCTTATAGCTTCGTAACTTAAAGGTCTAATTCTATAAAAGAATTTACTATAAGCTGTAGCATTAGTTTTGACTAGAAATGGCTTTGATTTCAAATCACAGGCAAAGATTCTATCTTGATCTTTACTCCAAGCCTTTAAATAAAATTGGCTAACATAGTGTTGTTTTTTCTTTAAATTCATAATTTCAAAATTAAAAAGCCCCACTAAAATATAGCAGGGCTCTTTATAAGTATATATATGTTAAGACACTTTATCACCCGGTTTAGCACCAGATTCAGGTGAAATCACCCAAACGCCGTCGCCATTACCCGCAGCGAGTACCATACCGTTAGAAATACCAAAACGCATCTTACGTGGTGCAAGGTTTGCCACCATCACCACCAATTTGCCTTTTAAGTCTTCAGGGTTATAGAACTCACGAATACCGCTAAACACGTTACGTGGTTCAGCTTCACCAACATTTAAAGTGAGTTGTAAAAGTTTATCCGAACCTTCAACGTGAGCTGCTTCTAAAACTTCAGCCACACGTAGGTCAACTTTCATAAAGTCTTCGATACCGATAATTTCAGCTTCACCTACTCTCGGCTCAGCTTTCTTCTCTTTGGCTTTCTCTTTTTTCTTTTCAGCTTTTGGTGCTTCCGCAGGTGCAGCTAAAGAATCTTTAGATGCATCGACCATTGCAGCCACAGCTTTTGGATCTACACGTTGCATTAATGGTTGGAACAATGCGATTTCATGTGCAACCAAAACTTGCTTACGAGATTCAAAGTTGAAGCTGTCTAATTGTAAGAATGCTTGAACTTGATCTGCCAAAGTTGGAAGTACAGGTGCAAGGTACACCGCCAATTGACGGAATAGGTTAATACCGACAGAACATACGTCATGAACTTGTTGTTCTTCGCCCTCAATCTTCGCTAAAGCCCAAGGCTTTTTCTCATCGATGTATTGGTTGGCTTTATCTGCAAGCGCCATGATTTCACGAATGGCAGTTGAGAATTCACGTGATTCGTATGCTTGCGCAATTGAATCACCAGCATCAATAAAGCTTTGAACCAATTCAGGCTCTGCACATGTAGCAGACAATTTATTGTTAAATTTCGTGTTAATGAATTTCGCACAACGACTTGCGATGTTCACCACTTTACCAACAAGGTCAGAATTCACTTTTTGAACGAAATCATCAAGGTTCAAGTCAGAATCTTCAACTTTGTCAGAAAGTTTAGACGCAAAGTAGTAACGTAAATATTCAGGGTTTAAATGCTCTAAATACGTTTCCGCTTTAATGAACGTACCACGAGATTTTGACATCTTCTGACCGTTTACAGTCAAGAAACCGTTTACGAATAGGCTTGTCGGTGTACGGTAGTTGGCACCTTCAAGCATTGCAGGCCAGAACAATGCGTGGAAATACACGATGTCTTTACCAATGAAGTGATACACCTCATTTTTAGAATCTTTTTTCCAATAGTCATCAAAGCTTAAGTCAGGACGTTTAGTTTTGATGTAATTTTCAAAGCTCGACATATAGCCGATTGGCGCATCCACCCAAACATAGAAGTATTTATTTGGAGCATCAGGGATTTCAAAACCGAAGTAAGGCGCATCACGAGAAATATCCCAATCCGACAAACCTGCTTCAAACCATTCATCTAACTTGTTGGCAATCGACACAGGTAAACGACCTTCGTCACGTGTCCATTTTTGTAGGTATTCACCAAAGTTCGGTAGTTTAAAGAAGTAGTGATCTGAAGATTTCTCAACAGGAGTCGCACCGCTTAAAGTCGATTTTGGATTGAGTAATTCAGTTGCGTTGTAGGTTGTGCCGCAGACTTCGCATGAGTCGCCGTATTGATCTTCCGCTTTACATTTCGGGCAGGTGCCTTTAATAAAACGGTCTGATAAGAACATGCCTTTTTCAGGGTCAAACAATTGCGTTACAGGGCGCACCGCAATATTGCCTGCTTCACGGTTCTTAATATAAATCTCAGAAGCACGTGCTTGGTTTTCAGCGCTGTTGGTTGAATCGTAATGATCGAAATCAACCTTGAAGCCGGCAAAGTCACGCTCATGTTCTTTTTGTACATTGGCAATTTGCTGTTCTGGAGTAATACCGTTGGCTTCAGCACGTAGCATAATTGCTGTGCCGTGAGCATCGTCCGCGCAGACATAAGTCACGTTATGACCCATTGCACGCATCGCACGTACCCAAATATCTGCTTGGATATAACCGAGTAAGTGACCCATATGGATCGGGCCATTGGCGTATGGAAGGGCGTTAGTGACTAAGATATTACGCACGGATATGACTCTCTCATTCGTATATTATGCAAGGTGCATGATTTTACCTGATGCGCGAGGGAATACAAAGTAAAGGTTTATGCTAACCTTAAATAGAAATAGTTAATCAATAGAAATTATATGAGCATATTTTCTTTAAAAAATGGACAGTTAAATCAAGTTGCTACTACTAATTTCGCTAGTGAGTCGATCCTAGAACGTCAAGATTTACAGAAAGCAATACAACAAAATATTAGTGTGGTAGCACCAAATTGCTTAATTTTGGCAGAAGAATATGCTGAATGGGATTCTTCACGTAAACGAATAGATCTACTAGCAATTGATCAGCAAGCAAATTTAGTAATTATTGAACTAAAACGTACAGATTCTGGTGATCATATGGAGCTACAAGCTCTCCGTTATGCTTCAATGATTTCGACTATGACACTTGAACATGCAGTAGATGTTTATCGAAATTATAAACATAAAAATGGTGATATTGATTTAACAAAGGAAGAAGCACTAGCAGATTTGGAAAACTTCGTAGAAATTGAATTAGATGAAACTAATTTTGGCAATGATGTTCGAATAGTTTTAGTTTCGGCTGACTTTTCCAAAGAATTGACTACATCTGTTATTTGGTTGAATGAACGTGATCTTGATATAACATGTGTAAGAATGAAGCCATACAAATTTGAAGATAATATTTTATTAGATATTCAACAAGTTATACCTTTACCAGAGGCAAAAGATTATCAGGTTAAAGCACAGAAAAAAGCTGAAGAAAGAAGAGAAAAACAGAAAAGTATAGCTGTAAGAGATAATTCAAGATATTTATTTAATGGTAAAGAATTAAATAAGCGGAAATTAGTATTAGAAATCATACATGAACATATTAAAAATAAAGGCATAACATCATATAGACAGCTTTTAGAGGAATTTCCCCAAGATCTAAGGAAAGGAAAGAAACTTTTTAGAGAGTTCAATGATGCATTTACAAATGAATCTTCAAGATATTTCATGAACGAATACGAAGTTCTTAATTTGGAAGAAGGAAAATTTGTAATTTCTAATCAGTGGGGGATTGGTAATATTCAATCTATTTTAGATAAAGCCGATTCTTTGGGATATGAAATAAATATCATCAATGAAAATGCTGTAATAGTTCAAGAGGTATTTTATCAAGACTATTGTATTCAAAAATTTTCCAATAAAACGATTACTATCCTTAAAAACAAAGTTATACAGACGCCAGTGAAGCCGATTTTAATAAATTTAGCGAGAGAAATTAATATAAATACAAAAAACAGTAGAGGTAATGATAAAAATACAAGAACATTAGGGGCTGATATCCTCGAAAAATTGAGTGAAATGAAAAATGTATGAGTTGGAAGATGATTTAGAGTTCAATCAACCTGTAAAACGCATCAAATCGAATGTGCAGGGCTTACCAACTCTGGGTAAGCAAATTCTTAATCAGGCACAGGATTATCTTGATCAAATCTCACAAGGCGAACATACACTTTTAGTCAATCATTTACGTGAACTTGCCCAGCAAGATGAATATTTTAATGTGCTTGCCGATCAGTTGGATCAACCTGTCGGTTCGAAAGTTGCCAATGATGCGTTAAATCTGATGCGCTTTTGGCAACAAATTCATGCTTATGAAGATGTGCAAAGTTTTAACTTACTTGATGTTATTAACACTGAAGCTTTTCAAAAAGATGTGTTGACCGCTTTCGATGCTATGCAGATCGATGAGCAGAATAAAGCCTTGCGTCGTCCTGTGATTATAGAAGCTTTTAAAATGTATAAACTCGGCTGTTATGCAGGTTGTGTACCATTACTTTATGCCCAACTTGAAGGTTTACTGACAGACGTGCTGATTCAACAAGGTTTCTTAAAGCAAAATGGCACGAAGTTAGTCGATGTTTATAAAATTGTACCGGGTTTGAAAGGCAATGAAATTAAGAGCCTTTGGCATAAATCTAAGATTGCCATTGAGCTTAATCCATACTTTGCTGAACTCGCGGCTTATAAAATGGATGCAAGCTCGAATGTGACCGCGACACGTCATAATATTTTGCATGGCACGGATGTCGAGCATTTCACACAAGCACGAAACTTTATTTTATTTATTTGGTTGTTTTCTGCATTGAACTTTATGTCGAGTATTCGCTCCTAAATTCATCATTTTCAACTCAAAAGTTACAGCGTAGTGTTGTTCTACATCATCATGTGAGAAATTGTAGTGATTCGAAACATTTACGATGAGCACTGCAAATCTTCGATATAACTAAGATTCACTATCAAAGCGATAATGAGGATTGAAGATGTCGAATAATAAAATTGATGACTTAAAAAACAAAGCTTCAGAACTCGGCGATGATCTGAAATTGAAGGCGAAAGAAGCTGAGCTGAAAGGCGAGAAAGCATTGGATCAAGTGAAGCATGGTGCAGCAGAAGCCAAGCTTGAAGGTGAAAAAAAACTGAATGATCTTAAACATGATACGCAGCAAAATTCTTCTGAAGCGCATTCAACTTTAGATGATTTAAAACATAAAGCGGTAGATTTAAAAGAGCAAGCAGCAGATAAATTGCATGACCTGAAAGATCAAGCGAGTGAAAAATTTGCGGATCTTAAAGCAAAAGCATCAGAGAAAATTGATCAACTGAAAAAGTAAATTGATCACAAAAAAGCTCATCATCAGATGAGCTTTTTTTTAATTTTTTCTAATCCATTCGATTTTTCTAATTTCATTATTCACCACAGTAAAGGTGTAAATCAGATCATGAAATTCGTAGGTATAGCTATAAGCCGTAAAACGATTTTTTCCTTCTTTCCATTCATAATGTTGTGTTGAAGTCGGCGTCTGCTTCATGTGTGAGCTTAATTTTGCATAAGAGTCACCTAAGCTGATGATTTGTCCTGAAGGAGTACGAAAACTTCGGGATTCATTGGCGGCATAGCCTGAAATTGGTAGAAGGAGCATTGTGCTCATTAAGGCAGTTATTGAGCATGTTTTTAATTTAAGTTTCAGATTTATTTGTTTTAAAGACATATCGTAGCGTTATCTTGGTTTTATATTCTTTTCAATTTTAATGTTAAAAATTCGCTATTGTGTTGGTATTTGTTGAAAGCATGAATCACTTGCAACATGAATCAAGGCGTTTAACAGTGAAATCAAGTTTATAGCCTGTATCAATGACATCAATCGAGATACGCCAATAAAAATAATAAAAAAGCTGACTAATTTAGTTGGAATTCGACTAACATATTTCTATTCAACCGGGGATCAATATATTGTTGCTTAACCTTGTTGATATTTCTCGTTAAACTATTTCTTTATCAGTTTCTGTCCAGACTTGGAGTACGGTATGTCGTGGCTTTCTTCACTCAAATCTGTTTTTTCACCCTCAAAGGAGGTGAATGAAGAGGCTGTACAACACGTATTACAACACTACGTTTTGCCGAATTCTGACAATTTTTTGAAAGATCGAATCACACAGGTCAATGTTGAAGGTGATGTACTGCAAATTACCATTAATACCGTGCCAAGTGAAAAAGATCAGTTACAGCAAATTCACGATGAACTTGCTGATGCTTTGGAAAAGTGTGGGATTAAAGAGCTGAATATGCATGTCATTCAGCAAAAAACAGGCAGTCATGCTCAACAACAAGGTGGTTGTGGGCACAACCATGCAGCAGGTGAAAGCTGTTCAAGCAAAAAAGCCGAAGCCCCAAAATCCAATCTGCCTCCTGTTGTAGATGCATCTGTAAGCCAAGATGCGGTAAAACAAGCGAATGCGAATTACCAACCTCAACAAGAAGAAGCACCGATTCAAAAAGCTGCACCACAGCAACGTGATGTACCTAAGCATCCACGTATCCAGAACGTGATTTTAGTTTCGTCAGGTAAGGGTGGTGTAGGGAAATCAACCACTACGGTAAATTTAGCTCTGGCATTACAAAAGCTCGGGCTGAAAGTAGGTGTGTTGGATGCAGATATCTATGGTCCAAGTATCCCAACGATGCTTGGCAATGCCGGTAAAACCCCAATGATCGAGGCAGAACATTTTGTACCGTTGGATGCTTTTGGTATGGCGGTGTTGTCAATTGGTCATCTGACAGGAGATCACAATACTCCTGTGGCTTGGCGTGGTCCAAAAGCAACAGGCGCATTGATGCAACTGTTCAACCAAACCCTTTGGCCTGATCTTGATGTATTAATGATCGACATGCCACCAGGAACAGGGGATATTCAATTAACTCTGGCACAACGTATTCCAGTGACCGGTGCAGTGATCGTGACGACACCACAAAATGTCGCATTGATGGATGCGACCAAAGGTATTGAATTGTTTAACCGTGTTCAAATTCCTGTGATGGGCGTGGTGGAAAATATGTCGACACATATTTGTTCAAACTGTGGCCATGAAGAGCAAATCTTTGGTACTGGTGGTGGCGATAAGTTATCGGAACAATACGATATTCCATTACTTGGACGTTTACCATTGAATGCGAAAATCCGAGAGCATGCCGATGAAGGTAAACCATCTGTATTGATTGGTGATGATGCAGCAGATAGTTATATTGAAATTGCACAGAAGATTGCAGCTGCATTGCCTAAAGCTGAAAGAGATCAAAGTCGGATTTTCTAAGTATTTGAAAAGACCCAATGTTAAACCTGTCTAAGTCTGACTTAGGCAAGTTTTTTTGTTGACCGTTCGTCGTTTTAGGATTATTTACTCTAATTTTTCTACCTAAAATATTTTGTGAAATTTCACGTTATATGGGTATAGAAATGCGTTCAATCACTGCAATGAAGATGGTTATGATTTCTCTCATTCTGTCAACGACAGCTTCTGCTGCTATTATTCCTTATGTTGATTATCCTAAAGAATTCCAAAAGAAATCTTTAAATATTCAGGTTCAAGAAGCTGAACAACAGTCAAATTAATGCTTGAACTCAGCATCACAGCGTGAATGGACTGTGATGCTGAATTTCATCGATGAAGAACGTGCTATAAGCATTTTTGCAAGAGTACATCATGTTTTTCGTTTCGATTACATTGTGTGACTTCAGAGTTATAATTTAAATGACAAACTAACCTGATGAAAAATATTACAAAAAAAATTGTGTTTCATTCTTGAGAAATTTTCACACAAATAATATTTTGCCAATTGAAATAATCCTGATTAATCTGAGCGCATTATCAGCGAGGTCATCCTATGATTTCATGGCTCTTTATTGCGTTGGTTACCACGATTTTATTCACACCCGGACCAACCAATACTTTACTTGCATCTTCAGGCATACAGGTAGGTATTAAAAAGTCATTTCGCTTAATACCCGCGGAAGCATTAGGCTATCTTATTGCCATCACTGCATGGGGATTTTTAATTGGTCGTGTCACCACTCATTTGCCAATTTTGCCAGTGATATTAAAATTATTTAGTTCATTCTATATTATCTATCTGGCCATCAAATTATGGCGCACTGCCAACGTAGAACATCAGTTGAATCAGCCCACCATCAAGGCTTCTGAATTATTCTGTGCAACTTTACTCAATCCTAAAGCTTTGCTTTTTGCCTCGGCTATTTTCCCTGCAATTGTTTGGGTGAGTGTAGATTATTATATTGCGCACATGTTGATGTTTATTTTATTGATCCTACCCATCGCTTTTATTTGGACACTCATTGGGTCGCTGTTAGCCAATAATAAAATTAAATGGTTAAACCAGTCCAATATGCAAAAAACAGCATCCTTAGTCCTGATGAGTTTCTCAATTCCAATGAGTTATTCGGCATTGTTAAGTCTTTAAGATGATTCACCGCAGCAGACTGAATAGGAATACAAATCGTGGGTTATTTCCATTGACGGGGTTTTCAGTTAAAGTACAGCGCAGTAATTGAATATGTATTCTGGGAATAAATAAATGGCAATTAAGTCTGATCGTTGGATTCGCGAAATGAGCGAAAAACACGGCATGATTGAACCGTATGCAGAAAACCAAGTTCGTTTAGACGAAAATGGTCAAAAACTCATTTCATATGGCGTTTCAAGCTATGGTTATGATGTTCGTTGTGCGCGTGAGTTCAAAGTGTTCACAAACGTTCACTCTGCTATTGTTGACCCAAAAAATTTCGATGATAAAAGTTTTATCGATATCGAAGCTGACGTGTGTATTATTCCACCTAACTCATTTGCACTTGCTCGTACAGTAGAATACTTCCGTATCCCACGTAATGTCTTGACGGTGTGTTTAGGTAAATCAACCTATGCGCGTTGCGGTATTATTGTAAACGTGACGCCACTTGAGCCAGAGTGGGAAGGTCATGTGACCTTGGAATTTTCAAATACAACCAATTTACCTGCACGTATTTATGCTGGTGAAGGTGTTGCTCAAATGTTGTTCTTTGAGTCTGATGAAGTGTGCGAAACATCTTATAAAGATCGTGGTGGAAAATATCAAGGTCAAACAGGTGTAACTTTACCTAAAACCTAAGTATTGAATTGTAAGACTTCATGCAAAAAGCAAACTCAATGAGTTTGCTTTTTTTATAAGTATTTGAAAAAATGAATTTATTCATTTATCGGAAAAAATGCCAACCCAATCGCAATTTTTTGCAAATTCTACTTCATTTATATACTATAAACTGTGATGTAATCTTAATATTAAAAGAGAAGCATGGAATTCTTCTCTGAACAATTAAAAATATAAATATGGTGCAAGGCATCGTATACGGGAAGGTCGAGATGGCACTTAATTATACGAACATATTTAATCAGACTTTACTTGCAAGTTTAATGACGCTTACTACGGTTTCGGTCTATGCATTGCAGCCTCTTTCGGATGAAAATTTAAGTGCGACGACTGGTGAGGGTGTCGCCATGATTCCTCAAGATGCTTATTTTGTTTTTCAAGGGGAAAATTCAACTGCGGCAGATTTAATGAATCGCCAAAAAGATACCGGATATATTCATCTCATTCCAGTGGGTCCTTTAACGGATGCGGCATTGGATACCAATAAAAATGGAACAGTAGGGTCAGAAGATCATTCCGTGGGTAAGGCTGATTTGTTCGTGTATGGTCTCGCATTATCTAAATCTGATAATAATCACAATACGCGCTTAGCTGCGACAGATAAAGATGCACGTATAGGATCATGGGGAACAGCAACCAATCCATGGCTACTTCGAGTCGGTACTGAAAATCAGGTTCCAAATTTTGATTTAAATAAAACATGTATAAGTAATGATCCTAGCTGTCAGGTTCCATTCTTGACGCTTGAAGCTCCATTAATGGACACAGTTCGTCCTACGGATGCAGCCAATGGTCTTGATGCTTACAGATTGAAGATGGCCATGTGGGCGGATGCTTTTGTTCTTGATCCATCTCGTAAAGAAGGGGATCCACTACTTTACCAATTGGGTGAAAAAGCAGGAACGAGTAATGCGGATCGTGCTAATCGACTTCGTTTACAGGCCATTTGGAATAACTTTTCCATTAATGGAAGTAATATAAAAATCTTTCAAACTTTAAATGGTGCAAGTAACCAAGCAGGCATGAGTGCATTTTATAACAACACCTTGGGTGTTGCTGGACTTGTGCGTTTGAACTCTGGTGATGGTCAAAATCTGACGACGGGGAATAAAACAGCCAATATTCTCAGATTGAGTACGCGTGAAACATCAGACACTCCTAATTTACAAACCCCTGCCATCAACAATACTCTGGCACCAGTATTTGATGCCAATGAGGGTATCTTTATTCATAATTTGAATGCCAATATCGTATTGGGTTCACTCTATCAGCCTTTGATTCTAGGATCTGATGGTAAAAACTTTAGTTTGGAACTCACGCGTATTCCAAATAAACCTGAAATTTATAAAAAAATATACACAGATTATAGCAATCCAAACTCGACAGAATATGCGGGCTCAACCTGTAACTTTTATAAATGTGGTAACAATGGTTTGAATGGCTATCAAGGGACGAATGCAACACATAGCAGTATCACTATTGGAAGTACTTCTTATAACGCTGCGAATAATACTTTAAGTGCTTATAAAGGATCAGATGCAGTAGGTATAAGTTTTGGTGCAGTCAATCCAATTCCCCAAACGCCTAATGCCGCATTGCCACCTTCAAATTTTAAAAATATGGGTTCTGCGGTTATTGATGGTGTTCTTATTCAGCATATGAAAATCACCACAAAAGGATTATAGGAGAGCATTCATGAAAAATTCATTAGTCGCTGTCCTATTCAGTGTTATAGCATCAATGACTTATGCTCTTGAGCCCATGTCAGATGAAGCTTTAAAAAATGTTGAAGGACAAGCTGGAGCTGATCTCTCATTAAAACTTTCTTTAAACCAAAAGTTAGTGACTGAGAATAATGTTCAACGTTATGTGTTTGATGATGCACTGTGTAAGGATGTGGAATATTGTCGTCTCGCACTTGCTGTCAATAATCGCTATATCAAAGATGGTCAAGCAAGTAGTACGGATGGTTTTAAATTATGGCTTGTTTTTAAAGGGATTCAGGGCACTCTAAATATTCAAAAGATTGGCTTGGATGGTGTAGATCTCAGCTATAAAAATGATTCTGGTACTGATCAGCTTAAAGCAGCGATGCAACTGAGCTTTGATGCATCTAAGCCAATTCAAATTCGTAATTTTGGTTTTGATGCTTTGGCTTTTGGTCAGGATAAATTTACCAGTAATGCCACCACTGAGGGTGTAGGAACAAGTCCTGCTGACTATGGTTACCTGCAAGTGACACGTTATGATTCATCTAATGCTCCTCGTTCTGCATATGACCATGGGCGAGAAACTGGTTTTATGGGTTTAAAAATGAATGGTAATTTAGCTGTTCAGGGTAAAGTCATGATGTTTGGTTGTGACGGCAGTCACCAGCGTTGTTGAAATTAAACATGCATAAGGAAATGTGATGAACAATAAAAAATATAATCACAGCTCATTGTTGGTTATGAATGCATTAAGCCTGAGTATCTTGCTTGCAAGTGGTCATGCCATGGCTTTAGAAGTGATGCATGATGAAGCTTTGCGAAATGTAAATGGTCAAGATGGTGTGCATATCTCGACAACATTGACTGAAGCCAACATGGATCAGGTCTATTGGCAAGATCAAGCTGGTCGTAGCAGTAGTGGAGCAACCAATAATACATTGCAGGCAACAGCAGATAATGTCTCTATTCGAAAAAGTAATGTCTCTAATCAAACATTAGGGGCAGATATTAAAATTAATGCTGGAAGCAATGCGAACCAAGCAGGTTTAGACTTCAATGCCAGTGTGACACCTGCTTTAGTGACCATGAATAATCTCAGAATTTGTGATAACGAGAGTTCAAGCCGTTGTAGTTTTTCAATGGGTCAATTGGCTTTACAAACTACTTCGAATACTGATTTATCACTTAGAACGATTCACGGATTATTCAGCAAAGAGAATCTTAGCGAAATCGCACTAGGGATTAAAAATGCCAATATCTATTTAGGGCAGACTGACGCACGAAACCAACTCAACCAACTTGTTTTAAACAACTTCAATTTCAACTTCAAAGCACGTGGTGCCATGTTTGTGGATGAAGTTGAGGGATTGAGAATGCAGTCGAATACACGTACAGGGTCGACAGATAATGTTGCCGGTATGAGTAGTACGCCTAATGATAATTTGGGTTATGTGGATTTAAACCGTGTTGCAAATTCGGCTTCAAAAAAAGCAGGATTTATTAACACAGGAACCTATGGCAATGGTAAGTCAGGTGCTGAGGGTGAAACAACAAACTCAGGTCTAAATATTGAAGTAATGTTGAATAAGAACGTGAGTTCAATTGACCCATATGCTTTAAATAGCAATACGAATAATCCTCAAGGAGCTAAAGGTCTCATCCGTGTAGGTGCCAGCGGGCGAATGGTCAATTCATCGTTGCAATTTCGTGGTACAAAAGGCAATGAAAGTGTTCTAGGAAATGCCAATAGTCCAACAGCTTCATCTAGTAATAGTGTAATTGGTGATTCTGGAATCGGATTCCGTATGAAAGCTGACTTTACCAAAGACAATGATTCAATGCTCGGAAGTGATGGACAAGCAACGACTTTAGAAATTGGGGGGGCAGGTCTAAATGCATACGGTTTTGAGTTTAGTAACTTAACAGGGTTAAGACCAAATACTCGAGCATCTTTTGACAGTGGTAATGTGTATCTCAATTTAGCCGATACAAAAACACTTCGCTTACCTGAAAACGAAGTGTTCCAAAAAAGTCGTTTTGGTAATGGAAGTTATTTAACCTTAGCAACTGATTATCAGCACCAAATTCATAATGCAGTAACAGGTGATAATCCATACAGCTTGATTGCTGCGATTCGTGGTGCTGAATTTCAGTCTATTTCCCGCCGTGGACGTTTTACCAATAGTGCAGGAACACCAGAAGCTAACTTGTTTGCGAATACAAATGTTAAAAATGAGTGGGGCTTGGCACTGCCTTTTTATAATCTGAATGCCAATCTTGCTCTATATGGAACATCAGTTCGTGCAGATCAAGCTTTTTATTACACATTAGCAGGCTCCAATGTTGTTAAAAATATGATTGCTACAGCGGGTAATACCTCTAGAATTGGTTTGTCTTTTGCAATGAGTACCTCTGGGGTAGATCGAGCTAATGGTCAAGCGCTAGGTAATAAAACCACGTCAATTTTAGTGGTTGATGGAGGTAAGGTGGGCAGTGGAGATACGGCAACATCAACCGATTACTATATGGGTTTACGTAATATTGATCTGTACGCGAAGGGTACAGGAAATATGGGCGTAGAAAATGGTAGTGTAAATGTCAGTTTACGCGATATGTTGATTGTTTTATCAACAGAAGTTGCTGCGGGTTATCTGCCAGGTACCATTTATAAAACCTGTAAATTAAATAGTGGAGCAGCAGGATGTGCTACGCGAAGTTCATCACCAGACAACAATTTTGCTTTAGCTGATGATGTGATGTTTGTGGTGAAATCACGTCTTGGTGGTGATGTTGATTTTTCTTTAATTCCAAATAATGCTGCTGAAGATGGTCAGAGCTTAACTTTTGTAGGTGAATTAGAGCTGAAAGGTGACAATAACACCTTCCAAATTACCGATCCTCATAATGGTTCAACACTTGGTTTAGACCGTTTGACAGGTAAAATTGCATTTAATAATGCATTGGTTGTTAGTAAAGATCAAAATGGTGCGGGACAATTTGGTGTGAATGCTGCCTTGATGTTTAATCCTCAAAAGACAACTTCGGGTGTTTTTAGAGCAAGAGACATCAACTTCTATCCTCCAACTGTAGGTGCTGGCGCTCGTTTAGGCGAATTGGCTATTACTGGCGGTCGCTTGAATAGTGAATTGCGCATTACACCTCGAAATTAATAAGTAAATATGGAAAGTTGAGGGATAGACTCATGAATATGATAAAAACAAAACGATTCAGTTTACTTATTTTGACCACTGCGGTGGGATTCCCGTGTTTTGCTATGCAACCATTAGATGATCAGTCTCTTTCATCTACTACTGGTCAAGATGGGATCAGCATTGGTATTGGAATGGATAAGATCGAGTTCACACAGGCTGCGATCATTGATCAAGACGGAATTAAAGATCCAATATTAGGAAAAAATTATTCACAAGCAGCTGGCTTAGTGGTCGCAGGTCCAACTGGTAATCCAATTCAGGTTCAATTTTTAGGGCATACCCCTGGTTCGTCTACAATCAATGCAAAAATTGATACAGACGGAGGCAATGGCACGCCATTTGCCAATATAGGTATCACTTTTGCGGAGCAAATTACTGGGTTTAAATTGAGTCCATTCGCACTCTATATCGCCAGCAGTAATCAGGTGTCTAGTACTACGCAAACTAAATCGATTTATAATGATCTGAAGCAATTGGTGCCTGGCGTCGCTAAAATTTTAGAAATAGGCAGTACTGATCGAAACTTTGAAATTACATTAAATCAATCCCAACGTACTCAGATCAATGTTCAATTAGGCAATGTGCCACAAGGCTACATGGTCCAGTTTGGAGGCGCAATTCAATCAATCTGTGGCACAGGCTCAGGCTGTCCTATTGCATTCGTATCTGGTAATTCTTCTGCAAAATTCGATTTTCAGGCTAAAGCTACTGATCAAAACAATGGCTTTTCATTATCTGGTTTCCATGCAGGTGTTGCACCTTTAGGTATTTACATCGGAAATACAGGACAATCTAGTAAAATGAATGTTGGTCTCAACAATGTGATCTTGGGACGTGAGGGGGCGAGTAGTCCGACGGTCTTTAATGGTTTAGCGAATGGCTCAATGGGGAGCTTTGGGGCTATTGGTACATCTGTGAAAGATTTGAAAGTGAAGATCAACGGTCTATAAAAAATCCCGCGAATAGCGGGATTTTTTATGCTCAAATTATTGGGCGATTTTAGCGAGTATTTCTTCTTTACTCAGGTTGCTTGATTCAGTATCAGAACGACCTTTGTACTCAAAAGTACCAGCATCTAAACCTTTTTCACCGATAACAATACGGTGCGGAATACCTGTAATTTCGATATCGGAGAATTTAACGCCTGGTCGTTCATCTCGGTCATCTAAAAGCACGTCATAACCAGCAGCTTGAAGTTCTGTATAAAGTGCTTCAGCAGCCTCTACAGTACGAGGTGATTTATGAGCATTCATCGGAACGATTGCGACATGGAAAGGTGCAATAGCAGCAGGCCAAATAATTCCTTTTTCATCGTAATTTTGTTCAATGGCAGCCGCGACTACGCGAGTCACCCCAATTCCATAACAACCCATTGTTACAGTGAATGGTTTACCATCCTTACCTAATACTTTGCAGCCCAGAGCTTCAGAGTATTTTTGACCTAATTGGAAAATATGACCAACTTCAATACCACGTTTAATTTGAAGTACACCTTTACCATCTGGAGATGGATCACCCTCAACAACATTGCGAAGATCATAAACTTCAGTGAATTGAGCATCACGCTCCCAGTTCACACCCGTCGCATGTTTGTTTGCTTCGTTTGCACCTGCAACAAAATCAGACAAAACTGATGCTGCTCGGTCAACGATGACATTAATCCCTTTTTCGACTAAACCTTGAGGACCAACAAAACCAGCGGTTAAGCCTAAAGCACTCAGTTGTTCTTCAGTTGCAAATGCAAGTGGTGATGCAATCAGCGGATGTTTCTCAGCTTTGATTTCGTTTAGCTCATGGTCACCACGAAGGAACAGTGCCACGACAGGCGCAGTTTTACCTTCTTCAGCGACTCCTTGTACCAACAAAGCTTTGACAGACTGTTTTGCATCAGTACCTAAGAAAGCAGATACATCAGCTATAGTCTTTTGATTTGGAGTTTCAACAATTTTTAATTCTTGAGTTGGTGCAGCACGTTCACCTACAAGAATCGCTTCAGCCATTTCAATATTGGCTGCATAATCTGATTCAGTTGAGAATGCAATATCATCTTCACCGCTAGATGCCAATACATGGAATTCATGCGAACCTGAACCGCCAATTGAACCTGTATCCGCCTGAACTGGACGGAAGTCTAAACCTAAACGAGTAAAAATACGGCAATAGGCATCGTACATCGTGTCGTAAGTTTCTTGTAATGAAGCTTGATCTGCATGGAATGAGTAAGCATCTTTCATCACGAATTCACGAGAGCGCATAACGCCAAAACGAGGACGAACTTCATCACGGAATTTAGTTTGTACTTGGTAGAAATTAGCGGGTAATTGTTTATAACTTTTGAGTTCGTTACGCGCTAAATCAGTAATGACTTCTTCATGTGTAGGGCCGAGAACAAAAGGGTTGTTGTGACGGTCATTAAAGCGTAAAAGTTCTGGACCATATTGCACATAGCGACCAGATTCTTCCCATAAACTTGCCGGTTGGGTCACAGGCATCAATACTTGTAGTGAACCAGCACGGTCCATTTCTTCGCGAACAATCGCTTCGACTTTATTTAACACACGTACGCCCATTGGCAACCAAGAATATAATCCTGAAGCCAATTTACGAATCATACCCGCACGAAGCATCAGCTGATGAGAGATTACTTCAGCATCACTTGGGGTTTCTCTTAACGTTGCAAATAAAAAGCGACTCGCGCGCATGGAATTTGTCCTAATAATGAGCGTTAAAGCATAAGATTATACGATAAAAAATGAGGTGAGCATTTTGAATGACACCTCATGACAATTCTCTACATTATGACATGAATTTTCGTGTTTGACGTACCATAAAATTCTTAAAGTCATCTAAGTAGGTAAAGATAACGGGAACGACAACTAAGGTCAGCAGGGTAGAGGTAATGACGCCTCCAATGACAGCATGCGCCATCGGAGCACTTTGTTCACCTCCTTCACCCAAGCCTAATGCCAATGGCACCATACCCATGACCATCGCACTTGTGGTCATCAGAATGGGTCTCAGTCGTGTTTTACCTGCAGCAATAATGGCATCAAAACGTGTCTCACCGCGATCAATAGCTTTCTTAATAAAGTCAATGAGGAGAATCGCATTCTTGGTTACTAATCCCATTAACATGATGATGCCAATAATGGAAAATAAATTCATTGTTGAGTTAAATAAGAATAATGCAAGGAATACCCCGACCAATGACAATGGTAATGAGGCCATGATCGCCGCAGGATGAATAAAACTATTGAATTGAGAGCCTAAAACAATATAGATAAATACAATAGAAAGTGTAACAGCTGTAACAGCGTACCCAATCGATTCTTCCATATCTGCGTTTGCACCTTGTGTTTCAAAACCATAGCCGGTAGGCATCTCGAAGTTATCTTGCAATGCTTTAATATCTCGACCAATATCACCTGCAGGTCGACCTGAAGTATTGGCTTCAACCATGACTTCACGTGCTAAATCACGACGGTTGATTTGAGATGCACCATAACTTTCTTGTGTGCTTGTTACGCTTGAGAGCGGAACCAAGATAGGTTGATTATTCGCATCCACTTTTTGCGATTTTAAATATAAATTATTGATGTCACTTGGAAGCGTACGTTGATCTTCAGAGAGGCGCAAATTGACATCATAGGTTTCACCTTTTTCGTCTTTCCACGTCGTTACATCATCACCAGCAAGGAGAGGGCGGATCACATTGGCAATTTGGCTGACTGATAATCCTAAATCGTTTGCCAGTACACGATTTACATGCACTTCAAGGGTAGGTTTAGGCTCCTTGAGCGAGCTTTCTAAATCCACGACACCATCAATTTTTGCCATTTCCACCATGAAGCGATCAGAAATTTTTTGTAATTCATCTAGCTCAGGTCCTTTAATGGAAATCATGACAGGCTTTTGACCACCAGACACAGTTTCATCTGCTGAAGCAATAGAGGTGAGGGTAATACCCGCCACTGTTTGTAGTCGATCACGAAACTCATTGGTTAAATCAGTCAGTGTCTGAGAGCGCTCTTGGCGAGGACTCAAACTGACTCGGATGCTTACGTGGTTTTTCCCGCGATCAGTCACCCCATTAATAACGCCGTACGTTCCTTTAACTTCTGGATGCTGTCGAATAATAGATTCAACTTGTTTTAACTTTGCCTGAGAGTATTCGAGTGAAGCATCTACGGGTGTTTCAAATTTGATCCGAATTTCACCTTTGTCTGGAACAGGTACAAACTCTGTTCCCACCATTTTCGATAGCGCGAGCGCGCCAAACAGTGAAGCAACAGCAACGACAATTGTTAGAAAGCGGAATCTTAGTGCCAGTTTTAGCAGCTGCTCGTACACTTCATTTAATGAATCAAGTTTATTTGAGATCCCATTGAAGAAGCGTTTCAATGCGTTCGGTTTTTTATTTGGATGATGACGTTCAGCCCAGTGAGCTGAGAGCATTGGATCGAGCGTAAAACTGACAAACATTGAGATCAGTACGGCGGTACTCACTGTCACGCCAAATTGGTAGAAGAAACGACCGATAATACCGCCCATGAATGCAACTGGTAAGAACACCGCAACAATAGTCAAAGTGGTTGCGAGAACTGCCAGCCCAATTTCTTTGGTTCCATCTAAAGCAGCAGTCACATGATCTTTCCCCATATCAGCATGGCGGACAATGTTTTCACGTACCACAATTGCATCATCAATAAGAAGACCAATACTTAAAGACAGGGCAAGAAGAGTCATCATATTGATGGTAAAACCAAAAGCCCAAATGAACGTTAATGTACCAAGTAAGGCGATTGGCAGGGTAAGGCCTGTAATAATCGTCGATCTAAATGAACCTAAAAACAGTAGAACGATGACAACCGCAAGTACACCACCTTCAATAATTGTACGGGCAACATCACCAATACTTGCTCGTATGCCTCGAGATGTATCGACAACTACTTTCAATGTTGTCCCTTTTGGGAGTTGTTGTTCTATACGGTTTAGTGTTTTATAAGCCGCATCTACAACATCAATTACATTTGAATCAGAGCTTCTGAGAATATCCAACGCGACAGCATTTTGACCGTTAATGAAGGCACTCGACTCGAGTTCAGCTTGGCTGTCGTAAATTTCAGCTACTTGTTTTAAGTAGATTGGCGTGCCATTTTTACTCGCGACGATGAGATCCCCAAAGGATTGGGGATGAATTACTCTTGATTTAATTTCAACGACCAGCTCTGAATTTGACTGTTTGAGTGTGCCCCCAGGGACTTCAATGTTTTCGCCTTTTAGTGTGTTAATGACTTGATCAACGCCAACACCAAGACTTTGTAATTTTTGTGGATTAACTTCAATAC
Organism: Acinetobacter sp. ANC_7512; assembly: GCF_056779935.1. NCBI lineage: Bacteria > Pseudomonadati > Pseudomonadota > Gammaproteobacteria > Moraxellales > Moraxellaceae > Acinetobacter > Acinetobacter sp. ANC_7512. The sequence continues at coordinate 95,962 of NZ_JBWYIX010000009.1, read as the reverse complement.
GAATTTGACGCTGCGAGTCACCTAGCAGGTTAACTGTACCTACCCCACGAACAGTTCTCAATTGAGGAACAATTTTTTGATCTAAATAAGAGCTGAGCTCTCGGAGTGACATATTCTCAGACTCAAATACCACCGACATGATGGCACCTGCGGAAGGGTCATAGCGCTCAACAATAGGATCAGTAATTTCATCACGAAATTCAGCTGTCACTGGCGCAATTTTGTCTCGAATATCTTGAGCTGCAACGGTTGAAGGAACATCCAAATTAAACTCAGTGATAATTGTAGAGAGTCCTTCACTCGACTGCGATATCACTTGTTTAACACCTGAGATCGTATTGATCTGATCTTCCATCTTTTTGGTAATTTCAGATTCAACAGTTTCAGGAGAAGCACCTGGGTAAGTGGTATACACGACCACAAATGGGAAATCGACATCAGGGAATTCTTCAACTCCCATTCGTTGCCATGATGATAAGCCCAATACCATCAGGCATAGCATCATCATGATCGTAAAGACAGGATATTTCACACTGATTCGAGTTAACCACATAGTTCAGATCCTGTCTTACTTTGAAGCAATTGAGACTGTTTTATTTAAGTCATCATTATTAAACTTAATTCTACTGATGTAATCCGTTGGCTGAAGACCACTGATCATTGCAATATTCTCGTTGGGTTGTCGATCCAGAATTCGAATATTGGCTTTCTGAATTTTTTGATCACGGATAATCCACAGATAAGGTTTGTCATCTGCATCTTGAATAGTATCAAGAGGAACTTTTTGCCCCTGAATTTGTTTGTCATCTAAAATGAAACCTTCGACAAAAGCACCAATACTCAGTGAATTGATTGATTCATTTGGTTGAGCAAAAAACTCAACCTGACGACTGATTTGATCGGCCATTGGGGAAATGCGTGTTAACTTGGCAGTATAATTTTGGGTAGTCCCTTGAATTTTATATTCAATGTTGTTTCCAATGTTGAGCGCATGTTGAGATTCGACAGGGAGTTTTGCTTGAATTTCCAATTTCTGTGGATCTACGATTTCAAATAATGTTTGACCCATTGAAACGGTTTGACCAGGTTCGACTTGACGCTTGGTAATTACGCCAGAAATGGGGCTACGAATTAATCCATCAGCATCGGCTTTCAGTGCGATATCCACATTCGCTTGCTGAGCTCGTACAGTTTCGAGTTGAGCTTTATGCTCCACTTGACTTTGTTCATATTCAACCTTAGAAATAAATCCTTGATCATAAAGTCGTTTTTTTCGAGTAACCATATTTGCAGCTTGTTGTGCCTGCGCTTCTGCAGAAGCAAGATTAGCGCGAGCTTGTGCGAGTCGGGCTGCATTATCTTGATTATTTAAACGTACCAAGACTTGTCCTTTACTCACCCTTTCACCGACTTGTACAGAGACTTGACTAGCAGTGGCAGTCACTTGCGCTTGAATTGTACTTTGATTCACAGCGCGTATGGTGCCTGTGAAAGCAAATTTCAGATTTGAGACCCCATTTTCAACTTTGACTAAGTCCTGTTGTATTAATTCAATTTTTTGAGGGGTAGATGAGGTTGGCTGTACACTTTCGTCATTTTTTTGACAAGCGGCTAAAAGACAACTCGTACACAGCGTTCCTAATACGAGATATTTCTTAAACTGACTGCTGTGTCGAGTCGCATTCGGCATGTGATAATTCCTTTCCATTCAGACAAACTCTTCTTTATTCAAGAGTTTTTAAGCGCTTGATAATATTGTCGTATTGTGACTGAGTATTTCGATAGTTTGTTTGTAAAGATTCAATATTTTTTTGGATATTACTCATATTCTGTGCATTATAAGTGATTCGATCTTGTAAGTTTTTAGGGACAGGGTTCCCTTTCTTGATATAGGTCTGTTCCTGCTTTTTAAACAATATTCGATCTTGCTCCAGTTGTTGGTACTGTTGTTTTTGAAAGGTGATTTGTTGGTTGATGTTTTTCAACATATCATCACGTTTGTTCGCAGCCACTTTACTAGAACCGTAAGCGCGTTTTAAGCGTAAATCTTGTTCATGTTGTTTGGCTTGTTGCGTACGTACAGCACTTTGTTGCTGTTCTTTATCGGCATCATAAGGTCGATTTTTTTTAATCACTTGCATATTACGGTCAAGTGCTTCATAACCGTGACGAATATGCTCGGGTGTTACCGAGCTACTAATATTAGCTACGCCATTTTTATCATAATAACGATACCAAGACGGTTTGGTCACTGTGGTATTAGCAATTGCTTCACTGATACATAAACCAAATGTCATCATGATTACTAAGAATGTTTTATGATGAAGATGCTTTAACCCAATTCTTGATTTGTGCGAAAGATTAAACATTGGAATTGGCCCCCGTGATATCAATTCAATTTTTTAATTTTTGCTTTTAATAACAAGCATTTTATGTGGTTTTGGTAAATTTATAAATATAAACCGTTAAATAATTTACGCTTAATCTGATTCACCCTTAAATTCTCTGAAGCTTTGTGACACAATCTCTCCGCGAGTACTCAACTGCATTGAAAATCAATGTAATGTTATGTTAGAAAATAATGGTTATTCTCTAAATTAAGCGTTTCATTTTTCTTTAAATCTCATCTCAGGAAGGATCATTCAATGGATGATAATCTGCAAAATATTAAAGTGATGGTCATTGATGATTCAAAAACGATTCGTCGGACCGCAGAAACTTTATTACAGCGTGAAGGATATGACGTTTTAACTGCAGTAGATGGATTTGAAGCATTATCTAAAATTGCTGAAACTCGACCTGATATTATTTTTGTAGATATTATGATGCCGCGTTTAGATGGGTATCAAACGTGCGCATTGTTAAAAAACTCACAAAATTTCCAACATATTCCAGTGGTCATGTTATCCAGTAAAGATGGGATGTTTGATCAGGCAAAAGGACGAGTTGTTGGATCTGATGAATACCTCACGAAACCATTCAGTAAAGATGAGCTATTGAATGCGATTCGTAAACTTGTCGCTTCACGTTAAGTACTGGGAAAACAAAATATGACACGTATCTTAGTGGTAGATGACTCTCCAACAGAAATGTTTAGATTTAAAGAAATTCTGTCCAAAAATGGCTATGAAGTGCTAGAAGCAACCAATGGTGCAGATGGTGTTACCTTAGCGCAAGCAGAGCAACCAGATCTTGTACTTATGGATGTGGTGATGCCTGGTGTGAATGGATTTCAAGCGACGAGGCAAATTGCAAGAGCTGATGTAACGAAGCATATTCCAGTTGTCATTGTCAGTACCAAAGATCAGGATACGGATCGAATTTGGGGCAAAAGACAAGGCGCTGTCGACTACCTGATCAAACCTGTAGATGAATCAAGATTACTTGATGTCATTCAGCAATATTTAAATACAGGCACAGCATGATCATTCAAGATGAAAGTGATCAACAACACTGGTTAACGCAAGCCAGTAATGCTAATTCGGCTCAAGCAAATGAGTACCGTGATGTGCAAAATCAGGACCTCTGGTCTGGTGTATGTTTTAAAGTTGAGCAGCAGCAATTTATTACCCCACTTGGTGATATTGCGGAGGTTAGCCCTTTAATGAGCATTACCTCATTACCACTTACGCCGCCGTGGTATTTAGGTTTGGCGAATTTGCGAGGTCGAGTACTGTCCGTATTAGATCTAAAGCAATTTGCTTTGAGTAAATCAACACAATTACACGCTAATGTTAAAATTTTATGTTTTAACGTGGGGCAAGACTGTGTTGGATTGCTTGTGGATGAAGTCCTTGGTGTAAAACATTATAAGAATAATACCTATAGCACCAGTTCGGATTTGATCGCAGAACCATATAGATCGTTTTGCCAAGGTTATTTTCTCGATCATTCAACACCTGTAGCTGTGCTGATGATGAGTCTGCTATATGAGCATGATCGTCTAAAGCACATGTTCACATCAAATTCAATTTAATGTGTAGTCAGCAATAGTTTTTTGGGGGAGCTGAGTGAGTTTACGGTTAAAAAAGACCAGTCGGAATGTGAATGATTCAGATTCCAACACACAGGGATGGAAAGCTTCACTTAAGTTAAAACTTGAACAGTTTTCAGAGCTGTTTGGGCAATCTGCCCAAACGAAGTCTTATTTAATCATGGCTATTATTAGCCTCGTTTGTGCTTTTCTGATTTTATTGTTTCTTATGTTTAATCTCCCACGCACGGTAGAGCAAAGTCGTGGGGTGGGGGAACTGAAATATCTCAATCAAATGATGATTATTCAGACTCAACAGTTTGAGGATAATCCTACAGATTATACATTACAGATTCTCAAAAACTCTCAGCTTATTTTTAGTTCACAACTTGAAAATGTAAAATCAGTTTATTTTTATAGTCCGGCTTTAAATGAAGTAGATCGACTATGGTTAGAGTCTCAAAGCAATATCACGGAGTCTCAGTTACAAAAAATTCAAGTAGCCCTCAATGAAATTCGCACAGGTTCTACGTGGTTACTGATTTTACTGTCACTCTTATTGTTGATTAGTTTATCGAGCTTCACCTTTGCAGTGATTAAACTTTTTATTTTGAGAAGCCAAGAAGATCGTCTGCGTTTGATGGAGCTAGTGGATAAAGATAAGAAGAATCAAACGGCGATTTATCGGCTTTTAGATGAAATTGGGGATTTAGCTGAAGGCGATTTGACCAAATATGCTGCGGTTTCTGCAGATTTTACGGGGACAATCGCGGATTCAATTAATGTAGCGATTGATCATTTGCGTGATTTGGTGATGAGAATTAATCAGGCTTCTCAACAAGTTACCCAATATATTCATCAAACTCAGCACATGAGTTCACAATTGGCGCAATCTTCAGAGCTGCAAGCTCGTGAAATCCAAAATACATCGCTCGCCATTCATGACATGGCGGACTCAATTGATCACGTTTATGAAAATGCAGCGCAATCTGCAAAAGTTGCTCAGCGCGCTGTACTTATCGCAGCGAAGGGTGGGGAAGTGGTTGAACGATCAATAGATGGAATGGATCAAATACGAGGGCAGATTCAAGAAACATCTAAAAAAATTAAAAGGCTGGGTGAATCTACTCAAGAGATTGGAAACTTTGTTGCAACCATTGAAGACATTGCAGGGCAAACGCATCTGTTGGCTTTAAATGCAGCCATTCAAGCCGCAATGGCAGGCGATGCTGGACGAGGTTTCGCTAGTGTTGCTGATGAGGTGCAGCGTTTAGCTGAACGTTCAACTGCTGCGACCAAACATATTGAGATATTGGTAAAAAATATTCAATTAGATACGCATGAGGCCGTTCGCTCTATGGAGCAAACAACTTCTGAGGTGGTTAAGGGGACTGGACTTGCTCAAGATGCAGGAGCAGCACTTGCAGATATTCAGTTGATTTCAAAACAGTTGGCTCAACTGATTGCGAATATTTCAGCATCCTCAAAAGTTCAGTCAGCTGCTGCGGGTCAAATTGCGAAAACAATGTCGCTTGTGCAAGATGTCACACGAGAAAATCATGCTTCAACCTTAGATACTGCACAATCGATAGCAGAACTCACTCAAATGGCTGATTCTTTAAGGAAATCAGTTGCAAACTTTAAATTACCTGAGTGATTGAGCCATGAAAAATAATAATCCTAATAAAATACAATTATATCTTTCAGAAGCACTCTATCGTGCATATATAGATATGCAGCTTCCTCAGGATGAATCAAATTTTGAAGATGAGGAGCTTATTACCACCTTTGCTGAAGAGCTTAAGGAATTACTTCAAGAAATATCAGAAAATCTTCAAGTCTTATCGAATGATTTAGAACAGGTAAATATTTGGCAAGCATTGCGCCGTAATTTTCATACCTTAAAGGGTTCAGGTCGAATGCTTGGATTCAACTCAGTTTCTGAGCTTGCATGGACCGTTGAGACAATACTGAATATTAGGCTTGATCAGCAACGTTCATGGAGTCAACTGGTCCTTGAGTATGTTGAGCTGATCTCTCGTATATATCGATACATCATTGTGCCTAGTTTAACAGTGAAACAAGCGATTCAATTAGATGTTAAACCTCTATTGCTTTTAGGTCGGCAATTAGAACATTCAAATATCATAGATCAATCATTGCATCCTTTGTTGGCGATCAACGCTCATCTCACACAGCTAGATCTAGATTTCAGGATTGAATGTCATTGTTTGAATGACTCAAATTCACTCTCAGCAGCAGCCACAATTGAGAATACTCAAATATGGGATAACGAGGTTCTGCAAAGTTTTTATGCTGAAGCTTCAGAACAATTGAAATCCCTGCAAGATATGTTGGATAAATCCAATCAACAATTTCAGGTGGATACGCTTGCTCGTGTTGTCCATTCTCTCAGGGGGAGTTCTGCAATTGTTGGACTTGAGAAAATTGAAGTATTGAGTCAGTCATTCGAAAAAATAATACAACGTAATCCATCTCTTGATACCAACAATAAAGAATTGCAAGCGCTCACAACGCAGTATATTGATTTAATCCAGTATTACTTAGAAAGCTTGCAAACAACAGGTGACAACGTAACGAGACAACAACAGTTTCAGGCATTAGAGCATACTTTTTTAATCGCATTGAGAGACTTCTCAGAACAGATTACACAGAACGATCCAAATCTTGATCCGCAAGAGTTACTCAAGAAAATTGTAGATTTGGGTGTAGAAGATGTTTTCCTTATCGATACCTTTGTACAAGATGGTATTTCTAACCTCTTTAGCTCTACACGTACTACTGAACGTTCGAGCTTACTGAGTCAACAACTCAGTTCAATTGCTAAATTTGCCATTAAAGTTGATTTTGATCTCCTTCAAAAAATTTCAGAAATTTTGAGTTCAATTCACTTCAACATTGCAAGAGAACCGAATTCAATTGCCTACTCAAATGTCTACCGAGTTTTACAACAAGGGCATGAAAAACTCTTAGAAATATTTGATGAACTCGCTATAGGTCAATTTGCTCAAAATAATGAAGTTTCTCAGCAGCTATTAGGTGATTTAAAACAACTTAATCATGAATACTTCAGCTTTTCCAATCAATCGAATTGCATTTCCACTATAGAGCAGGAGAGCGAAGTATCTGCTCGCTCCTTAGATGAAACAATTCTGACATTACTCAATATAGATTACGCACTCAAAGATTCAGCGAAAGCAAAACAGGGCTTAGATCGCGAAGTAAGTGGTTTTTTTGTCGAGGAAGCGGAAGAAATCTTGTCTCAAATCGAAGACTTGTTCAATAGATGGTTAGAGTATCAAGAAGATGCTACGTGTATCCAAAAAATTATGCGGCAATTGCACACGTTGAAAGGTGGTGCATACATGTTGCAAGCAGATTACTTTGCAAATCTAATCCATGAGCTTGAATCTTTATATCTTCAACTCATTTCAGAGCAACAAATTGATATAAAAAGTTTCATTATTTTGATTAAAGCCTTACAGCAGGATTTGGTACGGCGTGTCAATATCATTAAAGTTGAGTCTGTCGATTATCCGGTGGAGCAGGCATCAAGGCTTATTCAGGGTTTAATTGAGCTTGGACATTTAAATCTTAAGGGTGGTGACTCGAAGCTGAACTTAGTACATTCGATGCAAAATGATATCACTCACCACATGTCTTCAGATTTTAGTATTCATTCAACTTTATCAGCGGACCTTGAAACCAATTTAAGTGATTTAGTCACTACGCATAATAATTCATCAAAGTTTGACTCTTCTTACATTCAGCAAAACTCACATCAGACTGAACCATCTAACGCTAATGAGAGTGTTTTACCGCCTCCAATGAGTGGTAATTTGCAAAAGTTTGTGCAATCTGCCGTAGCGAACGAGACACTTTCAGTCTCTACTGCTGTAATTGAAGCAACCCTTAATTTGATTGGGGAGGATTTGATTCAACGTTCGCAAGTTGAAGTAGAATTAAAATCATATCGGTCAAATTTGGTAGAAATGGATCAAACCATTCAGCGCCTTACTTCACAATTGAGACGGATGGAAGGGGAATTAGAATCCCAAATTTTATTACAACGTAGATCATATAATTCCGCCGAGCATGGATTTGATCCCTTAGAAATGGATCAATATTCATCACTTAATCAACTCTCAAAATCAATATCAGAGTCAACATCAGACTTGTTAGATATCAGAAACTCTCTGCATGAAAAGCTTCAATCTGCAGAAAGTATATTGATTCAGCAGGCAAGAATACAAAACAACATCCAACACTCGTTGATGCGTACTCGTGTCGTACCATTCAAGACGATACAAATGCGTCTTGAACGCTTATGCAAGCAACTTTCGATGAATCTGAATAAATCTGTTCAGTTACAGATTGAACATGCAGACATCGAATTAGATCGTAGTATTCTTGAAAAGTTGATCACCTCACTTGAGCATATTCTGCGTAATGCGATTGATCACGGAATTGAGTCAGCAGAACAGCGGTTGAAATTAAATAAACCTGAACAAGCAGTCATGCAACTGACACTGGTGAATCATCACAATGAGCTGAGTATTTTGATCAAGGATGATGGTCGAGGAATTGATTCACAAGAGATTAAGCAAAAAGCTGTTGAATTTGGTTGGCTCAATACTGAACGGGAATATTCTGAAACTGAACTATTACAATTGATTTTTAGACCAGGCTTTACCACTGCTGCAAAATTAACAACCGTTTCAGGACGTGGTGTCGGTTTAGATGTCGTTAAAAGTGAAATACAGGCACTGGGTGGGCATGTTCATGTTTCTTCGGAAAGAGGACAAGGAACTTGTTTTGAAATCAGAATTCCTAAATCTTCAATTATTACTGAAGCCTTGATGGTAAAAGTTGCGGACCAATTCTTTGCCTTACCGTTACATCAAATACAACGTGTTGAAATGATCGATAGACATGATTTAAATCACGCGAAACAACAGGGGCAGTTGTTGAGAGTGCATGAAGCAAGTTATCAATTAAACGATTTGGCTGACTTTGTATTGTTAAATCAACATATAAAAAGAAACTCACCATATTTAGAAACCCAAAAAGTTCCAGTGATTTTGGTGAATATGCACCAGTCTCAACCTGTGGCTTTATTCGTTGATGAAGTCTTAGGAACTAATTCACAAATTATTGTGAAACAGACTGGGAGGCTGATCCATAAAATTGATTATCTCAGCGGTGTAACCATTATGGGTAGTGGAGAAATTTGCCCAATTTTAAATGTAAATCGTGTGGTTCAATATCTCACTCAGCAGGATTGGTCTATACATCTAGAGTCGAAGCCCTCTAATTTAGAGCATGACAATGAAGCACCTACGATTTTAGTGGTTGATGATTCGGTCACAGTTCGAAAAGTGACATCTAAACTACTTGAGCGTTATGGTTACCAGATTGTCGCAGCTACAGATGGCATTGAAGCACTTGAATATTTACAGCATTCAACACCTGCCTTAATGTTAATTGATGTTGAAATGCCAAGAATGGATGGTTTTGAAGTGATGCAATGGCTGAGAAATCAACCACATTTGCAGAACTTACCTGTGGTTATGATCACTTCACGGGTGGGGGATAAGCATAAACAACATGCTCTTGAACTTGGTGTATCGGCTTATATGGGTAAACCTTTCCAAGAAGCAGTGTTGATTGAGCAGATCAATCAGCTTTTAAAACAGGATTGAAGTATTTTAAGCGAATTAAAAAAGGATGCATTCGCATCCTTTTTTATATTTCATTGCTCTTAAATTTTAATGTTATGCCAATAGCTCAATTAAGATTTTTTCATAAATTTCAGCCAAAGGTTCCAAATGTGCAATTTCAACATGCTCATTAATCTGGTGGATCGTGGCATTAAGTACTCCCAGTTCGAGTACCTGAGCTCCAGTTGGTGCGATAAAGCGGCCATCTGATGTACCACCACTGGTTGATAATTCTGTTGTCGTACCAGTCACATCCAAAATCGCTTTTTTGGCAGCATTGACGAGCTCTCCAACAGGGGTAAGGAATGGTAAACCTGATAGTGTCCACTCGATATCATACTCAACGCCGTGGCGATCTAAAATTTCATGTGTACGTGCTTTTAATTCATCAGCAGTAACTTCTGTAGAATAACGGAAGTTAAATAATAAGTTCATCGTGCCAGGCACAACATTGGTTGCACCCGTTCCAGCAGAAATATTGGAGATTTGGAAAGACGTTGCAGGGAAATACTCATTGCCTTGATCCCATTCTGTCTCACATAATTCAGCAATTGCTTTTGAGGCTGTATGAATTGGGTTAATTGCCAAATGTGGATAGGCCACATGCCCTTGCTTACCTTTCACTGTTAAATTGGCATTGAGAGACCCACGACGGCCATTTTTAACAATGTCTCCTAAAGTATTCGTACTTGACGGTTCACCGACCAAACACCATGTCATTTTTTCTTGGCGTGCTTCTAAAGTTTCTACAACTTTCACTGTTCCATTGATAGATGGACCTTCTTCATCTGAAGTGATCAAAAAAGCAATCGAACCTTTGTGGTCTGGATGCTTAGCAACGAAACGTTCAGAGGCAATTACCATGGCTGCCAACGCCGTTTTCATATCTGCACTGCCACGCCCGTATAACTTTCCATCTCTAATTTCTGGGGCGAATGGATCGGAGTTCCACGCTTCTAGATTGCCTGTAGGAACAACATCAGTATGACCCGCAAAACAAAACACAGGTGATTCAGTCCCGCGACGAGCCCATAAGTTATCTACATCTTCAAAACGCATATTTTCAATGTTAAAACCAATCTTTGATAATCGATCAGCCATAATATTTTGACAGTTATGATCGACTGGAGTCACTGAAGGTTGGCGAAGTAATTGTAAGCTTAAATCGAGTGTTGCAGATTGGGTCATGGAGAGAAATCGAATTGGTCAAAGTCGATCTATCATAAAGTATGTTGAATTTGATGCAAAATATTAATCATTCAAGGAAATCAAATTTAAATAAAAAAAGCCCTATTAAAAAATAGGGCTTTTAGCTTCAACTTCGAATTAGTTGTTACGAATTTCGTTTGAAGTTTTTTCAGCAGTATTTGTTACAGTTTCCCCAGCTTTTGAAACATCTTGTCCAAAACCTTTGAATGTATTACAACCAGTTAATACAAATGCAACTACGAATGAAGCGGCTAATACTTTTTTCATCATTATCTCCAATGATTGTAAATTATTTTGATGCTTAATCAGAATAAAAATTAATCATTTAGAAGAATATGAGAGTTTTATTATCAGAATGTTATTAATTGTATTCGATACATTTTTTTATTACACGAACTACACGTAAGGGAGCTTTAAAGCTGGTTGACGGTACATATAAAACTGATTTGTTTGTACATTGTGATAAAGCCCATTACTCCACCAATGTGCTTCATTTGAAGTCTGACTTGCATTCGGACAAATCCATTCCTGTCTTTCCAGTCGATAAAAAGATGATCGTAATTGATATCCCCATGTGCCTATACGACGATGTGGGCTGACCCAGTTAGGTAAGGTTTGAAGTTCGGTATGATACGGAAAGTAGAGTTGACCTTTCATCACCGCAATTTTTCGATCAATTTTATAAGTATTGGCTTGAGTAAATTGAAATTGCTTTTGCGTAAAATGATTGAGCTTTCTAAATAGAGTGTCGCTTCGATTTAATCCGTACCAATGTTGAAGTTGAAAGTCTTGTTCTGCTAAATAAAATTTCAGTGCAACTTCCCATTGTTCAATTTCTTGGGTGTGATGATTTAATATCACAAAGTCAATTTCACCCAAAGTATGGCGGCCGTCAATGATTTGAACACTGTGATCTAACAGCGAAAAATCAGCTTGATCGCGTTGATCATCTTGCAGCCAGAACCACATTAAATATTCAAAGCGCAAACCTAGACGCGTACTTTTAAGTTGCTGAATAAAATCAATCAGCTCTTGTGGGTTTTGATCTAGATCATGCAGTCTGGAGATATATTTTTCGTACTGAGTTTGCCAAAATTGTTCATGGTGCAATTCAAAAGGATGAACGATCGTTAATTCTTTAGGCGCAAAACGAATAATATTAGGACTTGCGATGACAAAAGCCAGTTGACGTACAATTGTATGATGAAAGTTCTGCCATGGCTCATAAAAATCAGATTGCACCGTTTCTCCAACTAGAATTCAAAATTGAAAATAAATTTACAATCAGACACTACCACAAAAGCATATATACTAGTGAGATTCAACTGAATGAGTTGCGGTATGAAAATCGTGTTTTGGCGGAGCTTGGTCATTATTTTTGTGACTCTAGGTTTTATTGGTGCGCTATTGCCAGGATTGCCAACCACAGTCTTTTTAATTCTTGCCGCATGGGCTGCTTCAAAAGGTTGGCCACAGGTTGATGATTGGCTACTCAATCATCCTAAATATGGACCTACACTGCGAAATTGGCGTGAGCATGGCACGGTTCCACGCAAAGCAAAATGGCTCGCCTCGATGATGATGTTGATCAGCGGTATTCTTATGCTTTATACCAATGCTCCTGATTTAGTAAAAATTTTTACGAATCTCACCATGCTAATTGTCGCGATTTGGTTGTGGTTAAGACCTGAATCAAAAAATATTGTTTAAATAAATGATTAAAAATAATTTAACGCTGAGTTTTGTATGAACCCAAATCTTGAAAGTTATACCCTAAGTCAGGCGGATATCCTGATTGATATGGCGAAACAAGTTCTATATGTACCACGTATGAAAAAAAGCTATTTGGTGTCTACTGGATTGAACGGTATAGGTGAACAGGAAAATTCAGGTAAAACACCAAGAGGATGGCATCGCATTGAACAAAAAATTGGCGATGACCACCCAATCAATGCTGTTTTTAAAGCACGTATTTGGACTGGGGAGATCTATGATGTGGAACTTGGTGAGCAATTTCCAGAACGTGACTGGATTCTAACTCGAATTCTTTGGTTAGCAGGTTTAGAAACTGGTTTTAATCAAGGGGAGGGTTGTGATACCTATAATCGATATATCTATATTCATGGTACGCCAGAGTCAGAACCTTTGGGTATTCCTAAATCACATGGATGTATTCGAATGCACAGTGCAGATGTCATTGAGCTATTTGATATATTGGACGAAGGCGCTTTAGTCTATATTTCAGAACAAGAGATCGAATTGGATCAAATTTAAATCAGAATCGTAAAATGTGTTGTGATAAAAACTTTGAATAAAAATAAAAACATATCTCTAATAAGGCAAATAATAGACAAAAAAGCGATTTTTCAAGAGAAATGATCTATTTTTTAATCATTCAAACTGAAAAACTGAGAAACCTGTAGAAAAGCGTTTGACAGTATCTGAGGATTCTCTATAATGCACCACACAAACGATGAAGTCGTAAAGGGCGCTTAGCTCAGTTGGTAGAGCGTCTGCCTTACAAGCAGAATGTCGGCGGTTCGATCCCGTCAGCGCCCACCAAGCCTTTACGTTAAGTTTTAGTGCAGCGGTAGTTCAGTTGGTTAGAATATCGGCCTGTCACGCCGAGGGTCGCGGGTTCGAGTCCCGTCCGCTGCGCCACTTTAAACTTAATAGATTGTTTGTACTTTAATAGAGATATTACATAAGTGCAGCGGTAGTTCAGTTGGTTAGAATATCGGCCTGTCACGCCGAGGGTCGCGGGTTCGAGTCCCGTCCGCTGCGCCATTTTATGTAATGACCTTATTAAGGGCGCTTAGCTCAGTTGGTAGAGCGTCTGCCTTACAAGCAGAATGTCGGCGGTTCGATCCCGTCAGCGCCCACCAGATTTTTTGTGATGCAGCGGTAGTTCAGTTGGTTAGAATATCGGCCTGTCACGCCGAGGGTCGCGGGTTCGAGTCCCGTCCGCTGCGCCATCCTAAAAATCAAAGCCTAATAAGGGCGCTTAGCTCAGTTGGTAGAGCGTCTGCCTTACAAGCAGAATGTCGGCGGTTCGATCCCGTCAGCGCCCACCATATTCAAGCTGAAAAGCTTATATGACCCTAATTGCGTAAGCAGTTGCCGTTGCAGCGGTAGTTCAGTTGGTTAGAATATCGGCCTGTCACGCCGAGGGTCGCGGGTTCGAGTCCCGTCCGCTGCGCCATTTTCTAGATCCCTTGTCTAGATATAATGGTTTAAATCAGCAAGATTTCTTTCTTGCATCTTAAAAATAGCGGTGCTATTTTTATTCCTCAAGGGCGCTTAGCTCAGTTGGTAGAGCGTCTGCCTTACAAGCAGAATGTCGGCGGTTCGATCCCGTCAGCGCCCACCATATTCTTTCTATAAAAAGTCTTTTAAGTTTCTATAATTTATATAAAATATGATGAATTCATGTTTATAATAGAATTATGAGAAATCCATACCAGCGTAAGCCTTCAAGTACCTCTATTGCCTCTACAGTTGTCTCTCCAAAAGAACAATACCAACAATTTATGGAAACAATTGTCGCTCAGGCTAAAGTTTATAGTTTATATAATGATGGTTGGGCATTGTGTTCCACTCCATCTGGTCAGCGCACGCTTGCTGTTTGGCAAAGTAAAGGAATGGCACAATTATTGGTTCGTGATAAGTGGGAAAAATATCATGTGGAGGAAATCCAACTGATACCATTTATTGAACAAGTTGTTCCTTATATTCGACAACATAATACTCACTTGTCACTGAACTTGATGCCAGAAGGTCAAAATGTTTTGGTATCGGGGCGACAATTTCTAATTGACCTAAAAGCTTATCTATACCAGTTATCGATCGATCAACCTGAAAAATTAAATAGAGAAGGGGTTCCTTCTCCTCGAAAAATCCGAATACATGATAAATAAAAAATTTAGTATTCTTTTAAGATCCAGCCACTAATATAAGCAAAATATTCTCTAAGCCATGCGTTATATCGTGTGGTTAAAGGAGTTTCAGCACTGACTGATGTGATTTGGGTATAACCTTGAAATCGGGCAATGGCTGCAGCACGTGGGGTATGAAAATCACTGGTGACAACCACAATATGACTATCTTGGTTTAAGCCTATTCTGTTTAGAAGCGGAACACTGTTTTTTAGATTGAGTTCGGTGCTGGTGCTTTGACTTTCTTCAAATATACGCTGTGGGTGAATACGATACTTGTCGATCAAATATGCTTTCATCACTGCAGCTTCAGTAATTTTCTGATCAAAACCTAAACCGCCAGTTACAATAATAGAACTACTGGAATATTGAGCGGCGATCGTTGCACCTTGGTCTAATCGAGCCTGAAGCGTTGGGGAGGGTTGGTTATTGATTAAACCACTACCCAAAATAATAATCGCATCAGGTGGTGTATTCATGATGGGGGAATGATTTGATTTAGCTAAAAAATTAAAAAAAATAGCCAAGCTGATTAACCAGATGGAAAAAATTGTCCATCCCATTTTCCAAAACAAGTTAAAGTTAGAATGATTCAAACGATAGTGTTGGATTTTCTTATTAAAAAACAGACATACAATAATCATTATGCCAATAAATGCTGGAAGTACAGTACCTAAATGAATTTTATTTTGACTGATTAAAATGATTCCATCGATTAATAGTATCAATGCTATTAACCAAGCGAAAAATTTTAAAATCCTTATATACATTCGATGTCATCACTAGTGGGAAATGCGAAAAAGTATAGCGCATAAAAAAACCGAGCAGATTAAATAAAAATCGTGCTCGGTTTTGATCATAATAACCGTGTTAGTAAACGTCTCTACGGTAGCGACCAGCTTGTCTTAATTCATCTACAGTAGTGTCACCTAAGATTTCAATTAAGGCTAGATCAACATCGCTTGCCATACCATTGATACTGCCGCACACATAGATGACAGCACCTTGATGAATCCATTTAACGACTTCATCCGCATTTTGACGCAGAATATGGTGTACATAGACTTTTTCTGGTTGGTCTCGAGAGAACGCGAGATCAATACGCTTTAACATCGCTGTATTTTGCCAAGCTTCGATTGTTTCTTTATAAAAGAAATCATGTTCGCGTTGGCGTTCACCGAAGATGAGCCAGTTGTCAGTGTAGTCCAAACGTACGCGAGCTGAAATTAAGCTCATTAGACCTGCGATTCCTGTCCCGTTACCGATACAAATAATCGGTCGATTATCATCAATTAAATGGAATGATTCATTGGTTCGAATACGAAGTTGTACCTGACTACCAACCGCAACATGATGTGTTAACCAGCCTGAGCCTAAGCCGAGTTGCTGCTGTTCATCACGTTGTTGACGTACCACCAAGCGCATCATGCCTTGAGTTGGAATACTTGCGATCGAATATTCACGAGTAGGTAAATTTTCAAGCTGCTCAACGAGTTCCTCAGCTGTCGCAAATGGCTGAATCTCGCTATTTAAATTTTTATTCCACAGGCTTTCAACTAAGGTTTGACCTGTAGTTGCGAGAACTAAAGCCTCATCTAAGTTGTGCTGTTGTAAAAATGCTTGAATACGTTCAATGCTATTGCCGGGTTGAATTTCCGCAATATCTCCAGCTTGCCAGATCGCGTCGTGATCAGACTCAAGCTCTAAATTATAAGCTGGTTGACCCGAACTGTTTGGATTAAGCAGTGTACGTTTTTGAAGTTTCCATTGATCAAAGACTTTATCAATAGATAGTGTTGCTAATTCCAATTGAGCAGCTTGTGCGAGTGCATCTGTCCAATTTTGAATATCTTGGTTATTGGCATTGTCCACTTCAATCACATTAAAGAGGGGAGTTGCACCAGATGCATTGAACCAGTCATAAATACGATGACCAAAACTACAATAAGTGTCAGGATATTCACGTGAACCAAGTGCCATAACTGCGAATTGAGCATGACTTAGATTCAGTGGATGAGACATCAATTTCTTTTCAAAGCTTGCAGCTAAGTCTGGAGCTTCACCTGTACCGTAAGTACTCGCGACCACTAGAATTTGAGATGCTGTTTGTAGCTCATTAGTGGTCAGGCTTTGCACTGATTTAACAGTGACGGGTTGGCGTGCTGCTTGCAGAATTGAAGCTGTACGCCAAGCCAATTGCTCGGATACACCAGTTTGACTTGCATAAGCGATGAGCCAAGGTTTGGCATTTGGATCAACATCAACCACTGCTAAATTTTGCTTCGCTTCACGGGTCAATTGTTTTTGCTTGCGGCGTTTGAGGTAGAGCATCCAACCCGTCACAAAGAATAACGGCATAGCGAGTGCAGCTAACATCGCGAAGAACTGGTAAATAGGACCAAAGAAGCTGCCACGGTGTACAGGTAACATGCTGCTCATGATTTTTTCATTGAGCTTTTTGTCTTCGTACAATTCAACATCTTTCAATTGATTCGTATTTAAGTCGACAGTCGCTTTGTTACGAGCACGTTCATGTTGCGGAACAGGATCAACGAAACTCAGTTCTAATTCACCGTTTGCACGTTTAGGAATGGTGAAGGTTACGGAAGAAAATTGATTTTTAAACTGTTGATTAAAAGTAGACCAAGATTGGTTGAGCGCAAAGTGAATCTGTTCTGTTTGGAGTGATTTACGCTCTTCACGTCCTTCACGTCCTTCACGTCCTTCACGTCCTTCACGTCCTTCACGTCCTTCACGTCCTTCACGTCCTTCACGTCCTTCACGTCCTTCACGTTGAGCATTTGGTCCAGCATTTGAACCAGGACCTCCCGCTTGCATTTGGGGTTGCGGGCGCTCAACACCAAGCACTTTAAACATGCCGTTGCGCCACCAGTCATATGACCAATATAAACCTGTGCAAGCCAACATGAGATAGAAAATGGCCACCCATGTTCCAACGACTGCGTGTAAATCCCAAATAAAGTTTCGACCTTTTAATTTGGGTTTAACTGAAAACCATTGTTTGAAACTGTGTTTTTTCGGCCAACGTAGATATAAGCCACTGAGGACAAAGAAAATAAGAATCAGTGTACATGCACCAGTAATTTGTTTTCCAACTGGTCCGACTGTCAAGTTACGATGTAGTTGTTGTACGAATGCGAAGAATTTTCGACCTTTAATTTCAGGTAGTAATTCAGCACTGTAGGGATTGATCATCATGGTCAAACCACGACGTTCGCCTTCTTTCGCAACATTGATACTCGATGAGTCAGTAGGTTGAGCAGCAATTGTAATGCTATTGATTTTAAGATCAGGATGCTCCTGCTGGAAATGTTGATAAATTTCAGCTGGTGTTAATTTTGGGCGTTGTTCAGCAACAACTGTATAACTTTCCTGATTGATCAGCTTGATAATTTGCTGCTCATAAGAATATATCGCCCCAGTGACACCCATAAGTGCCAAAATAAGGCCTGCTGTTATTCCGAAAAACCAGTGTAACTGGAAAAATATTTTCTTGAACATAAGGGTCTGAGTGAATTGGAATTTTTGAATGGTGCGATTATAACCTAACTCAAAAAAAGTGGAATGTATTTGAAGATAATATTTATTCTCATTCTCATATAAAAAATTATGATAAAAAAACCTCCAAAGTTGGAGGTTTTAATATAAAGCCGTATTTACAGTGATTTTGGCTCACCAACGCTTTCTTTTAGATGTTTACGGATGGTCTCGAAAGAGAAATTTTTGCTGTTCATTCGTTTTGGCAAGATATAAGCGCCTTGCTGACCTTTAACTTTAAAGTTCACCAAAATGAAATCTGGCGTGTTATACCACTCATAGATATCTTTCCAACCAATTGAACCTACACCTTCTTGTAGTCCCATTTTTTGACGCATCACGATACCATGAGGCTGAACACCTAATTTAATTCCAGTAATTTCTTGTACTGGAAACTCATTCATTTTACGTTTAGCGTACCATTCTAGTCCAAACTTTCGCACTAAAAAGTATGTCAGCACACAGACTAAAGCCACCCAGCAAAATACAGTAGAGTAATTTTTAATAAAAATTAGACCCAAAATTGCAAGCGCAGTAATTGCACCCATAATAGCCCAAGCTTTAGTTCCAATTTTATTTGTGCTGCGCCAGATTGCGAGTTGCGCATGGCGTTGTTCAGCTTCAGTAACCTCGTAAGGAACGGGTTGTAAAGTGTAGGCGTATAAGTTTTTTGCAGTCATAGTTTCGTTTACAAAATGTGTATATCTGAGCAGAGTTTAGCATTAAATTAATACAATCAGGGAGTATATTGTACTAATTTACTGCCTTGAAAATTCAACATTTACAGTGATGCCAATGCGCTGGATTGAGTATCATGTTCATGACTTAAACTTTGTTTTAAGGTACTTAATCGTCTTAATACACCAAGCATTAAAGAAAGTTGCTGTAAAACAATCAATGATTTATGTGAATCCTGATCATCTTTATTCAAACGTTCACGAATCGCGGACTCCAAATTTGTCAGATTTAGCTCAGGGAATTCATCTCGCAAAAAAGCACCTTGGATATCATTTAACGCTTGCTGAAGTAGCTCTAATGTTGACTGATCTTGAATTTTTTCACGGTGTGCACCTAGCGCAGCAATATAGCTGATAAATGTATGATTGAGACAGAGGAACTCAAATGCTAAAGCTTTTTGTGTTGGATCAAAATCAGGTTCTGTTGCTAATGTCGATATGAGTGATGCAACATCAGCATCACGATTATGTGCAGTGCGGCGGACCACGCGGTAGTTCAAACTGTTATTACGTCCATGATGGTACTGTTGGATGACTTCAGTAAGATACTGGCATTGAGCTTCAAGTGAACGTCTGATTGAATGGGGGAGTCGTCTGAATTTCCAATCTGGAAAAATAAAGCTCACCCCAAACCATGCCAATGCACAGCCAATTAAAGTATCTAACATTCGAGGAAATGCCGCTTGAAAACCTAAACCGTCCAAATTGAAATTAATTAAGGCTAAGATCGTAATAAAGGCAGTGGCTTGCGCATATTGCTTACTGCGTAATTCAAAAAATAGTACACCACTCACAATTAATAATAAAAGTTGACCTTCGACAGAAGGAACGAAATACAGAATTGCAAAACCAAGAATAATGCCACCAAGTGTTCCCATGATCCTGAGTCTCAGTCGACGTTTTGTGGCGTTGAAGTTTGGTTGACTAACAAATAGGGCTGTTAACAGTACCCAATAACCGTATTCGATATTGGTGACTTGAACAAAAACATATCCGATGAAAAGTACGATGGAAACACGAATTGCATGTCGAAAGAGTACGGATTCAGGGGTTAAATTTTGTTTGATACGAGAAACGATATCTTCCCAACCTTTCAGATCGTCATCTTTAAGTTGGTTTTCTAAATGTTTAGTGCGGTCAAATTTAATATGCCGTTCAGTTTCAAGATTTCGTAATTGAGCATCGATGGCTTTTAAGTTCTGGAGTAAGGCAAAAAGAGCATTAACCCAGATAAGATCATGTTTTTGTTCATCACGGATTTTTTCTAATGACTTTCTGAGATTACTAAATGCATGTTCAAAACGTGGATTATGCTGGTAAGTTGTGCGATTTAAGATGCTTTCACTTAAATCTTTACATGCTTTTGCTTGCAGTGTAAGAATACGTTGGAAGCGAAATAAAATATCACTATGTTCAAAGGCTTTGGTTAATTGTTGATAATCAATATGTGCCGAGTCAGCTCGCTCGTGAATGTCCTGTGCAATAAAATAATATTGTAAGCTGCGACGGGTATCACTTTGACCACGATCTCCTTTTAATCGGGTAAGGAGTGTGGTTTTCATATCATTAAAGATACCTACTAATTTCCCATTTTCCAGCGACAAGCTGATCATACTTTTTTGGTAGCTATTCGCTGTCATATCCACATCAAAGAGATTGGATTTAGCAAAAAGGAAATCACCGAGTGAAGAATAGCTTTTCGAGAGTTGATCTTGAACTTGTCGAGCTGGAAAAAGCAAGAAACTAAGCGTAGACAAGATCCCATACCAAATGGCACCAATCACCAAAAGACTGGGTTGCATGTACCATTCGTCAAAAATATCAACACCTAGCATGGCATAGACAGAAATTACTAAGCAACCATATGAGATGGTGGCATAACGTCTGCCTAATGAGCCTAGTAAAATGAGACCAATACAAGAGATGATCAGGCCTGAAGCAAAAAGCACAGGATATGGGAATAACAATTGAACAGAAGCTGCCGCAATAAAGAACCCAATATAGGTATAAATCAGATTCATGATACGTACTGAGAAGCGATCATCGATGTCGCTCAGCCCAGCAGCAACAACCCCTAATGTTAATGGAATCGTCATCAATTGCTGATCTAACAGATAGGGAATAAACGCGGTACCTGCGAAAGCCACAATCATCCGCAGGTTATACATGAATGAAGTATTATAGGTTGCTTTTTTAAGCTGAATCAGCCATTTGTTCAAACCAGAACCCTTTATAAATAGAGGATAGGGATAGATGAATATTAGTTGAATATTCATCTAATTTAAATTGGGATTATATGCTTGAAATTGAATGTTTGTCTTTATTAAACCGCTCAAACTGGATGAGTGTTTTAATCCTTAAAAAATCAGTCTTCCAAGAAAACAGCAAACTCTTCAACTGGAACTCGAGGTGTTCTAAACGTATTTACAAGCGCATCGGTGTCGGCATAGCCTAAAGCCATCCCACAAACGAGCTCTTCGTTGGCAGGAGCTTCAAGAACATCAGTGACGATTTGATGAAAATGATTCCAGGCCGCTTGAGGGCATGTGTCTAAACCACGTGCTTTTGCTGCTAGCATAACATTTTGAATCATCATGGAAATATCCATTTTAGAGCCAATGCCCATGGCTTTATCCACGGTAAAGAAAATGCCAACAGGTGCATCAAATAATTGATAGTTTCTAAGATGTTGTGCAGCCATCTTATCCTTTTCACCTTTTTGAATGCCCAGCAATCCATAAAGTCCCCAACCATTTTCACGACGACGATCGATATACGGGGAAATCCATGTTTCTGGATAATAAGCAAAAGTCTCGGTGTATTGTTGAGCAAGTTCAGGGTTTTGATAAAGTTGCATTTGTGCATGACAAACTTGATCAATTAAACGTTGACGACGTGCGCCTGTCACCACATAGACTTTCCAGGGTTGAGTATTTGTGCCAGAAGGTGCTCTTGATGCGACTTCTAAGATTTCTTGGATAAGTTTTGTATCTACGGGGTGATCTAAAAAGGCACGTATAGATTGGCGGCCAGTGATCACTTCATCAACGGCTTGAGTATGTTCTGTGGACATTGCAACTCCTATTTGAATAATTTTGGATGATCCATGATGTCTCTACGACTAAGGTATAATTTTGAATATGCTTTTAAATAAAGATTTTATAAATTATACAGATATAAACTTTTTTCAATTCATCATCAGAAATTGTGATTGAGAAAATTGGTTTTGACAATAAAAAACATTTAATTATGAAACATAAGTTGCTAGATTAAGTTACAACGAATACACATTATGTTACGTATTTATTTTAATCAATTCATCAAATTTAAAAAAAAGCAGTTTAGTGCATCGTTGATTATTTTAAATTAATCAAACGTTGTGATTGGGATTCAGCAGGTTGACCAAGCATATATGCACGGATGCAAGATGAAATAATTGGAGATTTTTAATGAGTCAATCAAAACAGCAAACATTTTTAAAGAAAAGCTTAGCAATCGCAGTTGCAACTTTTGCAGTTTCTACTGCACAAGCAGCGACTGAAAAAGATGAAATTCAAAAATTACGCCAAGAAGTTGAAGCGTTAAAAGCTTTAATTCAACAGCAACATCACGTACAACAACAGCAGCAAGTACAATTGGCTGAAGTTAAAGCTCAACCAGTAGCAGCAGCGCCTACAAACTTGAAAACTAAAGCAGGTGCTGAAGTGAATCTATATGGTTTTGTACGTGGAGATGCAAACTATATCATTGAAGGTGCTGATAATGACTTTAATGCTGTAAATAGCGTTGGAACGAGTAATAATCCGTTAGTTGAAGATAAATTACGTGCAACGGCTAAAACAACACGTCTTGGTTTAGATTTCAAATCTAAAGTAGAAGGGGCTGATGTTGGTGGTAAAGTAGAAGTGGACTTTGCAGGCTCAAATGAAGCACTACGTATTCGTCATGCGTATTTAACACTGAATAATTGGTTATTCGGTCAAACTACTTCAAACTTCTTGTCAAATCATGCACCAGAAATGATCGATTTTGGTACCAACATTGGTGGCGGAACAAATCGTTTACCGCAAGTACGTTGGTCTCATAAATTAGCGCCATCAACTCAATTATTTATTTCAGCTGAGGAAGGTAATAGTTCAGCAAATCAATTAAAGACTACTGTGACTAACGGAGTTCCAGATATAGAGTCATCAGATGTCAAATACCGCCTACCAACTTTGACTGCTAAAGTTACGCAAGCTTATGCAGATGGTAAAGGTAATGCTTCAGCTCGTGCCTTAATTGAAAATTATAAGTCTGATAAAGCTGGTGATGATAAGACTGGTTTTGGTGTAGCGATCGGTACAAATTACCAAATTAGCGAACCACTCAAAGTATCAGCTGATGTGTCTTATGTAAAAGGGAACAGCAACTATTTGTATGGATCTAATACAGCATACGTTGTAGATCTAAATAACAATATTCATCAAAATGAATTTATTGCTACGCAAGTAGGTGCTACATATAAGTTCTCACCTCAGTTACGCTCAACACTGGCTTATGGCGCACATTATGCTGATGACAGCACGGGATATGCTAAAGCGAACCCAAGTGCAAATGAAACTGTTCAACAAGCATGGATTAACTTCATTTACACACCTGTGAAGCCTGTTGATCTAGGTGTTGAATATATCAATGGTAAGCGTGAGACTTTCGCAGGTCAGAGCTTTAATGATGACCGTGTAGGCCTAATGGCGAAATACAGCTTCTAAGCATGATTTATAAAAAAACCGAGCGTAGTCTCGGTTTTTTTATTCACTTGTCATTCATCAGTTCAGACTAAAGAATGTCTGAATTTTGCTGATTGAATAAACAAAAGTAATGCGAATTATAAAAAAAAGTGCATAATGTTCGGCTTAAACAGTGAGCAGTCCTGATCATCAGGAATTTCTTAATCATTTTAAGTTCACTAAAACATATTTAAGTGTTTGTTTGAGCCATAAATCAATTGTATCTAGCCAAACGTATGTCTAAGAATAGAGTGCGTTTTGAGCAACTGATTTATTTTGAAAAGTGTATGTTTTTTATTAACAAGATTGAATCCAATGAAATCGAGGAATTAATATATTGTTACTCAATTAAAAAATTTATCTATTCCTTTAGATAATCAATATTGAATAAGGATATGTTTATTTTTGGATGTGAGATTCGAAATAAATCTTATTGATTAAAAAACAAGCATAATATGAATTAACAGTCATCTGTATTTGCTGAGAATTAATGATGGAATTTACTTTTAACGCTTTTTACACGTTAATTGCTGCAGTAATAGTTTTATTGCTTGGCCGTTTTCTTGTCAACAAAATCGACTTCTTAAAAAAATATAATATCCCAGAGCCTGTAGCTGGTGGTTTGGTTGCTGCCATAGTTTCGTTAATTGTTCACAATTTGTGGGGCTACAGCATTACCACGAGTAGTGAATTGCAAACCAGTTTCATGTTGGTGTTTTTTGCCTCGATTGGTTTGAGTGCAAACTTCGCCAAACTCAAAGAAGGTGGTATGGGACTGGTGATCTTCCTGATCTGTGTCGCATCATTTATTATCGTACAAAACTTTGTCGGTATGAGCCTTGCAACGTTACTTGGTATTGATCCACTTATTGGTTTAATTGCAGGTTCTATTACCTTAACTGGTGGTCATGGTACTGCTGGTGCATGGGGTGAGATTTTAGAAGTAGAGCATGGTATTCAAGGTGCTTTAGCACTGGGTATGGCAAGTGCGACATTTGGTTTGATTATTGGTGGTTTGATTGGTGGTCCATTAGCGAAATTATTGATTAATAAGCACCAGCTCTCATCACCAGTGACTAATTCGGTTGAAAAAGACACACGTGATGCGAATGCAATTGCAAATCCGAATGATCAAGGCGAGTTTGTGCCTTTTGAAAACCGTAATCAAGTTCGTTTAATCACTGCGGATAATGCGATTACCACATTAGGTTTATTTGCTGCGTGTTTGGCATTTGCTGAATTTATGACAGGTTATAGTAAAGGCACTTGGTTTGAGCTTCCAACTTTCGTTTGGGCATTAGGTGGTGGTGTTATCTTGCGTAACATCCTCGAAGGTCTCATGAAAGTGGAAATCTTCGATCGTGCAATTGATGTATTTGGTAATGCCTCTTTATCGTTATACCTAGCAATGGCACTTCTTTCACTTAAGTTGTGGCAATTGGCTGATCTTGCAGGCCCATTGGTTGTGATCTTAACAGCTCAAACTTTAACTATGGCATTGTACGCAGCATTTGTCACTTTCCGTGTGATGGGTAAAAACTACGATGCAGCAGTTCTTGCAGCAGGTCACTGTGGTTTCGGTATGGGAGCAACACCAACAGCAGTTGCAAACATGCAGGCGATTACAAATATGTATGGTCCTTCACATAAAGCATTCTTAATTGTACCTTTATGTGGCGCCTTCTTTGTTGACTTAATCAACGCAACAGTGATTCAGATGATTCTAAAATTCTTTGCTTAATCTGGAGATTTTTTAAGAAAGTGTCATTTACAAAAAGCCCCTCATCTGGGGCTTTTTGTCATAAAAAATTCATACAGACGACCTGTCAATGATATGCTTTCATTCAGTTTAGATTTTTAATTTCTGATGCAATGAAGAAGTTTGTACTCCTGATTTCCCTCTTACCTTTGATTGGCTTACAAGCCTGTCAACAGGTTGTAGCTAAAGCTCAGCTTTCAAAATCTGTGTCTACACCTTTGGTGGATGCTTCATCTCATATCATTAAAAATAAGCATAAGAAAGCTGATGCTCCAAGTATTGCATTGGTGCTTGGGAGTGGGGGGGCGCGAGGCTATGCGCACATTGGCGTCATTGAAGTTTTAGAGCAACGTGGAATCAAGCCTGATTTTATTGTTGGTACCAGCGCAGGGAGTATAGTCGGATCAATATACGCCAGTGGAAAATCAGCAAAATCGTTACGTGAAGTTGCATTAAATATGCAAGTCAATGATGTACGTGATTTTAACATAGGTATTCAAGGATTTTTTGATGGCGCTAAGGTTGAGAACTATGTCAATAAACAAGTGGACTTTATGCCCTTGGAACAGCTTCCTATTCCAATGTATGTGGTGGCAACAGAGTTAAAAAATGGAAATTTAACAGTATTTAACTATGGTAATACTGGGCAAGCAGTGAGAGCTTCTATCTCTATTCCAAGCATGTTTATTCCCGTAAAAATTGCTGATAAGGATTATGTTGATGGCGGTTTAGTGAGCCCTGTACCAGTCAATGTGGCGAGAGAATTAGGGGCAGATATTGTCATTGCTGTTGATATTTTGGCCCAGCCAGAGCACACGGAAACCTCGAATGTGTGGGGGATGTTTAATCAAAATATAAATATTATGCAAAATAAGATCGCGTATAACGAGCTAAAAAATGCAGATATTGTGATACAGCCAGATCTAAGAGAAAAAGCACATATCTTTGATGTTAAGGGTCGTGAAAATACGATTCAAGCAGGTATGACTGCAGCATTGAATAAAGTTAGTTTATTGGATCAGATACGTCATCGGACGATAGGACAATATGATGCTCATCAGTATCCTGCCCATGATGATAGTAAAAGAGCTGTTTGTTTAAATTGCTAAATTGAATCAGATCTTAATTGTCTCATAAAATATATATAAAAAATAAGTAAAATCATTGTTATAAATTGAATGATTGTTATATTGGGGTCATAAAAATGAGGGTTAGTACTTTATCTAACCCTTAAAAAGATGAAATATAAATTAAGGTGTAGTGTGTCAGTTTTTCAAGTTGGTCAAATTGTTTATTTAGCGTCAAATTCAGATATTACATTCGAAATAATACGAATTAACTATGATGAAACCTATGAAATCCAAGTCAAGAATCAAGCATCGTTAAAGTTAAAATACGATAATATTTCTGCTGAGATGCTTCGTTTAGTCAAAGATGAATAAATTTTAAGCAAATTTATCATAGTTTCTGAGAGTGAATGATTTCCTCTGATACTTTTAAGCTATCAAGTCTTGAAATTATTGGAGTTTGTTTCTGATTTAAACATTTTATAATCAAGAAAAAAGTTATAATAGTGTATTAAATCTCCTGTCATGATTGAGTTCTAATATTTATGTCCGAATTTACCCAAGCGTTACCGCTTGCAGATGATCAGTCTGAATTAACGATGTCTGTATTAATGACGCCGGATATGGCGAATTTCTCAGGTAATGTACATGGTGGAACAATTTTAAAGCTGCTTGACCAAGTTGCTTATGCGTGTGCAAGTCGATATTCAGGTTCTTATGTGGTAACTTTATCTGTTGATAAAGTGAACTTTAAAGAACCAATCCACGTGGGTGAGTTGGTGACTTTTTTAGCCAGTGTGAATCATGTGGGGCGTACCTCAATGGAAATTGGGATCCGCGTTGAAGCACAAAATATTCAAAAACGTACGGTACGACATACCAATAGTTGTTATTTCACAATGGTCGCTGTGGATGAACATGGGAAACCAAAACAAATTCCACCGCTAAACCTAGATAATGACTGGAAACGCTGTCGTTTTGAAGCTGCTGAGCATCGTAAAATTGCTCGTTTGAATGAAAATCATCATCCTTCTTGCAGCATATATAAGAAATCGGTTTAAGAGAAAAAAGACTTCACATGGTGAAGTCTTTTTTTATGGATTTTGTAGCTTGGCGAGGGTATGTCCATCGACAATCATGTACCAATTCCCTTGTGCATCCTTGTAGGGGTGACGAGTGACAATAAATTTCGTGTTGATAGGACCTAAACCTGTTTCAAATCCAGTATCTGAAAACTGTTTAATTGGAGCTGAAACGGCGGTTTTTTTACTGAGCTGATTGTTACTATATTCTATACGACCATTAGCAGTAATATTCAATTGAACACGACTGTCCGCGCTAATCCAATGTCCTACATAATCCAGTTTATCCTCTGGTAAAGGTTTGGAACATGCAACCAGCCATAGGCTGAGTATAGCTATCCCAAGAAATTTCTTCATTTTCATGTCACGTGCTTAGAATTAAATTGGCTTTTTGGTTAAAATATGTGATTTATTTGTCATTTATATCGTTTTATAATAATTATGTATATGTGTTTATCGTAATTTATAGAGAATTATTCAAAAAAAAACAGGCATAAAAAAGTAGAGCTGTAGCAAAGCTCTACTTTTAATCAGATCAAGCCATCGGGGGAAGACTTGGTCTAAAATTCAGTCAATTTATTTTTGATTAATTACTGAGCAGGTTGAGCTACAGGAGCTTCAGTACCTTCTTCAGCTGCAACCTCTGTACCCGGTTGAGCAGCTGTTGGTTGACCAGCAGCAGTAGTTTCAGCATTCACTGGTTGTTCTTGAGAAGAAATCAACACTTCCTGTTTTTTTTCATCTTTTGCTTCTGTTGCAGCAAATGTTGAGAAAGCTGTGAAGGCAAGTGTAGTTGCTAATAAAGTTTTAACTAAATTCATGAGTGGCATCCTTATTCAATAAAATAAATTAGAATTTAATCTCATAAGCTTTCCGAGGAGAGAAGCGAATATGAAATTAAATCTAGATCATCGCGTAAAATGTTAAAAGCTGAATCGCATCTAATACGGTTAGCGAGTCAACGAAATTCATCCTAAGTCCAGAAGCTCAATTGGGCAATCAATGCAACAAAGTGAAACACGATAGTTAACGCACGACTAACAAACCAAGGTGTAATGTAGTTTTTTTGTCTCAATGAGAGTCAATATGCCGCATAAAGTTGTCAAAAAATATGTCATGGTGAAGAAAAAAACAGCAATTTTTTTACTTAGTTTTACATTTGAAAAGGTTCGATTAGAAAATCAAAATTGAAGTTTTGAATTAAATTCAGAGTAATGATCTGTGAAATAGATTTACATATTTTCAATTTTGATTCAACAGTTCACTTATCCTATTTAATTCCAATCATTTAGTCTTTTGAATTCATGCATTCATATAAATTATGAGGAAAATTATCCTAGACTTGTTTTTTAGATAAATTCCGACAAGAATCCGTACACCTCTTCAAATTCAGAGATCCATTTTGAAAGTACTTGCAACTCAGTCAGTGCCTACACATATCATTACAGGTTTTTTAGGTGCAGGGAAAACCACGCTTTTACAACAACTTCTCAAATTTAAACCTAAAAATGAGCGATGGGCTGTATTGATGAATGAGTTTGGTCAAATTGGCGTTGATCAACAGTTATTGCCAAATAATGATGGCTATGAAATCAAAGAGCTATTGGGTGGATGTCTGTGTTGTACAAGTCAATTGCCAATGCAAATTGCATTGTCTCGGTTATTACAAGAATCTCACCCAGATCGGCTATTTATAGAGCCGACAGGGTTGGGTCATCCTGCACAGTTGGTTGAACAACTGACTGAACCACATTGGCAACATCTAGTTGCGATGCGTTCTGTAGTGACCGTGATTGATGGATCTCGTTTACATGACTCTGATTGGATGAGGCAGAGTTTATATCAAGATCAGTTAAAAGCGGCTCAAGTTGTGGTTGTGTCTCATGCTTCGGACATGAATGACATGGATCGAAAAGAATTGGCTGATTTAAAACAACAATATTTAGCTTATATTCCACATTGGCTTGAAGCTGATCAAGGCAATATTCGCTTAGAACAAATTGATTATCCTTATGTGGGAATTCAGCGTTCAATGCAACCCTTATTCAAGGTTCAGCGACAGTTCAAAGCTGATGTGGAAATGCCTGCTGTAAAGCAACTTCCATATCATTACGTCGAACAGGCTCAAGGGTATATTGTGGCAGGATGGAAGCTTCCAAAACGTTGGCAGTTTGATTTTTATGAATTATTAGACATCCTTTGTGAGCTAAAACACTGGGTACGTATTAAAGGCATCTTCAATACCAACCAAGGTTGGATGACATTCAATTTTAATCCTGATCAATTCAATTACAAATCAGGCGAAGAGAATATTGATAATCGGATTGAAGTGATAACCCAGCAGAATCAAGATTGGGAGCATTTAGAGCAATCAATTCTTAAGGCGCGAATCGATGATCAATAAAATCGTTAGATCATTCAACTCAGAATACAGACGGATTGAAAAGCATTTTCTCAATGCACGCTGAATCGGGTATGCTTAGCACCAAATTTGAGGATACCCCTTATGGCGTTAAAAGCGACGATTTATAAAGCAGATTTAAACATAGCCAATATGGATGTTCATCAATATGGCGACTATCAGTTAACGATGGCTCTACATCCGTCGGAAACGATTGAACGTTTGATGGTTCGAGTATTGGCATATGCTCGTTTTGCAGATGAGCATTTAGAATTTACTAAAGATTTATTTGAAACTGATGAGCCAGCACTTTGGCAGAAAGATTTAACAGGTCAGTTAGAAAAATGGATTGAAGTGGGTAGTCCAGACGAAGATAAAGTAAAAAAAGCGAGTGCGCGTTGTAAGGAAGTTGCGGTGGTCACTTATGGATCATCAGTGGATGAATGGTATAAGCGCAACAGTAAATTGAAAACATTGAAAAATGTGCAAATCTGGCAACTCAGTGAAAAAACAACGGCACAAATCCAAGCATTGTGCGAACGTACAATGCAACTGCAATTGAATGTGATGGATGGCGAGTGGACATTGATTTCAGATCAAGGTCAAGCTGAGATTGAGTGGACTCAATTACAGTAAGCCACTAAGATTTTAAAGATTAAATTTGGAGTAAGCACATGACGGCTGAATTAGAAATTATTGACTTGGTGGTAGGTGAAGGTAAAGAGGCTGTAAAAGGTGCTTTAATTACCACTCATTATACTGGTTGGTTGGAAGATGGTACGAAGTTTGATTCATCATTAGACCGTGGTAATTACTTTGAGACTGTGATTGGTACAGGTCGTGTCATTAAAGGTTGGGATCAAGGTATTATTGGAATGAAAGTTGGGGGTAAGCGTAAACTAATTGTGCCTGCACATTTGGCTTATGGTGAGCGTAAAATGGGGAATATTATCCCAGCCAATTCTAATCTAATCTTTGAAATTGAATTGTACGATGTAAAAACTCGTGATTAATTAAAGTCGATGAAAAGCCCTGCATTGCGGGGCTTTTTTATGTTACAACAATCCTGAGCGTGCAATAGATATAACAAAAAATTTCTAAAAAACGCACCGACTCAGCAGAATTAGGATTACTATTCAGAAAATTCATTCAAACAAAATTAGGGATATAAGCGCTGAATGTTTAAGTCATTTTTTCCGAACCCAAAGTGGTTTTTTCTCTCTGTCATCTTATGGTTTTTTATTAATCTCGCTTTATGGTTTTTTGCGGATGGAAAACAATGGGGCGAATATTTAGGTTTTCCTCAAGGTTATGCAGAGGCTGAACTTGCGATTAATATCAGTCGTTTTTGGTCACCGCAATTTTTGTGGTTCTATCTATGGTTCTTGGTGGCGACCGCCTTATTTGCACTGTTTTGGAAAATAAAATCAGACAATCCGTGGCAGCGTTGGTCAGTATGGGGATCTGCATTTATCCTTTTTAATATTTGGTTAACAGTACAAGTCAGCGTTGCTGTGAATGCATGGTATGTACCATTTTGGGATTCTATTCAACAGATTTTAAATTCTGGTGGTGGTGAGGTGGATAAACTCTATGCGGAATCATGGACCTTTATCAGCTTGGCCAGTATTTCAGTGACATCAGGCGTCATCAGCGCTTTCTTTACCAGTCACTATATTTTTAGATGGCGTACAGCAATGAACGAATACTATGTTCAGCATTGGGAGAAATTGCGTCATATCGAAGGTGCTTCGCAACGTGTACAGGAAGACACCATGCGTTTTGCAACGATCGTTGAGGATTTAGGGGTTGAGTTAGTCCGTGCAGTACTGATGTTAATTGCCTTTCTTCCTTTATTATTTGCTTTGTCTGCGAAAGTGCCTGTTTTACCGTTTATTGGTGAGTTGCAATATTCTTTAGTATGGGCTGCGATTGGATGGGCGGTATTTGGTACTGTCTTATTGATGGTGGTGGGTATGAAACTGCCAGGATTAGAATTTAATAATCAAAAAGTGGAAGCGGCATATCGTAAAGAGTTGGTATACGGCGAAGACCATGAAAATCGTGCGCAACCTGCAACCTTAAAACAACTTTTTAAGAATATTCGTGCTAACTATTTTAAATTGTATTTCCATTATGCCTATTTCAACTTGTTTGCACGTTGGTATGGACAACTGGACAATCTCTATATGTTATTTGTGTTGTTCCCCGCGATTGCAGCAGGCCTGTTGACACTGGGATTGATCCAACAAATTATGGGTGTATTCAATCGTGTTCGTGAGTCATTCCAATACTTGGTGAGTTCGTGGAAAACGATTATTGAACTACTTTCTATCCGTAAACGTCTAAAAGCATTTGAATCTATTTTGGATAAGTAGTGTCCATCATGGATTTAAATTATTAAAAAAAGGCTCGTATAGACGAGCCTTTTTTATGTCTGAGTGGGAACTTAGAGCGTGCTGAAAATATTTTTTAGAATCTTACAAAACCACTTACGTGCGTCTAAGTCATCCTTATGGTTATACCAGTTAACACTGACATTGAATGGACGAACCTCAAAAGGGAGTTCAAAAATTTGGATATCCGTATGCTGCTGATAAACCTTCGCGGCTCTCGAAGGCAAAGTAACCAGAAGTTCTGAGTGTTTCACCACGTTCTGCAAAACACTGAAATGTGGGACTTCAAGCATGATCTGACGAGAATGACCGAGTTCTTTTAAACGCTGATCAATTTCAATATGACCAGTACTCGATTTGATCGCAACATGTTTTTCCGATAAATACGCTTCCATGCTGAGCTTCTGCTGTATGCGCGGATGCTCTTTTTTAGCGATACAGACATAACGTTCCTCAAACAAATTTCGAGATTCAATTTTGGGCATAATGGTGTGACTGCTATTAAAAACGGCCACATCCAAAAAGCCTTCAACCAGCCATTCCTCTACTTTTTCAGAGTGAATTTCCTCAATTTCAAGTTTGATATTGGGAGCATGTTGTTCTAAATATTCAATCAGCGAGGGAAGTAAACAAATTTCTCCTAAATCAGAAATGCCTAAACGAAATACTTTTGAAGAGGTTAGCGGGTCGAAATGCTTGGCAGAATCAATCGCCATATCAATTTTAACAATCGCTTCGTAGAAACTTGGATAAAGACTTTGTGCAAGCTTTGTGGGTTTAACACCAAACTTGTCACGTACAAAAAGCTGATCATTCAGCATTTTCCGCAGTCGATTTAAATTATAGGTGACAGAAGGTTGGCTGAGATTCAAGCGCTCTGCGGCGTGACTGATATTTTGAGTTTGATAAATAATAATAAAAACTTTAATCAGACTTAAATCGATCAACTTTACATTCCTTGTAAATATTTAGAGACAGTCGCTATATCGAATAACCACTGTAACAAAAAAAGAGAGAGTTAACTCTCTCTTTTATTTTTAATGACTTACATGTTGTTGATGAATCATCTACTCATAAGCCACGTTTTTAACGCCGTTTGCTGCGCCTGCAATTTTTTTATTGCGCAGATGGATCGCAGTCACACTGATCACTGCAATCATACAAGGGATAGATAAGGCAATGAAATTATATTGCACTGGCAAATTAAGGCTAAGTAACCATCCACATAAGATTGGACCCAAAATTGCGCCTAAACGACCTACGCCAAGTGCCATACCTAGACCTGTCGCACGTATGTTAGATGAATAATATTGTGACATATAAGCCAACAATAAAATTTGTCCGCCAATCGATGCTGCACCTGCGACTGCTACACAGAAGTAAAGCACCATGGTTGGTAAGTTATAGCTTAACAAGAATAGGGAAATTGCGCCGCTCACAAACAAGGTGCAAAGAACTTTAGGTAAACTGAATTTATCAGCAAAAAAACCACCAAAAATTGCACCCAGCATACCACCAATATTGAGCGCAAATAGGAACACTAAACTGGTTGAGAGGTTGTAGCCAGCTTCCATCATCAGTTTAGGTAACCAGTTACCAAGCGCGTATACCAATACCAATGCCATAAAGACACTTGCCCAGAATAGAACAGTGGTTACTCCACGACTTTCAGTAAATAAGTCTTTCACTGGTGATTTAGACGATTCTTGGTTTTCTTGATGCAGACTAATGCGCATATCAGCAGGAATTCTTAGATTTGTGTCAATTTGTTCTAAGATGTGAGCAGCTTCTTTATGCTTATTTTGACGAACCAAATAATCGAT
This sequence comes from Acinetobacter sp. ANC_7512, assembly GCF_056779935.1. Lineage (NCBI taxonomy): Bacteria > Pseudomonadati > Pseudomonadota > Gammaproteobacteria > Moraxellales > Moraxellaceae > Acinetobacter > Acinetobacter sp. ANC_7512. The sequence continues at coordinate 61,512 of NZ_JBWYIX010000009.1, read as the reverse complement.
GGATTCAGGCAATAACTTCCAAATGATTGGCAATAGAATGAGTGGAATACCTGCAATCATAAACATGATTTTCCAGCCAAATTGCGGTACTAGCCACATGCCTAAAATGGCAGAACACATTCCGCCTACAGCGTAACCACTAAACATCAATGACACTAAGGTGGAGCGTAAACGCTTAGGCGCATACTCTGTCATTAGTGTAATAACGTTCGGCATCACGCCACCAAGACCTAAGCCAGCAATAAAGCGATAGATCCCGAACTCTTGAGGATTGCTCGCTAGTCCACACATCACGGTAAAACCACTAAAAATGACAATACAAACTGCAATCAGTTTTTTACGGCTAAAGCCATATTTTTCAAGTTTGTCACTCATACTGCCAAAAATGATGGCTCCAAACATCATGCCAAAGAGGGCAAGACTTCCTAAGAAGCCCGCCGTCATTGGATCGATTGCCCATTCTTGCATGAGTTTAGGCAATGCCACACCGTAGATAACTAAGTCATAGCCATCAAAAATAATAATCAATGCGCTGAGTAAGATGACTCGCCAGTGAATGGCTTTGAGTTTGGCATGATCAATAATTTCATTTGCATTTAACGTATTCATGGAGACCTCCCTGGTCAATGAATCGGTTGATAACAGTCCTGTTAATGTTTTTGCTTATTTATATGGCTTCAGCCACGAGATGTTTCTCTATTGCTTGGCCTAAGCGTTGTTGTGCAAGTTCAACGTCTTTCTCTAAATCGTGTTGCCATAACCAATCAAAACGGTGTGCCAAATGTTGACCTACACTGTCAAAATCTGGATATAGCGGCGAATATAATTCGTAAATCTCACCAGATTCGCGCGACGTATTTTGTACACGAATGGCACGCTCTTTACGCAGTTGCTCATAGACATGAGAGAGTTGTGCAAGATCTTCAGTGCAAATTTGCGCAGGGTGTTGTTCCAGATGTTTGAATAATGCTGAGAGAATTAAAGCATCTTCAAGACCTTGACCAGCGCCAGCTCCTTGATGTGGCAACATCGCATGTGCTGCATCACCAATCAAAATGACATTGTGTTCGCTGTTCTGATAGGTCTTAAGTGGCTCAATCTCATGAAGCGCCCAGATGGTAGGTTTTTCAATTAAGTTCAGTAATGCGCGACAGCTCTCACTCCAATCCGCAAAATCAGCTAGCATTTCAGTTTTGGTTGTTGGTCGTGTCCAAGGGGTACCTTCTGGCAGAGTTGTATTCTTGCGATCTGACTTAAAGGCAACAATATTGATTTCTTCACCTTTACGAATAGGGAAAGTTAAGATGTGTTTGTCTTTACCCAATAACATTTGTGGGACATCTGCAAGTTCAGGATCGTGTCCAAGTTCTGCAATGACCTGTTTAAAATCTAAATATTTGATAATGCCGCGATAAGCCCATGTTCCTGAAAATTGAGGATCAACCTTTGGAAGTTGATGGGATGCCAATACATGATCACGCACAACAGAATGGATACCATCACAACCAATCACGTAATCTGCTTCAACCACTTCACCATCTTGGAAAGTTAAACGAACACCAGCGCTTGAAGCTTCAACAGATTGTACACGTTTATTGAAATGTGCATTTTGTGTAGGAACGAATGGAATAAGTGCATCTAGAAAATCAGCACGATGCACTGAAGATTGACCGACTTGAGGTGCGATTGAAGCCGATAGGTATTCATCGGTATAGCCATTACGCCATTGGAACCAGATATCTTGATAAGGCGCAGCAACTGTATCCGCAATGGCGTGATATTCTTCACCCAAGCCTAGAAGCTCAATTGCTTTAACAGCATTGGCACCAAATGAAATGCCTGCGCCAATTTCTGAAAACTGTGCTGCTGACTCATATAAATGCACATCAAATTTTTTATTTTTTACTAGGTTGGTCATTAAAGCTAATCCAGCAATACCACCACCAATGAGCGCAATCTTAATTCTTCTTTCCATGATTTAATTCCGAGTTTTTTGCCCTGAATAAGATCATTACTGATTTTTGACTACTTATCCAATTTATATATTTTGGTAAAAACTATTTAAAAAATTGATAGTTTGAAATTCACGTCTATTCCCACTGGTTTTGAAGCTTTATTGATGATCATTGATGTGCGTGATTTAGCAAATTTACTACCTAAATTTTCATGTGCTTACTTGTTTTACAGTGAATCTGTAGGGAAATGCGTTCAGGATGTGATACAACAAAAACATAATGACAACGATGAAAATTGAGTTTAAGTGATGACATTAAAAATGAATAAAACTGTTTTACGTACACTGTGTGCATCGGCTTTGATCATGGGCGTATCGACATTTTCGAATGCGGGAGCAGCTGTAGATCAATTGAGTGATTGTTTGGTTAAGTCGACGACTGCTGCTGATAAAACGACAGTACTACAGTGGACATATTCAGCATTGTCTACTCATCCTGATTTAAAAGGCTTTAGTAATGTCAGTGCTGAACAACGTACGGCATTGGATCAAAAGTTAGCGCAAGTCTTGCAACGTGTGATCGTAGAACAATGTTCAACACAGACCAAAGCGGTGATTCAAGCTGAGGGTATTCAAGCTGTTGGTGAAAGTTTCCAAGCATTGGGTCGTAGTGCAGGCGAAGAAATCATTAAAAACCCTGAAGTGAATAATCAGCTGAAAGGGGTGGTGCGTTATATTGATTTAAATAAATTGGTGACAACATTCCTCACCCCAGATATTTGGAATAAGCTTGGGATCACTCGCTAATCTCGAATTTCAATCAATCGTAAGAATATACATAATTTTGCGATTAATGAATGTAGGGGAGAGTTACTCAATATCATAATTCAAACTAGAGAAAAGGCAGGATGATATCCTGCCTTTTCACATTGTACACATAGAAATTATTTGAATAACAGTACACTTTTACCTTGTGTATGACCCTCTAAAATGTCTCGATAGGCTTGCTGTGCTTCTGTAAAAGGATATTCACGACTGACTGTCCAATTGAAGGTATTATTTGCAACGCCTTCGACCACGTGTTTTAAATTGGAAACATTACGTTTAACCCATACTGCTTGAATTTTCGCAGATGACAGTTTGCGTCCTGCAATCGTACCCATAAATCCGCCATTTTTCACTGTTGCCAATGAGGCTTGAGTGGCATCTTCGTTGCCTGCCATATCAATTGAAGCATCAAATTGATCTGGGTGGACTTGTTTCAGACGCTCAATTAAACCTTCGCCGTACACGACAGGAATCGCACCTAAACTGCGGATATAGTCTTGGTTTTTTGCTGATGCTGTTGCCACAACTGTAATGCCACGACTCACTGCCAATTGAATGGTGATTGAACCTACACCGCCTGACCCACCGTGTACCAATAAACTTTGCATTGGACCAGTTTCATCTAAAATAGTCATCGCAGTTTGAGCTGCTCCTGCAATCGAGCCTGCAATCGACCATTCTAGATTTTTAGGTTTTGCGACTAAATTGGCGAGAGGAACGTCTATCACTGTGGCATGGGTAAATGCTCCACCAGAACCCAAAACTTCGTCACCGATTTTCCATACACTGTTTTCAGGTACGTCTACGATTACCCCTGCAAACTCAGTTCCAAAGGTTTGTGGTAGTTGTGCATGTTTGAATTCGCCTGTCATACGTCGAGCATCAATGGGGTTAATCCCTGCGGCTTTGACTTGGATGCGTGCCATGTCAGGGTTTAATGGTGGGAGTGTGTAGTCTGTAAATTCGAGGACTTCGGGTTGTCCGTATGCGTGTGCGAGGAGAATTGTGCTATTCATGGTTATTCACTTTTGCTGAATCTTTTTGTTGTTTTTATTATGGGAAGAAGAACGGGTGGGGTGAAGCGCTAAAAATAGGACAGTGTTTTCTTTTTACCTCTCCCTAACCCTCTCCTGAAAGGAGAAGGAACATCCAATATTAAATTCATGTTGTTATATGATTCGCAATGAAAGCTCCCTCTCCCTATGGGATGAGCAACATTGTTGCGCAAGGGGGTGAGGGAATTAATCACGTATAAACAAAGACTTTGAAAGTTGAATACATTCTAAGTCTTCAAGTTTGCCGATATGGCTACTTTTAGTTGGTCATATTGTTTTTTGAAACAAGCATATATTTAATACAACAAATATAAGAAGTTTGAGGGTGTTTATGTCTGAGATTTTATTGCAAATGTGGGAACCACAAAGACAAAGTATTATTGAAAGTCACCAATTTTATGTTGAGCAAGCAAAATCTAGATTATTGCTAAAATTTGATAATATTGAGGAAGAGTCAGAAAGATACGTAGAAGAATGGTTAGATAAACGTTCAAAAAATTATTTTGATCCTGATTTCCATGATCCTGCTGAAATTTATGAGCAAGCTAACGATGAAATGGTAGACTTTTATCTTAATTTGCAAGAGCTTCACAAAAATGTTCTTTTTAGTATTCTGTCTGGAATGTTTCATAAATGGGAAAAAGAGCTTCGTGAATGGCTTATTAATGAGATGCGACATTGGAGAGGGGCTAAAAAATTAAGAGAAAAAATATGGTCTTTAAATATTAAGCAAATTTTTGACCTATTCAAAGATTTTGGTTGGGATATCTACTCGGAACCATTTTTTGAAAAATTAGATACATGCAGAGTTCTTGTAAATGTATATAAACATGGAAATGGGAATTCATTTGAAGAGTTAAAACAAAAATATCCAGAGTATATCGTTGATCCGTTGGCTTCTTCGAATAAAAATTACAGTACTGAGTTGCAGTACTTAGATCATACCAATGTCGAATTTGAGAATAAGCATCTCGATATTTTTGAAGAATCTATTACTAATTTTTGGAAAAGCGTTCCCCAAAATATTTTTGAGGAAGATGTCATTAGTATTCCAAATTGGTTGCAAAAAATTTGGAAATAAAAAAACCCGCTTTCGCGGGTTTTTTTTTAAAGAAAGATCAGATTAACCAATCAATTTCTTCATTAATTCATTGACTTGCGCAGGGTTGGCTTTACCTTTCGCTGCTTTCATCACTTGACCAACAAGACCGTTAAAGGCTTTCTCTTTACCAGATTTATACTCTTCAACCATTTTCTCGTTAGCAGCAAGAACGTCTTTAATGATCGCTTCAATTGCGCCTGTATCAGTTTCCTGTTTCAAGCCTTTTTCCGCAATAATCTCGTCCGCAGTTTTGCCTTCTTCCCACATAAAGCCGAACACTTGTTTTGCGATCTTACCGTTAATGGTGTTGTCCACAATACGCGCAATCATGCCGCCAAGTTTCTCAGCTGTTACAGGCGAGTCAGCCAACTCTAAGCCAGCTTTGTTCAAAGCACCGGAGAATTCACCCATCACCCAGTTTGCAGCAATCTTACCTTGTGCAGCACCGCCCGCAGCCTTAACAACTTCTTCATAAAACTCTGACATTTCACGCGTAAGCGTAAGAACGTGCGCATCGTACTCAGTCACACCAAAGTCAGCCACAAAACGCGCACGACGTGCAGCAGGAAGCTCAGGCATAGTCGCTTTAATCGCTTCGATTTGCTCATCTGCAATGATCACAGGCAACAAGTCTGGGTCAGGGAAGTAGCGGTAATCGTTCGCTTCTTCTTTCGAACGCATTGAACGCGTTTCCATCTTCACAGGGTCGAACAAACGCGTTTCTTGGTCGATGGTGCCATCCCATTCCAAGATTTCCATTTGACGTTCAATTTCAACATTGATCGCTTGTTCAATGAAACGGAATGAGTTTAAGTTTTTCAATTCACAACGTGTACCGAATGGTTGACCTGGACGACGCAGTGATACGTTACAGTCGGCACGGAATGAACCTTCCGCCATGTTACCATCAGAAATACCTAACCAACGCACAAGTGTGTGAATCGCTTTAATGTAAGCAACTGCTTCTTCAACCGAACGCATATCAGGTTCAGATACGATTTCAAGAAGTGGCGTACCTGCACGGTTTAAGTCGATACCTGACATACCTTCAAATTGGTCATGAATCGATTTACCTGCATCTTCCTCAAGGTGCGCACGTGTCACGCCAATGCGTTTTACTGTGCCATCTTCAAGTTGGATGTCGATATGACCCAAGCCCACAATCGGGTTGTCCATTTGGCTGATTTGGTAGCCTTTAGGAGAGTCAGGGTAGAAATAGTTTTTACGTGCAAATACTGACGCTTGGTCGATGTAAGCATCGATACCCAAACCAAAGCGAATGGCAAGATCAACCACTTCTTTGTTCAATACAGGCAGTACGCCCGGCATTGCCAAATCAACAAGGCTCGCTTGTGTATTTGGGTCTTGACCAAATTCAGTTGAAGAACCTGAGAAGATTTTAGATTTAGTCGCAAGTTGAGTGTGAATCTCAATACCAATAACGACTTCCCAACCATCAATCAAATTTGACTTAGGTTTTGCATTGTTCTTCGCCATTATGCATTCTCCTCAGCAATTGCAGCGCGTTTGGTGTGCCAATCAGTTGCTTGTTGGTATTGGTGCACCACAGACAACAATTGAGATTCTGACCAGTAGTTACCAATCAACTGTAAGCCAACAGGTAAATTATTTTGATCAAAACCAACAGGCGCGTTAATCGCAGGAAGACCTGCAAGGTTTACCGCGATGGTATAGATATCGCCCAAGTACATTTCAACTGGTGAAAGGTTTGCACCAATCTTATACGCCGTTGTCGGCGCAGAAGGCGCAGCAATCACGTCAACAGACTCGAATGCTTTTAAGAAATCTTGTTGGATTAAACGACGTACTTTTTGTGCTTTGACATAGTACGCATCGTAATAACCTGCAGACAGCGCATAAGTACCAATCAAGATACGGCGTTGAACTTCAGCACCAAAACCTTCAGAACGAGAACGTTTGTACAAGTCCATGATGTCTTTTGGATCTTCACAGCGGTAGCCATAACGTACGCCGTCAAAACGTGACAAGTTAGACGATGCTTCAGCAGGGGCAATCAGGTAATAGGTTGGAACATATGCCTCAGTCATGTTGAGGTCAATTTCAACAAGCGTTGCACCCATCTCTTCCAATTTTTTTAGAGATTCTTCAACACGTGCTTTAACGTCAGCAGCTAAACCTTCAACATTAAAGTACTGTTTTGGAATACCAATACGTAATCCTTTTACAGACGTGCCGTTCAAGTTTGCAACGTAGTCATCAGCATCTTTTTGTACAGATGTTGAATCTTTTGCGTCATGACCTGCCATCACGTTCATAAGGTACGCACAGTCTTCTGCCGAACGTGCCATTGGACCGCCTTGGTCAAGTGATGATGCATAGGCAATCATACCGAAACGTGATACACGACCATAGGTTGGTTTTAAGCCTGTAAGGCCACAGAACGATGCAGGTTGACGGATTGAACCGCCTGTATCTGTACCAGTCGCAAACGGTGCAAGGTCAGCTGCAACTGCCGCAGCAGAACCACCTGAAGAACCACCCGGAACACGGTCAAGCGCCCAAGGGTTCGCCGTTGCACCAAAGTAAGATGATTCTGATGTAGAACCCATGGCAAATTCGTCCATGTTCACTTTACCTAAAGTCACTAGGCCCGCAGCTTTACCTTTCGCTACAACGGTTGCGTCGTACGGAGAGATAAAGTTGTCTAGCATTTTAGAACCAGCCGTGGTTTTAATGCCTTGCGTACAGAAAATATCTTTATGTGCAATAGGTAAACCAGTCAAAGTGGTTGCTGTACCTGCTTTGATCGCTGCATCAGCTGCATCAGCTTGAGCCAATGCTTGTTCAGCAGTCACAGTGACATAAGATTTGACTTGTGCATCAATTTTTTCAATACGGTTTAAATAATGTTGCGTCAATTCACGTGAAGAGAATTTAGCGGTTGCTAAACCATCGATAAGTTCACGAACCGATAAGCGATGTAAATCTGTCATGAGAAAAATTCTTAACTAAAATTTAAATAGGGCAAAACTGAACAATTATTCAATTACACGTGGAACAAGATACAAACCGTCTTGCACAGCTGGTGCAACGGCTTGATAGTCATCACGATGGTTTTGTTCAGACACAGCGTCTTCACGTAATGGCTGCGGATGGTCAAATGGGCTCTTTAATGGCTCAACACCTTCGGTATCAATGCCTTTCAAGGTTTCCATCATTCCTAAAATTTTATTCAAACTTTGAGCATATTCAGCAGATTGAGTGTCATCCAAAGACAAGCGTGCTAAGTGTGCAATGCTTGAAACGGTTTGTGCATTTAAATCTGCAGATTGCTGAGCATCTGATGCTGACATGCTGTCTCACCTAATCAGTAATAAAAATATTCAAAATATCATGCGTTATAATAAGCGATTGACTTGTCCAAAGCATCACATTTAGTTAAAGTTGCCATCTTACGTCTATATAACGTTGAACTGAGAACGACCCGTGATTCTAAAACGACTAATTGGCTTGTTTTCGCCAGATCTAGCCATAGATTTAGGCACCGCTAATACACTAATTTATGCGCCAGGACGGGGCATTATATTAAATGAACCGACTGTTGTGGCAATTCGTCACAGTGGTTCACAAAAAATAGTTGCCGCTGTTGGCTTGGATGCTAAGCAAATGCTTGGTCGTACCCCTGCGAATATTTCTGCAATTCGTCCAATGAAAGATGGCGTGATTGCGGATTTCGAAGTCACTGAGACCATGTTAAACCAATTTATTGGTAAAGTGCATGAAAAGCGTCTTTTCCCACCAGCGCCGCGTGTTGTGGTGTGTGTGCCATGTAAATCAACTTTGGTTGAGCGTCGTGCGATTCGTGAGGCTGTATTCAATGCAGGTGCACGTGATGTACGTTTAATCGAAGAACCAATGGCAGCAGCGATTGGTGCAGGCATGCCAGTTGAGCAAGCGTGTGGTTCGATGGTCGTAGACGTGGGTGGTGGTACAACTGAAATTGCAATCATTTCATTGCAAGGTTGTGTCTATGCAGACTCATTACGCATTGGTGGTGATGTATTTGACGAACAAATTATTCATTATGTTCGTAAAGCACACGGTTGCGTCATTGGTGAAACGACAGCTGAAACCATCAAAAAAGAAGTGGGTATGGCACTTCCGGATGAAGATGGCAAAGTGCTAGAAATCGAAGTTCGTGGTCGTAACTTGGCGGAAGGTGTTCCGCGTGCAATTACGGTGACTTCTGATGAAATTACTCAAGCAATCACTGATCCATTGCAAAGCATTGTCTCTGCAGTGAAATCTGCGCTTGAGCAAACACCTCCTGAGTTGTCATCAGATATCGCGGAGCGCGGTATTGTATTGACTGGTGGTGGTGCGTTATTACGTAACTTGGACAAGTTATTGTCACAAGAAACAGGTTTGCCAGTAGTAGTTGCTGAAGATCCACTTTCTTGCGTAACACGTGGTGGTGGTAAAGTCTTAGAACTCTTTGACAACCCGAACCATGACATGCTGTTTGTTGGTTAATTTTCTGTAATTTAATTTAAGGACGAGGCGGTGCAACCGAATCTGTTTTCAAGACAACCGCCATCTTTTCGCTCTTTCATCATTGCAGTCATCGTGTGTTTGTTCGTGTTAATGTTTAATTGGCGTGCTCCACACTTGATTCAACCAGCAAGAGATGTCTTGTACGCGGCATACAATCCCATTTATGCCATTGCAAGTTATCCCGTTTTATCGAAAGAATGGCTCAGTCAACAAACCAAGTCTGAAGCGCAATTGCGTCGTGAGAATACTGCGATGCAGGCAGAGCTGCTTCAGGCTCAGGTTCGCCTTCAAAAACTCTCAGAACTCTCCGCTGAAAATACGCGCTTACGTGGATTATTGGATACGCCTTTGATCATTGACGGTCGTATGGAAATCTCTGAGGTGATCGGCACAGATGCTGATCCATTACGTCATATCATTATCATTAACCGCGGTGCTGCGAGCCAACTGCGTGTCGGGCAAACGGTGTTGGATGATAACGGTATCATGGGGCAGATCATCAATGTTTATCCGCACAGTAGCCGTGTCATGTTATTGTCTGATAAAGAACACTCCCTATCAGTACGTCTTGAAAACTCTGGCATGCGTGCCATTGTGTCAGGGACTGGTGATTTAGGTCGTCTGAAAATGGAATATGTACCGACCAGCGCTAACGTCAAAGTCGGGGACAAGGTGTATAGTTCAGGTTTAGGACAACATTTTCCTGCGGGTTATTTGGTCGGAACAGTGTCCAAAGTTAAGCGTGAAAATACCGGTGAGTTTGCGCAGATAGACGTGAAACCTGCAGCTCAGTTGGCCGGTGGACACCATGTAGTGGTACTGTTCTCAGACTCATTAGCCATGGAGCAACCTCATGCTCAGCGCTAAAAAAATATCATCAGTTAAAACACGTGATCCACTATGGATCATCGTGCTTTCAATCATTATTGGTTCAGTCTTGGTGGTGTATCCGCTGTCTTATTCATTGGCAGGATGGCGACCGCTGATCATGCTGATGATTACGATGTATTGGATCTTGCTTCAACCGACATGGTGTGGTGTTTGGTTTGCTTTTGCAGTCGGATTATTTACCGATTTACTGCTTGATGCACCCCTTGGATTACATGCGTTAAGCTTCGTTTTACTAACATTTAGCATCCGTTGGTTTGTGCGTGAACGCCGTTTAATGACGTTTGGAAATACTTGGGCAATCGCTAGTGTTGCTATATTGGCACATTTGATTTATGTCCTTTTTGCACAAATTATTTCCGATATGCAATTTTCGATAACTCGTCATTGGCAGCCACTAATGAGCAGTATTTTAACTTGGCCCATCTTGTATTATTTGCTCCGAAAATGGCGAATTTAATCCTGGCGTCGAGCTCGCCTCGGCGTAAAGAATTGCTTGCACAGCTTGGACTTAAATTTGATATTTTTAGTCCAGAAATCGATGAGTCTGTACATGATGGTGAGCAAGCGCATGATTATGTTCGACGTTTAGCAGAACAAAAAGCTCAGGTTGTTTTAGCGCGATTTCCAGATGCGGTGGTCATTGCTGCAGATACAAGCCTCAGTTTAGATGGACAAATTATTGGCAAACCTGACTCGAAGCAACATGCGTTTGAAATTTGGCAATCCTTGTCAGGACGTCAGCATGAAGTCCTCAGTGGCGTTTGTGTGTCTTCACAACATAAAACAATAATTACAGTAGTGAGCACAAAGGTTGATTTTCAATCACTCAGTCATCATGATATGGAAGAATATTGGTCAACTGGGGAACCTGTAGGAAAAGCAGGGGCTTACGCAATACAAGGAATCGCCGCAAAGTTCGTTCCTCGTATTGAAGGTAGCTACACCAATGTGGTGGGTTTGCCTTTACATGAAACATCACAGTTACTGAATCAAATATTGAAAAATGGTTAAGGCACTAAATTAACCTTTTAAAAAATTTTTATAATGTTTTGAGTGTTTTTTATGTCTGACGAGTTGTTGATTAACGTCACCCCAATGGAGTGTCGGGTGGCGTTAGTTGAAAATGGGACGGTCAACGAACTATTTGTTGAACGCAACGCTAAACGTGGTTTAGTCGGGAATATTTATAAAGCCAAAGTTGTACGTGTATTGCCTGGTATGCAAGCGGCATTTGTAGACATTGGCTTATCTCGTACTGCTTTTTTACATATCAATGACATGATTTGGCCTCGTAATCAACCGACGCCAAATGTATTTGATCTTCTGCAACCGGGTCAGATTCTGACAGTGCAGGTGATGAAAGATATGTTAGGCACAAAAGGTGCACGTCTAAGTACTGATCTTTCCATTCCTTCTCGCTATTTGGTGATGATGCCTTATGGACATCATACTGGCGTGTCGCAGCGAATCGAATCAGAAGAAGAGCGTGATCGTTTACGTTCGATCATTGAGCGGATTCAAGCTGAACATAAGTTACCTGGTTCTGTCATTGTCCGAACTGCAGCAGAGGGGATCGAAGAGGCCGCTATTGCGCAAGATATGGCGTATTTGGCAAAACTTTGGGAATTTATTCAGCGCAAACAAAAAAGTGTCGTGGTTCCATCTCTTATTTTTGAAGAGCTACCACTTCCTCAACGTATCATCCGTGATCTGGCAAATGAAGATACGGTAAAAATTCAAGTCGATTCAAGAGAAGTGTTTGGCAAGCTACAAGAGTTTGTGGCTGAGTTTGTACCAAATATGGTTGATCGTCTGAAACATTACCCTGGTGAGTGTCCGATATTCGACTTATACAATGTTGAAACAGATATTCAAAAAGCACTGCAAACACGTGTTGCTTTAAAGTCTGGTGGTTATCTGATGATTGATCAGACGGAGGCCATGACCACTATTGACGTCAATACAGGCTCATATGTAGGTGGACGCTCTCTTGAGGACACCGTCTTTAAGACCAACATGGAAGCGACACAAGTCATTGTGCGTCAACTCAGACTGCGCAACTTAGGTGGAATTATCATTATTGACTTCATTGATATGCAAGAGGCCTCACACCGTGATGAAGTGCTTAAGCAATTTGAAAAAGTCTTAGAACGTGACCATGCAAAAACTAAAATCACCCAAGTGTCTGAGCTTGGCTTGGTAGAAATGACGCGTAAACGGACGCGTGAATCACTTGAGCATTTGTTATGTGAGTCTTGTCCGACGTGTCAGGGACGTGGTTATGTGAAAAGTGCCGAGACTGTTTGTTACGAAATCTTTCGAGAGATATTAAGATATGCTCGAGATTTTGAGTCTCAGACTGACTTTACTGTCGTTGCGCATCCATCGGTTGTGGATCGATTATTAACCGTAGAAGCTGCGGCCGTCTCTGATTTAGAGCATTTTGTGAAACGTGTCATTAAGTTCCAAGTCGAAAATTTATACACGCAAGAGCAATACGATATCATTTTGAATTGAAATTGTAACAGAATATCGTTAAACACTTGTTACAACTGAGATTTTACATTCGATCTCGATTTCTCAATACTTAAGAAATCAAATCGAATAGCCAAAGACAGCGATGTTGTCTTAGCAAAGTGAGGTCAAAGTGGGTATGAATTTAACGGAACAATTAGCGGGTAGCCATCGTCAAATTGTGGATTCAAACAAAAGCGCTTGCTTGATGCTCAACGATCAAGGTCAAGAAGTTCGAGTTACACAAGCGATGGTCGTTTCGCTCTGTCAGCAACTAATCAAGCAGTGTCGTAATATTAAAAATTAAGGGGCCTTTTTAAAGCCCCTTAATTTTTTTGTAAATATCGAAATATACAGACTTAAGCTGGTTTTTCATTTGCAACTTCTATATCCGCTACTACTTGTTTCTTTGTTACACTACGCTTAGTAGCCTTTTTCATAATCTGCCGTTTGTCATCTTCAGGTAGACCCACAATTTTTTCAAATCTTTGAATCTCATCTTCTAAATGGGTCAATAAATTTTGCATCTTAGGCAAAGCATTTCGACATGCGGTTAAACCGACTTCTAATTTATCCATATAACTGGTCATTGTGATATTCAACGCTTGACCATCAAGTACGATAGAAGCAGGGTAAAGTGCGTCCAAACGTGCACCATTCCAATATAGCGGCTCTTTAGGCCCTGGTACGTTAGAAATAACGAGGTTAAATGCCTGACGTTTAGGTGCTAAACCAGAGATGATATTTAAACCTGCAGGACCATATACGAAGGCACTATAGTTGAGAATCTGATCTGAAGTCATGCGTTTGAATTTTTGTTTCGCATTCATTACGCTACGACGAATAAGATCGAGTCGTTCTAATGGATCGGCTTTATGTGTCGCTAAGTTCGCCAGAATCATCGTAATACGATTTGACATATCTGAATCATCCGTACGAACGGAGACAGGAACCATAGCGATTAATGGTTTTTCTGGTAAAGCACTTTGACTGATTAAATATTCACGTAAAGCACCGGAACAAATCGCAAGCACAATATCGTTAATGGTCACACCCAGTGATTTTGAAATATGGTTGAGACGCTTAAACTCATATGACTGAGCAGCGAAACGACGTGATGAGCTGACTTTTTGATTCAGAATACTACTTGGGGCTTGAAAACTAGATACATAGTCCGGATTACGTCCCATATCTTTAAAGACAGTTTCAGACAGCACTTTGAATACACCCGGTGTAGACTGCACTTGACCTTTCAAATTAGACAAGATTTGTTTTGCACGGCTTACTTTAGGTGTTTTAAGTCGCTTAGCACGCGGACCTTCAACACACCATGGCGGAACGATACTTCTTGCATTTGGATCATGAGAGAGTGATTTTTCAATTAAACGCATGCCTGCAATACCATCGACCATCCCATGATGTATTTTGAAATACATGGCGAAACGATTCCCTTCAATGCCTTCAATGATATGACACATCCATAATGGCTTAGCTCGATCAATTAATGAACTGTGCTCTTGGGAAATGTAGGTGAGTAGCTCACGAATACGACCAGGATGTGGTAGAGCAATATGTCTGAAGTGATGATCAAGATCGAATTCAGTGTCTGTGTCCCAAAACAGTCCGTTTAATTTATTATTAAACGGTGGAATTGGAATAGATTTTGAGTTGCGAATATCTGCCACTAAATCTTGAATAAAGGTTGGTGGCGCATCTTCTGGAATTTCAAATAAAAATAATCCGCCAACATGCATGGGCTGTTGTCTTTTTTCCAAAGATAAGAAAATAAAATCAAGCGGGTGTAATGGGCGCATAGTCTAGGTTTGCCTCACTGCAAATTTCTAAAATTGTTTTTTAGAATTATCAATCCAAGAGATCAGTATAGACGTATTTGTTGGAGGGGGCATAAATTTTTTTAATGAATGGTCAGTACAAAAAAGCCACTTTAAATCAGTGGCTTAAAACTTTGTGAGACAGTTTTTACTTTTTTAAATTACCTGAATGTAAACCACATTCTTTATGCGTTGCTTCTTCCCACCACCAACGACCTTCACGCTCGTGCTGATTTGGAAGTACTGGACGCGTGCATGGTTCACATCCAATTGAAATAAAACCTTTTTCATGCAATGGATTATATGGAATTTCCATCATGCGAATATAATTCCAAACGTCAGCACTCGTCCAATTCGCCAAAGGGTTGTATTTAATGAGTTGTTTACCTTCACCTGAAAAACCTAGATCAGCTTGAATCACTGGAATTTCAGTACGTGTACCCGGACTTTGATCTTTACGTTGACCCGTGATCCAACCATCAAGTGTTGCTAACTTTTTACGAAGAGGTTGAACCTTACGGATACCACAACACTCTTTATGATCATCTTGATAAAAGCTAAACAGTCCTTTTTCGTTGACCAGATTCTGAACAGCTTCAGCTTCCGGGAAACATATTTCAATGTTGATATTATAGTGCTTACGAACAGTCTCAATAAATTGATAAGTTTCTGAATGCAAGCGACCTGTATCAAGACTAAACACGCGAAAAGGTTTACCTAAATTTGCAGCCATATCAATCAATACAACATCTTCAGCACCTGAAAATGAAATGGCAATTTCACCTGTTTGATTTAAAGCTAAGGCTATAATTTCCGAAGGGGATTTATCTTCATACTCTGATGCAAGTGCATCAATTAAATCTATGCTTGGAATGGTAGTCATGAGAATCCTGGCGATATAGGCTTGGAAGCAACAAGTCCTATATTAAAATATTTGATGTATATTTTAGTTGAATTCAGAGATTTATCTTATGAAATAAAAATAAATACTTATGAATAAAATAGATTTAAAAAATTACATCGATATTCGGCAATCTTCGGCTATGATATTGCAAATTTTATTAATGCTGAGGGCAGTATCATGGAAATCGTTTGTCTAGATCTTGAAGGCGTTTTGGTTCCTGAAATTTGGATTAATTTTGCAAAAAAAACAGGAATTAAAGAGCTTGAAGCAACAACTCGAGATATTCCAGACTACGATGTGCTCATGACTCAGCGTTTAAATATTCTTAAACAGCATGGTTTAGGTTTAAATGACATTCAAGCTGTTATTGCAGATATGGGACCGTTTGAAGGCGCTAAGGAGTTTGTCGAGTGGGTACGTACTCATTTCCAACTCATCATTTTATCAGACACATTCTATGAATTTGCTCATCCATTGATGAAGCAGTTAGGTTGGCCTACGATTTTCTGTCACAAATTAGAAACTGACGAAAATGGTATGATTACAAATTATAAACTACGTCAACCTGATCAAAAACGTAAAGCAGTGCAAGCTTTACACGGTTTAAATTTCCGTGTAATTGCTGCAGGCGACTCGTATAACGATACTACGATGCTCGGTGAAGCAGATCAAGGTTTCTTATTTGATGCGCCGGATAATGTAATTGCAGAATTCCCACAATTTCCTGCGATTAATGGTTATGCTGCATTGAAAGAAGCGATCCGCAACGCTTCTGTACGTGATATTCCAGCCTAAGTTATTACTTTGAAAAAAGGACGCTTTAGCGTCCTTTTTTTATAACAATTGTTAGAATCGATACCCGATTTTTATGCCATAACCTAATGCATAATTGTTGCTGAATTCTCCAACATTTATGCCACCCGTTTGAGCAGTTGCATCGCCTAACCAGAAATATTTAACACCAGCTTGAATAAAGCTTTGCTGTGATGGGTTGAATTGACCACCTAAGCCTACACTCCAATAACCTTCAGTTGGACCTAAAGTGGTTACAGGGTTTCCAGCTCCAGAGTCATAGCCTACAGTTGTGGTTGCTGCCCATTGATCATTAAATTTATGTGCAACACCTAAGGTTGCAGAGTACTGATCATCAGAATACGAAATGAGGTCCTGTCCAACTAATCCAAGTAATTTAGGTGTAACCGTAAATTGATCCCAATGAACCCAACGCAGGTTAGCAAACGCCAAAGTGTTTGTTGCAATTCCAGACTGTAAATCAATATTTACAGATTGTGGAGTAACTGCTTCAGTTACTGCAGCGATCTTATCTAATCTATTAAACTCAGGCTTTTTTAATGTATCGGCGTAAAGTGGAAGGAGCGAGGTTTCATTCGACTGAGCTTTGTGTTTAATCTCAGAGCGATAAGTGATAGATGCTTTTAATGCAATTTTGGGAATTTGGTATGCAGTACCTGCAATCCAGCCGTAAGCTTCTTTTTGGTCTACATGGATGTTATAGCCATTTAAGACTTGGTATGCACTACCTTTTAAATTGATATCAGCTTCAACTGTTTGCCATACTGGACCAGCATAAAAATTCCAATTTTCAGTGGGTTGATAACCAATGAGTGCAGTTAAATTTTGTGTCTTAACTTCAACTGATGTACCACTTAAACTATTGCCAAATGATTGATTTTTAGCATCGTATAATGCATCTGCACCAAAAGGCTGATCGTAAATTAAACCTAAAGAAACTTGGTCAGTAACCTGTAGTTTAAGAGCAGTGTTTACAAAATAATAATCACTGCCCATATCGGTAATTTTTTCGCCTGTTAAATCCTGACCAGTGATTTTATTAATCACTGTGGAAGAACCT
This sequence comes from Acinetobacter sp. ANC_7512, assembly GCF_056779935.1. Classification (NCBI taxonomy): domain Bacteria; kingdom Pseudomonadati; phylum Pseudomonadota; class Gammaproteobacteria; order Moraxellales; family Moraxellaceae; genus Acinetobacter; species Acinetobacter sp. ANC_7512. The sequence continues at coordinate 44,023 of NZ_JBWYIX010000009.1, read as the reverse complement.
TTAACGGTGGGATCTAAAACAGAAATGCCAGCTTCTGCATAATTACCTGATTGGAGAAATGCTGAAATCGACTGACCTGAACGATCTAATCCTGCGGCGTAAATTGAAGTTAATGGGAGCGTAGACAAGAAGACTGAGTATGAAAGTACTTTAAATTTCATGATGTTCATCCATGAATGTCATATGGCGAAAAAATTGCATGAAAAATAACACAAATAAAAAAAGAGTAAATACTTGGAAGTGGTTGAAATATAATCAAATTTATATTACTTCATGATCAAGTTATGAGGCTAAATAATTATGTCCATGTTTTTAAAAAGTATTATTGAGCAAAAAAGGAATTGTAGTTTGTGTCGTTTTTTTATTTTAAATGATGATATAACAAACAATTACTTTATACTTGTATAAAAATAAAAAAGACCACAATCATGTGGTCTTTTTTTATTGATGAATGATTAGAATTTATAGCCGATTTTAAGACCGTAAGCTAAAGCGTCATTGTCTTCAAACTTGCCTGCTGCACTATGTGCACCTGTCTGAGCATCAGCATCACCTAACCAGAAGTATTTAACACCACCTGCAATAAACGTAGCTGGAGTAGGGCTATATTGAAGACCTAAACCTACGTTCCAATAACCTTCTGTTGGTCCAAGTGTCGTTACAGGATTGCCTGCACCGGAATCCCATCCAACTGAAACATTACCAGCCCATTGCTCGTTAAATTTACGACCTACACCTGTTGTTACAGACCATTGATCTTTAGAATAATCAACTAGGTTAAATCCATTAGGTTTGCCAGGGATAAGTCCGGCACTACCAAGTGCATCAGCCAATTGACCGAAATTATTAGGCTTAATTGAGAAACTAGACCAATCCACCCAACGTATGTTTGCAAATGCTACGGTGTTCGCCATAATGCCACTTTGTAGATCTAAGTTGACAGATTGTGGAGTAGTAACATTTGTAGATCCAGGTTTGAAGCCAGCACCTAAAGCACCGATTGCTCCTTGTAGGCTACCTGCTGTATATTGATCGATTTGTCCAAGTGCAGTCAAAGTTGTAATGAGGTTAATCAATTGAGGAGCATTTGCTGGATTTGCTAATGCGGTTGCAGCAGGAATACTTTCATTTACTTCAACGTCATGACTAATTTCAGATCTATATGTTAAAGAGGCTTTTAAAGCGATTTCAGGAATTTGATAAGCTGCACCGACTAACCAACCGAAGTCGCCGTCTTCTTTAATATCAGCATCGTATCCATTAAAGATACTATACGTCGATCCTCTTAATTTTACATTTCCTTTAACAGTTTGATAAACAGCTCCGCCATAGAAATTAAAATTTTCGTTAGGTTGGAAGCCGATAATAGCGGAAATATTTTGTGTATCTACTTCGACTGATGTGCCACCTGTTACACCAGTATTTAAACCTACACCTATAGGAGCACTTGCTGGCTTTTCACCAAGGTAAACTGGGAGTGCACCTAAAATGGTATCAGAACCTTGTGTGGTAAAATTATTGTTACCTTTATATGCTGCATCAGCACCGAAAGGCTGGTCATAAATCAAACCAAATGAAATTTTATCGGTCGCTTGAATTTTTAATGCTGCAGAAGGAAAGTAGTAATCACCAGCCATATCACCAGTGTAATTACCAGATAAGTCTTTACCAGAGACAGATGGATCTAAAATTGAGATGCCAGCTTCGAAGTAATTTCCTGGTTGAAGGAATGATGAAATAGATTGTCCAGAACGATCTAATGCAGCAGCAAAAGTGCCTGATGATGCTAAACCGAATAATACAGCAGCTGATAATTTTGTTAATTTCACTTGAATTTTCCCTGATCTTCTTCAATGAATTATTTTGTATTTTCCAATTGAATTGAGGATTAGTTATCTTAAACTGATCCTAAATCTTATGTTCACAAAATAACACATTAAGAATCAGAGTAAATACTCTAAGGAAATAAATTTATAATTGAATTTTAATTCTGATAAAAATAATAGGAATTTTATTTTTTATATAAATTATTGAATTTATGAGTTATTTAATTTTGAACGACACTATCTTATCGTTAATATTTAAATGAACTATACAGTCAGTCAATGGCATTCATGATTAAATAAAAAAAGAGCACAAAAGTGCTCTTTTGAAAACTAAATGGAATTTAGAAACGATAACCTATTTTTAGACCATATGCCCAAGCATTGTTATCTTCAAACTTACCCACTTCACGACCAACAGATCGGCCATCAGCATCTCCTAACCAAAAATATTTTACACCGCCACCGATAAAGGTTGCAGGAGTAGGGCTAAACTGAGCACTCAAACCTAGATTCCAGTAGCCTTCTGTTGGTCCAAGTGCGGTTACTGGATTCCCAGCTCCAGAATCCCAACCTGCGGATAATGCACCGCCCCATTTTTCATTAATCTTACGACCAACGCCAACCGTTGCAGACCATTGATCTTTATCATATTCAATAATATTTTGTCCTTGACCAGTAACAGCTTGTGTTAACAATCTAAATTTATCAATATCAATTTTTAGACCTCCCCATTCAACCCATCGAACATTTGCAAAAGCAACGGTGTTTGCCATGATGCCTGTTTGAAAGTCTAAATTAACTGATTGTGGAGTGCTGATTTTAGTATTCTGAGAAGGTGTATTTAATGCCCCACTCGAATCTAAATTTTTAAGATTAGTTAGTACTTGAGCTACTTGAGGTCCAACTATGCTCTCAACAATAAAACTAGGATAACCAAAATAACTTGAATAAGCGTTTATCAAACCATTGGCATCTTCCGTAGTTTCCAAACTATGGTCAATTTCAGATCTATATGTTAAGGATGCTTTTAACGCTATTTCAGGGATTTGATATGCAACACCAGCTAACCAACCATAACCTTCATCTCTTTTAAAATGAGCCTGATAATTCGCTAAACTAGATAAAGTTAAATTACCTCTCACATCCTGATATACACCACCGCCATAAATATTCAAATTTTCATTAGGTTGAAACCCAACAATAGCTGATATGTTATTTGAATTTACTTTAACCTCTGTTGAAGAGAGAGGAAGTGTACTATCTGGCAGTAATCCTGGAAGTAATCCATCTGTGTAATAGGCTGATGCTCCAAAGGGTTGATCATAGAGTAAGCCGAAAGAGAATTTTTCATTTAATTGCAGTTTTAATGCAGCACTTGGGAAGTAATAATCCTCAGCCATATCACTGATATTTCCAAGTTGGTTTTTACCAGATACATCAGGGTCAATAATGGAGATACCAGCTTCAAAATAGTTATTCGGTTGTAAAAATGCTCCTATCGATTGACCTGAGCGATCCATAGCGGCTGCATAAGCCCCAGAAATCGGTAATAAAGCAAATAATACAGATGCACTGATGGTTTTTAATTTCATGTTATCTATCCTTAGATAATGTGAATTTTTAATTTAATAGAATTTTTTTAGTTATTTCCTTAAGAGCTGATAAATAAACGATTTATGCTAAAATGTTTATTTTTTACTCTACAAACAACATATCATAAAGGTAATGAGATGCAACAAAAATTTGACTGAAATGACATTATTTTTTTATTTTGGGTCAATTTGTTGATAAGTGTATTAATCTCAGAAAATGGTGCGCCCTGCGGGACTCGAACCCACGCCGGTCACTTAGGAGGCAACTGCTCTATCCAGTTAAGCTAAGGACGCATACTAATCTGATCAAAAAATTTTTGAAAAAAAGTTATTGCTTAGCAATAACTTTTTTAATGCGTCTTACTATTTTCGGTAAAGTAATTTAAATAATACCAACATCAGGATAATCCAGATCGGAATCATGATCACAGCACCGCTTAAGCCCTGAGTCCACATGATGTAAAGCACGACAAGAATAAACCCAAGAACCAAATAGTTACTGGCTGGTGACCATAGAGCAGGAAATTTTGAAGTGGTATTTGACAGTTTCATCGCTTGTTTAAATTTCAAGTGAGTCAACGCAATCATCGCCCAGTTAAGTACTAGAGCACCAACAACAATATAAATTAAATTACTTAAAGCATCTTCAGGTGCAAAATAGTTTAATAAAACACATCCGAAAATTAACACCGCTGACAACAATACCGCTGGAACAGGTACACCTTGTTTATTGGTTTTTTCAAAAATTTTAGGGGCATTACCTTGTTTTGCTAAACCAAAAAGCATACGGCTATTCGCGTACATTCCACTGTTATATACCGATAGCGCAGCAGTCAAAATAATAAAGTTGAGCAGGTGAGCAGCCCAATCAATACCCAGTTGACTGAAGATCATTACGAATGGGCTTTTATCTAGACCACCAAGTTGCAGTTGATTCCATGGAACTAAAGAAAGAAGAATTGTAAGCGACCCAACATAGAAAATCAGAATACGGAAAACAACTTGATTAATTGCTTTAGGAATCGTTTTCTCTGGATTTTCAGCCTCAGCTGCCGCCATACCAATCAGTTCAATACCACCAAAGGCGAACATCAGGAATGCCAACATGAAGAATAAACCTTCGAATCCATGAGGGAAGAAACCACCGTGAGTCCAAAGATTACTGAATGATGCAGTAGAGTCAGATCCTGCTGTAAACAACAAGAATAAACCGAAGATAATCATCGACACGACAGCTGCTACTTTAATAATAGACAGCCAAAACTCTGATTCTCCATAAAATTTAACATTACAGAGGTTAACTAAGGTAATGATAATAAAGAAGAAAAGAACTGATGACCAAGCAGGAATGTGAGGCCACCAATAGTTAATATATTTTGCAACAGCTGTTAATTCGGTCATCGCGACCAAAATATAAAGAATCCAATAGTTCCAACCTGCTAGGAATCCAGGAAACTTACCCCAATATTTATTTGCAAAATGACTAAATGATCCTGCAACAGGTTCATGAACAATCATTTCGCCTAATTGGCGCATAATTAAAAAAGCGATTAAACCACCAATTGCATAACCCAAAATAATAGATGGGCCGGCAGATTGGATCACGTGTGCGGAACCTAAAAATAAGCCTGTACCAATTGCACCACCCATAGCGATTAATTGGATATGACGATTCTTTAAGCCACGCTGAAGTTGTGAAGACTTGTTATTCAAAGTATTCAGCCCGACGATTGAAATAAGTTACAAGATTGTAATAGATCAAATTGCATTAGCCTAGTACGTCAGCGTTCATGAATGTTTTTTATGATTTAAATAAAATAAAATTATTATAGAAAAATGATTTAATTATTTTTTAATCAATCATTTAATTTTATTAGAATTTATTTTTGTGAGAGTGAATTAAATTTACTCTATCGTAATTGATGGAAATTCATACCATAGTGTTAAGTGCTCATGTCCACATAAAAAATCATTTATACTGTGTTGAACTAAAAATCACGATTGATAACAAATATTAAAAGAGAAGGAATGAGCTATGAGTTCAACACCACAAATTAAAATTCCAGCCACTTATATGCGTGGAGGAACGAGTAAAGGTGTTTTCTTTAACTTAAATGATTTACCCAAAGAAGCTCAAGTTCCAGGTAAAGCAAGAGATCAAATTTTATTACGTGTGATAGGAAGCCCTGATCCTTATGGCAAACAAATTGATGGAATGGGTGGTGCTTCATCTAGTACCAGTAAGACAGTTATTCTCTCTAAAAGCGCTCAATCTGATCATGATGTAGATTATCTTTTTGGACAGGTTGCAATTGATCGACCATTCGTCGATTGGAGTGGTAATTGTGGCAATCTTACGGCTGCTGTAGGCTCATTTGCGATTTCAAATGGTCTCGTGAGTGCAGAAAAGATCCCAGAGAATGGAATTTGTACGGTAAAGATTTGGCAGGTCAATATTCAGAAAACGATTATTGCGCATGTCCCAATCACAAATGGTCAGGTTCAGGAAACAGGTGATTTCGAGCTTGATGGGGTAACATTTCCAGCTGCAGAGGTGCAAATAGAATTTTTAGATCCCGCAGATGATGGAGAGGATGGGGCTGCCATGTTTCCCACAGGAAATGTGGTTGATGAGCTGGAAGTCCCAGATATTGGTCGCTTTCAGGTGACGCTGATTAATGCGGGTATTCCAACTATTTTTATGTGTGCTTCAGACTTAGGGTATGAAGGAACTGAACTTCAGGATCATATCAATAATGATGTCGAGGCCTTGGTCAAGTTTGAAAAAATTCGTGCTTATGGTGCTGTAAAGATGGGTATTATTCAGCATATTGATGAAGCGGTTCAACGTCAGCATACACCTAAAATTGCATTTGTATCTGCGCCTAAAAATTACATCTCATCTAGCGGAAAAGCAGTACACGCTGATGAGATCGACTTGACGGTTCGTGCTTTATCTATGGGTAAACTACACCATGCCATGATGGGAACCGCAGCTGTAGCGATTGGAACCGCCGCTGCAATTCCTGGAACATTAGTCAATTTAGCCTCAGGTGGTGGTGAAAAAAAATCAGTCAGATTTGGGCATCCTTCTGGAACACTCAGAGTAGGCGCTGAAGCGGAGAAAATTAATGACCAATGGACGGTAAAAAAGGCCATTATGAGTCGCAGTGCTCGAGTACTCATGGAAGGATGGGTGCGAATTCCTGGCGATACGTTTTAAGATGAAAAAACCACTTTCGAGTGGTTTTTTTACGCGCTTAAAATATGTGATAAGTATACTAAATTAGTCTGAAAGCATTACTAACAGTACGATTCACTCATAAATAATTGAGACTATGACAATTTTGACATGTTATATTAAGGAAATAAGTCAACGTGATTATATTCACCGAATTCATAAAATTAAGTTGCTGAATAGCCTTCGCTCCACGAATAATTAAAATGAGAAAGACCAATGAAGAAGGATAATAATTTTGAGCAGGATACGCCCAAGATTGATCAAGAGTTTCTAAACCAAATTCATGCTACAAATAAATTAGATTTGGTATCTGTGATTGCCAAAATCCCTGTGCCTGTGGCGCTAGTTCAGCATGATGGTGTATTTATTAGTGCAAATCAATTATTTGCTGATATCTATGAGAGTGATGCACTCTATTTACTCGGAAAGAAATTAGGTTTCGTATCAACGACGGTTTACCAATTATTTCAAGATGCGCTGCAATTGTTTCGAAATGATTCACGTTTATACAAAATTGAAAATGAGTTCTATTCAAAAGGGCATTTTTTTCAAATTTATTTTAGTGCTTTAAGAGATAAATCATCCTCTTTGGATTGCGTGTTGATCGTATGTGCAGATATAACAAAATTGAAAAGACGTGAACGTGTCTTGATCCAAAATAATAAAAGGTTGTTTGAAGAGCTATATTTGGATCCTGTGACTGGGATGAACAATAAGCTGGCATTTGAACAGTTTTTAAAAGATCGCTTCCTTATTCAAGATCGGAAAAATTATTCTTTTATCAAGTTTGAAGTCGAAAATTTTAAAAAGTTTAATCAGCTCAATAGTTATACCATTGGCGATGAAATTTTGAGTCGTATTGGATCTCTGATTAAAGAGGAGTTGAATCAAGATTTAGCAGAAGTCTATCGTTTGAATTCTGCAAGTTTTATCTTGGTGATTCAAGAATCGACTCCTTGGAAAATTCTCACCATTGCTGAACGCCTAAAACAAACATTGGTCCGTGAAAAAATTTATTTCGATCCTCAAGAGGATGAGGTACTCACGTGTGCGATTGGGATTTTTCATCCTAATTGCCAGAAAATGTACTCAGAAAAGCAAATATTAGAAACCTTAGATCGTGCGGTTGACATTGCACATGTATTGGGTCGAAACTCGATTCATGTGTTAGATGAATAGTCACTCTTCATTTAAACCTATCACTAAATAAAACAAATCAGCATTGTGTTTTGTAGCAATCACAATTGGTTGTAGAATAAGGACAATTTTATATATACCGACATGAAACGGTATAACTTGAGGTTCAAAGACGGCAGTGACAGTACATATCTCTGTGAATAGTGAAGTATTACAACGTGCTCAACAGCAAATCCAACAGGATCTGAAAATTGCACTAGATGCATTTTTCATTCCAGAGCCTTTGAAAAGTGCTGTAAATCATGCAGTCATGTTAGGTGGAAAACGGGTTCGTCCAGCTTTAGCGTATGCAACAGCAGAATTAAGTGAAGATCATAAAAATTTTGCTGCTGTGCGACGTGCAGCAGTTGCAGTCGAGTTAATTCATTGCTATTCACTTGCTCATGACGACTTACCATGTATGGATAATGATTTGTTGCGTCGTGGTCAACCAACTTGCCATGTTGCATATGGTGAAGATACAGCACTACTTGCGGGAGATATCTTGCAGTCGATGGCATTTGAGGTTTTAGGAAGTCGACTTTTTGATACACAAGTGACTGTAGATCCTTCTATTGTGTTGAAGCAAATGCAGATATTGGCGACATCATCTTCTAAGATGGTTTGTGGTCAAGTCCTAGATTTGCAAGCAGAAGGCAAGAAAATTGATCAGGAAGCATTGGAAAATATTCATCGTAATAAAACTGGTGCACTGATTCAGGCGGCAATCATGATGTCAGCAGTGACAGTGATGGACGGTGTAGATGCAGGAATACCGAAATTGCGTGAATTTGGTCAGGCATTAGGTTTAGCATTTCAAGTACAAGATGATATTTTAGATATAGTTTCGGATACTGAAACGCTTGGAAAGACCGCTGGAAAAGATGAACTTGTAGAAAAATCAACATACCCAGCTTTATTGGGCTTAGATGCTGCAAAAGAATATGCAAATAAGCTTCATCAGCAAGCCATTAGTGCTTTAGATTATTTTGGTGATTCGGCATCTGAACTTAAGCAGATTTCAGCTTTTTTACTTGCTCGAAAAAGTTAAAAAAAAAAGAGGACTGAAAGTCCTCTTTTTCATTTGTTATTTTGTCGCTTTATATAATCGGTCTGCTTCGTCAAATCGGTCAGTAACATCTGAGGTCGGTTGCTTACCTAATAAACTCACAACAATGATTGCGATGAGGGAGCAAATAAAGCCAGGAATGATTTCATAGATTCCAGTATCAGCCCAAATATTTTTCCATACAATAACGGTCACTGCACCAATGATCATCCCCGCCAAAGCGCCATTTAATGTCATGCGTTTCCAGAATAAAGACAGAATAATGAGCGGGCCAAATGCTGCCCCAAAGCCTGCCCAAGCGTAGGCAACTAGACCAAGTACTTTAGATTCAGGGTTTGACGCTAAAACAATCGCAAGTAAAGCAATCAGTAGCACCATCAAGCGACCCACCCAAACCAGTTCTTTTTGAGAAGCAGTTTTACGGATGAAAGATTTATAAAAATCTTCGGTTAAAGTGCTTGAACAAACAAGAAGTTGACAACTCAATGTACTCATTACCGCAGCCAAAATGGCAGCTAATACAATGCCGGCGATCCATGGGTTAAATAGAACTTTCGTTAACTCCATAAATACAGTTTCAGGGTTAGCATTCACAATATTAGCGAACTGTGGATTTTGCTGAAAATAAGCAATACCGACATATCCAGCAGCCACTGCACCACCAAGGCACAGAATCATCCAAGTCATACCAATACGACGAGCATTAGGAATCGATTTAACTGAATCAGCAGCCATAAAACGTACAAGAATATGAGGTTGTCCGAAATAGCCTAAACCCCAGGCCAGTAATGAAATAATTGCGACGGTACTTAAATTACCTATTAAACTGCTTGCTTCTGGTCGTGCTGCTTCAAGTGCTAAATTCACTTGAGATAAATCGGAAAAAGTCAGTAAAGCCACGATGGGGGTAAGCAATAAGGCAAAAATCATTAATCCCGCTTGGATGGTGTCTGTCCAAGAAACAGCCAAGAAACCACCAATAAAAACGTAACTGATCGTTGCAATTGCACTAATCCAAAGGGCAGTGCTGTAAGAAAGATCAAACATACTTTCAAATAATCGAGCGCCTGCAACCATGCCTGAAGCACAATAAATGGCAAAGAAGATTAAAATGACAAATGCAGAAACGATTCGTAGAATTTTTTTCTGATCATTAAAACGATTGGAAAAGTAATCTGGGAGTGTAAGGGCATTGTGTTGAACTTCAGTATGAACTCTGAGACGTCCTGCCACTAACAGCCAGTTGAGCCATGCACCAATAATTAAACCAATTGCAATCCACATTTCTGATAGACCAGAAAGATAAATAGCACCTGGCAAACCCATAAGTAACCAGCCACTCATGTCAGAAGCACCAGCTGAAAGGGCTGTTACAAAACTTCCCAAGCGTCGTCCACCCAAAATATAATCTGAAAAGTTCGTGGTCGCTCGATACGCGATTAAACCAATCACGACCATGGCGACAATATAGAACAAGAAAGTGATTAAGGTGGGATCAAAGGTGCTCATACAATTTCCATGATGCAGTTAGACGATAGATTGTTTTCAGGCAATCTTTCAGGATGCGAAATTTAACCATAAATTTAAAATAAATGCTGAAGAATTGAATCTTGAGTCATATCAATAACAAAGGCAGCCGAAGCTGCCTTTTTAAATTTTGAAGAGTGTTTGAGCGATTTAAGGATTATTACGACCCATTACCCCACGAATCGTATTCATGATGTCAGCAGGCAATACCACAGTTTTAGCATTATTAGATTTAGCCATATCCTGCATTGCTTTTACATATTGTTCACCAAGTAGATAAGCGACAGGGATCTCTTTGTCGCCTACAGCATTGGTAACCATATTAATGGCTTTTTCTGAAGCTTCAGCGAGTACAACTTGAGCCTCAGCATCACGACGTGATGCTTCAAGACGACCTTCAGCTTCAAGAATCGCAGCTTGTTTTTCACCATCAGCACGTGTCACTGTCGCACGACGCTGACGTTCAGCTGCGGCTTGGGCTTCCATTGCGGATTGCATTGTACCTGATGGTTGAATATCTTGGATTTCAACCGTTTTAAGCGTAATTCCCCAATCTGAAATATCATCAGAAATTGCTGCTTTTAGCTTCGCTTTAATGTGATCACGTGAAGATAAAGCATCATCCAAGTCCATTTCACCTACGATTGAACGTAAAGAAGTTTGGACAAGGTTTTGGATTGCCCAAGTATAGTTTTCGATACCGTAGACTGCTTTTTCTGGTGTAGTAATGTTGATATAGGCAACAGCGTTCATTAAAAGAACTGCGTTATCTCTTGTAATCACTTCCTGAGATGGAATATCGAGAACGATATCTTTTGTCGTGACTTTATATGCGACTTCATCAACATAAGGAATCACAAAGTTTAGACCTGGACTTAAGGTTGTATGGTATTTACCCAGACGTTGTACGATCCATTTATAGCCTTGAGGAACAATACGAACCCCTTTAAAAATAGTGATCCCGACGAATGCCAAAAATGCGAAGGCAATAATTGAACCAGACATTTCTACTCCTTTAAGAATTATTGTTTATAACGGTGAGTTGAGGTTATTGTGCGCTTGAACGACCAGCTCATTACCTAAAATATCTGTAACTCTGACACGATCACCGACCTGAACAGGGTTCAGTGTTCTGCAATTCCATTCGTCAGAGCCGAGAACTGGAAGCTGAAACCGAACTTTGACTAATTCAGGTTCATGACCAATTTGAATCACCATCCCAACTTGTCCGATTGTCGCTTCACGTGAGAGCCCCGCTTTAGTCTTATCAACGGAAAGTGGTTTAATAAATTTAAACCAAATCACCGTACATGAAATCGATAGGACAACCCATAAAATAATTTGAGCTGGAAGCCCCATAGAAGGAAATAGCCACACCAGTATGCTAATAATGACTGCAGCTATACCAAACCACAGTGCAGCAAAGGCCGGTAAAATGAGCTCAGACAGGATGAGCAAAATACCTAATACAAACCAATGCCAAGGTTCAATCAATAAGTCCATACATCTACTCTAATCGTTATCTTGTTATAGACGAAAACATCTATATCAAGATAACAGACTAGGGCAGAGAAGCCTATAAAAAATGCTTAAAAGCGAGCTGTTGGTGCAGGTTTGAAAGCAGCAGGAGATTTTTTGAAATTGGCAATTGCGGTATCTATTGATTTAATTTTCAGTTGCGCTGCTTTCTCACCTTCAAGTATTGCCTCATTGCTGGCTTTCAAATCCAAAGTTCCTAAATGGCCAACTTTTGGCTGAATCACGACTGTAGCTGCATTGAGTTCAGTATTGATACTTTGTTGACCCATAATATTAATCGTTTGATCCAACAGTCCCCACATGCTCATCGGCTTATTGCCTGCAGGGCGTGCAGAAATATCAACTGCTATCACAATATCTGCACCCATATTTTTGGCAGTTTGAACTGGAATTGGACTCACGAGTCCACCATCAACATATTTGGTTTTGCCAATCGTTGTTGGAACAAAGACGTTAGGGATACTACATGACGCTCTTACGGCTTGACCTGTATTACCTTTGACGAAATCAGCGCGTTTACCATTATCTAAACGTGTGGCAACTGCAGCAAATCGAATCGGGAATAGTTCAATCGGTTTGTTCCCAACCTGTCGATTGACATAATCTTGGAGCTTTTGACCGAGGACCACACCCTGTCGATTTAAAGTTAAATCACGAATATCGGACTCTTTCAGTTGAAGTGCAATTTGCTGTAGTTGATAGGGAGATTTGCCTGAAGCATAAATACTACCGACAAAACTTCCAGCACTTGTACCCGTAACAATTTTGGGTTTTATACCATGAGATTCTAAAACCTTTAATACACCAATATGCGCAAAACCTTTTGCACCACCACCGCCTAGAGCAATGGCGATCACTGGCTCGCGTGCTTGAATTTGAGTGGATTGTGTAGGATTTTTTACAGTAGAGTTACAGCCTGATAGCGCCAATAAACTCAGGCCAATGAAGCTGATTTTGGGAAGATTGAGGAGCAATGACATAGACATTAATCTGCTAAAAAGTGTCAAAATTTTAGGCATATCTCAACAGATTGCTGTCTATTTTTCTAGCATTTTTACAAAAGTTCTTTAAAGGGTAATGCTAAACGACTTATATTTTTAGGAGAAATTTTTCCACGATAATATTCTAATATTTTGTGCAGATCAGATTCATAGTCTCCCGTCATTTCAAGGCTTCCTAAACATCGTATGACTTTATGATCATAGTCTAATGCAAACATTACCACTGGTATATTTGCACCTAAGGCAATGTGATAAAAACCGCTGCGAATCTTTTTAGCACTTTTTCGTGTACCTTCAGGTGCCATTGCCACCCAAATTTTATCTCGTTCATGAATAGCTTGAACAATTTGTTGAGTCAAGCCTTGGGGGGTATCGCGTTTTACCGGAATCACCCCGATCCATTTGAGTAAATGTTTGAGTGGAGATTTGAAAAGACTATCTTTTCCAAAGATTGTGACTTCAATGCCAATGCCAAGCATCGCGAGAAAGGCATACATTCCATCATAATTTGATGTATGCGGGGACACAATTGCGACAGCTTTGGGGAAATTTGGAAATTCTCCTTCAAAAGACCAGCCTTGTCTAAGATAAAGCTGTTTGAACGCTGCTCGACTCAACTTTGAACCGCGTTGAGGAACTTGTGATGGCAATTTTGGAAATCTATTGTTCATTGTGTGTTGTATAATGCTTTTTAAATTTATTATAAAGATCTTGTGTATGAGATACATTGGCAGAATAAGAACCAAGTGACAAGGACATCTCAATACGAATTGATTAAAAAGACATCAGTCGCAGGATACCTCTTTCATGTCACCAAATACCAAGATGTATGTGCTTTTATTTTCACTCTATTGGGCGCAAGGATTGCCAGTAGGATTTATGACACATGCTTTGCCCGTGATTCTGCGTGCTGAAGGTGTTTCCTTAACGCATATTGGTGGATTTGGATTGCTGATGGCTCCGTGGGCACTCAAAGTTTTATGGGCTCCATTGGTTGATCGCCATCATTTGTTCAATCAAGGGCATTACCGCAGTTGGATTATACCCACTCAGTTACTCACAATGATTACGCTGATAATCTTATCGTTTATCCCCATTCAATCACTGAACCAACCTCAATATCTCTTTGGATTTTTCGTGGCATTGTTGATGATGAATAGTATCGGAGCGACTCAAGATATAGCAACCGATGGCTTAGCTGTGAATATTCTAAAAGGTGAACAACAGCATCTAGGCAATATGTTCCAAGTGATTGGTTCAAGATTGGGCTTTATTGTGGGAGGCGGTGCGATATTGTGGGTATTAGATGCATTGACTTGGCAAACCACTTTTTTATGCTTGGCTGTTTTGGTGGCATTTAATACGCTACCCGTATTATTGTATCGTGAGCCTCAACATGCTTCACAAAGTATCAATAATCATCAAGATGATGATTCATCATCTAAAACTCAAAATTTCGTGAAAGCTTTAAGTCATTACTTAAAATATTTTTTTCAAAATCGAGAACTCAGACTTTGGTTTTTTGTATTGTGTAGCATTAAAGTGACGGATGGATTGTCTGGACCTATTCTTAAACCATTGTTGGTCGATTTAGGACTATCTAAGACGCAAATTGGTGTCAATGTGACCATGCTTGGAGCATTTGCTGCTTTGATCGGAGCAGGTATTGCAGGTTGGCTACTTAGGTTTTATTCGCGTCAAAGTGCTTTAATTACTTTTTCACTGCTTAAATTATTGAGTCTCATTGGATTTGCATGGTTATCGCATTATGAGGCGCGACCTTCTGAATTGAACGTCGTGTGGATCTATATCATCAATGCTTTAGAAGATATGTTCGCTGCGATGTTATTGGTGATTATTCTAACCTTGGTGATGCAATACAGTCGGAAAGAATTTGCAGGAACAGATTTTACTTTCCAAGTCGCATTGATGGCTTCCATTGCGGGAGCACTGTATACCTTGAGTGGCATATTAGGCGATTGGCTCGGTTATACCTCATATCTCATTTTGATCTGTATATTAGGATTATTTTTGTTCATACCGATTTTAGTATGGAGTCGGTATACAGCTCAAAACAAACATCAATGGAATTAGTCTGTAATCTATCTTTTATTCATTTTCATGCTTAGGATGAAATAAAAATGAATAATCGAGATTACGGAGAGTTGATAGCATGGGCAAATGAATACACTCCTCTAAGCACTATGAAAATTCAAGCTGTTATTTTTGATTTGGACAATACACTGACACATCGAGATTTAAGTGTTCAAACTTTTAGTCGGGCATTATTTAATACTTATAAACAGCAAATTGATCAATCTGCCTCGTCTGCGCAAGCTGAGATTCTCGAAACGATTCGATATATTGATCATGGTGGCTATCCCATCCGAGAACGAATGACTGCACCTACCATTGGTGGTTCAGTCGCTCATGCATTACTCAAGCAGTTGAAATGGAAAAAAGCACCAGAATTAGATGAATTAAGTGACTATTGGTTTAATCAATTTGGACTAAACGCAGTCATGATGCCAAATGCTATTCAGACGCTTGATCAGCTTAGAAGCGAAGGATTTAAGTTGGCAATCATTTCGAATGGAGGACATTTCACTCGACACAAAATTATCGAAGGTCTAGGAATCGCGCATTGTTTTGATGTGATCATAAGTTCTGAGAAGGCAGGTGTGTCAAAGCCTCAAGCAGAAATATTTCATATGACTTGTCAACAATTAGGAATTGCACCTGACCATTGTCTTTATGTTGGTGATCATCCAGTGAATGATTATTGGGGTGCTACTCAGGCTGGATTAGATGGACTATATTTGGCGGGGTTTCACCAATCCTTAGCTGAACATCAACCGCCGTTAAATAAAACAATCCAGACTTTGCCTGAAATTTTAGCGTATATAAAACAAGTCAATGCTCGATGTAAATGATGAATTTTTGAGACGATCAGCTTGATGCAGTGTAATATAAAATGATCAGTTCAAAATGCATGCAATAAACCACTGTAGTTGATTGAGCGTATTAGGGCTGAGCGATCTGCACTCGATTAGGCTCATCATTTATGTACAGCATTGTTTTATCCTTAGTGCCCCTGATAGGGCTCATATTAATTGGATATTTTCTTAAACAGAAATCGTATTTAACAGACGAGTTTTGGGCGGGTGCAGAGAAACTTAACTATTTTGTTTTTTTTCCTGCCATGCTTTTTGGTAATTTGGCTCAAGCTGATATTCATATGGAGATGGTGAGTAAAATTTTAGTCATTTTACTCGTGGTCTTTCCAATTGCTTGTGCGGTTTTATATATTCTAAAAAGAATTTTTCAGACCCCAACACGAAGATTTGGAGTCTATGTTCAAAGTAATGTACGTTTTAATACCTATATTGGTTTAGCAGTTGTTGCTTCGCTTTTTCCAGCAGAAGGCATGACGATTTTTGCATTGCTGTTGGCAATCAGTATTCCTGTTGTGAATATCATCTCGGTATTGGCACTGACCGATCATGAAAATATGAATTTTCGAGCAGTGATTATATCGCTACTTAAAAACCCTTTAATTTTAGGTTGTCTGGTTGGGGTGCTCTACAATGTATCCGGGCTGCCATTATGGAAGGGTGCAGAGTCATTAATTTACCAACTTGCGATATGTAGCTTACCTATGGGACTAATGTGTGTCGGTGCTGCATTGCAATTTGTGGCTCTTAAAAAAGAATCATTTCCGCTAATGATCAACACGCTATCGCGTTTATGTTTAATGCCGATATTGGCTTGGTTGGTCTGTAAAATGCTGGGCTTCAATACTTTAGAGACGCAAATCTTCATTTTATATTTTGCATTACCAACGGCTTCAGCTGCTTATATTCTGACAAAAGTATTAGGTGGTGACAGTCAATTAATGGCTGGCGTAATTAGTCTGCAAATTATCGGTGCTGCAATCACACTACCCATCGTTTTGACTTTAATATTGCACTAAAACTCAGAAGTATAATTCCAAATATTTAGAATCATTTGAAAGTTTATCGATTCAATTTGAATTAGATTATGTATTTGTGTTGAATTATGAGAAAATGCAAGATTAAGTTGAATTGAAGTACTCCCATGACACACCACAATGCTGAATCTTTAAGTGATATCGAAATTTTAGATATTTTGCAGTCAATGAAATCTGACGAACTTAATGTTGAGGCGAATAAACTGATTCGAAGTGGTGGTAAAGAGGGGCGTCAGGAAGCACATAAAAAAGCCTTGGTTGCATTACATCAATCTTTCGAAGAAAAGTTTGTTGAAGCAGTGACACTTGCGCTAGGCTTAAATGAAGCACAAGCAAAAAAAATTAAATATAAAAAAGACAGAATTCGTATTCTTAAAGCGCGTGGTATTGATTATCTTGAGATTGATGGTGCTGAAACGGCACAAGTTTTATCGCAGGTTGCACAGGCGATTACACGTGAAGAAGCAATCGTAACGCATGATCTACACAATATTTTTCCTTTTTGGAAAGAAGGCTGGCCAATGGTTCAGTTAGATAATGCGTATGCTATTTTAGCTGAAGACATCAACATTCATTATCAAGCAACTTTAGATAAACTTTTAGAAATCTATGGTCGTTAATACCTTATTATTCAAATTAAACAAAAAATTGAAAACTTAGTTCAGTGAATCAACTGACTGAAAACCGATTTAAGCAACGACTTAAATCGGTTTTTTCTTTTACCATCAACCATGGTGTTGTTCTACTTGGACATTGCATTGGGATACTTTTTTAATCTGCCCGCTGTATTAGGATTCTTTATCGGAATTTCTGCAGATACTGTGACTCCCTGTGACAGTTATACAACCATACTTATTGCTTTGTATTCAGTTTTGCTTTGTCTTGGTGCTGACTTTTCAAGTGCTATTGCACATGATGATGTATTTTGGACTAGTAAATATTAAGACCTTCTAAAATAGACCTTAAAATTTTGTTTTTTAGTTTTTTATTGCCATGTTTGTAATGCTCCTACATATTCAATCAATGGTGATGAACGGGCCAATGATGTATCTATCATTTGAAATTGAACAGTTATTTTCGATAAAAATAGTCAACCAGATTATCATAAATAATGTTAAATAAATCACAAAATAATTAAATAACGTTAGTTATTTGTCATTAATACTACATATTTCATCCTGTATATTAAAAAATGCTTAACAAAAGTTAGGTGTATTTAACATAAATTCTTTATAACGAGGTTTTCAATCATGAGCTTAGTTGAATTAAAGCAAGAAGAAATCAATGAAGTATCTGGTGCTGGAACGTTGATTGGTGACTCAATCATCCACGGTGTGAATTTATTCAATCAAACACTTAATTCAAAACTGATTTCATCAGTTGGTGTTGTATTTAGTGCAGTAGGTTTAGGGCTAGTACACCAAGCTGCTGATACTACTGGTTTAGTGGCATCAAAAACATTAATTGGTCTAGGTCGTGCACTTGGTGGCGATGTAGATGAAACTCCAAACCATTACGAAAAAGAAAAGGCAGAAGGTCAATATAAACTTCTTCCGACTTTGAATGGCGTTCGTGCTTGGCTTTCATAAGTTTTAAATAAAGTGTTAAAGGCAGACTGGTCATGAGTACTGGTCTGCTTTCAGTAACATAAATAATAAAGCTAAACTTTTGGTGGCTATAACAATGCAGAATTCTTCAGAACAAATAGATCACGATAAAAGAAACTTTCTAAAAACAATGGGTAGCTTAGCTGCTGTTGGTGCTGTTTCAGCATGGTTCCCAACACAAAAGGCAGAGGCTTGGTTTTTTCCTTTACAAGAAAGATTAGTAAATTTCCCAACTGAAATCTCAATTTTTAAACAGGAATATGAAAATTGGTCTGGGGAATCTCGTTATGAAAATGCATGGACAGCATCACCCAGAAATCAAGAACAAGTTTTAAAAGCGATTAATTGGGCTTATCAAAATGGTTATAAAGTCAGAGCCAAAGGGATGTCACATAATTGGTCACCTTTATTGTTGGATGATCAAGACACGATTACTAAAATTTTATTGATTGATATGCCAACGTATATCAACAAAGTAAGTATTGATGCAAACGGTATTGTGACTGCCGAAGCCGGCATTCAAATGGAAGCATTGTTAACCGCAATGGAATACCGTAATCGTGGATTTGTGGCAGTACCAGCACCTGGAGATTTAACTTTGGGTGGTGTGTTGGCCATTGATGGTCATGGCACAGGTGTACCTGCCGTAGGGGAAAAAAAACAAGAAGGTCAAACTTATGGTTCGATCAGTAATTTAGTGGTATCGATCACTGCTGCTGTTTTCGACCAACGAGAAGGTCGATACGTTGCAAAAACCTTCCTGCGAAATGATCCTGAAATTCGTGCATTTTTAGTTCATATAGGTCGTGCATTTATTTTATCTGCACAATTACAAACGTCAAAAAATCAATATATTCGTTGTGAAAGCTATACCGACATTCATATCAATGAGCTATTTGCTCAAGATAAGCATGCTGGACGTACCTTCTCTCATTTCCTGGATAAATCTGGTCGTGCAGAAGCAATTTGGTTTCCATTCACCGATTATCCTTGGTTAAAAGTTTGGACTGTTACTCCGTATCGTCCTTTGACTGCTCGACAGACAGTCAAACCATTCAATTATTGGTTCTCAGATAATTTAATCAAACCTATTACAGATTTAATTCATAAAATCATCGTCAATAAAAGTACTTATCTCACGCCAACCTTTGGTTTTACCCAGTATGAAATCTCTAAACTAGGTTTAAATGGTACGCCATTATCTGGAATCACGACGATTTTGACTGGTGGTTTGGCTTCCACTCAAACTTATGATTTATGGGGAACGTCAAAAAACGTTTTACTGTATGTCAAACCAACAACTTTGCGTGTTACGGCAAATGGCTATGCTGTCATTACCAGTCGTGCAAACGTTCAACGGGTTATTGCTGATTTTTGTGATTATTACAGCATGAAAATGAAGCAATATCAAAAAATGGGTCGTTTCCCAATGAATGGACCTGTTGAAATTCGAGTTACGGGCTTGGATCATCCAGAAGATTCAATTGTTCACAGCGCTCAAACAGCAGCATTATCAGCCATTAAACCTTGTCCTGATCATCCTGAATGGGACTGTGCCGTTTGGTTTGATATTTTAACCTTGCCAGGTACGCCATTCTCAGCGCAATTTTACACAGAAGTTGAGGAGTGGATGTCACAACGTTATAAAGGTGATTCTTTGATGCGACCAGAATGGTCTAAAGGGTGGGGCTATACCAATCAAAAAGCTTGGGATAGTTCAACTTATATCGATTACGAAATTCCACGCGTCCATGCTCAGGGTCAATCTAATCATTTAACCATTCAGTCGAGTAGTCATATTTTAAAGCAATATGATCCTCATGCTTTGTTCACAGCACCTTTAGTCAATCGAGTTTTGAAATAAAGCGAGATGAACGCTTCGTTTTTAATCTATTGAAATCAGTATCCAACTGAGTTTATTCAAAGCAGATTTAGGTGAGCGAAGTGTGGGATAGAACAGGAGACAACACAGATTATGACTATTTTATTGAAAACTTTTGGTTTGTGTTTGTCTCTTTTATGCACGCTGTTGAAATGTAGTCAACTGGATGAAAATTCAATATAAAAACCCGTACTTGAAAAATTAATTACAAATATATATGACAAATAAGCTGTTTAGAGACAAAGCGATTGATGCACAAAAGTCAAAGTGGATTGGTGAAGTCATTTTGATTCGACCATTTTCATTTACGGTACTTACGATTGTTGTCGCCACTTTCACTGTTTTATTAGTGAGTTTTATTTTTTTTGGAAGCTACACGAAGAGGACGAGTGTTAAAGGATTATTGATTCCTAATACGGGTTTAATCCGAGTTTATAGTGCTGAAGGCGGCATAGTCAGTGAAAAATTCGTCAAAGAAGGTCAGTTAGTGGAGAAAGGGACACCATTAATTGCATTAAAAATGACGCGTTATAATAGTACAGGTAACTATAATGAGTCTGTACAACAACAAATTGAGTTAAAAAAACAAAGTTTAGATACTGAAAAAAATAAACTAAAAGACTTACATTTAAATAGTGTTCAACAATTAAATGCAGAAATTCAATCTATACGTTTAGATTTAATAAAATTAGATGGCTTAATTGCCGAGCAAAGCCAACGTCTAGCACTTGCACAAGAAAATACACATCGTTATCGAGATTTAAAAGATAAAGAATATATTTCGATTGAAGAATATCAACAGAAGCAAGATAACTATATCAGCCTAAAAGTTGCTTTACAGAGCTATGAGCGAGAAAAAAATACTAAACAAGCTGAATTAGAAAATAAATTATTGGCTCAGCAAGGACTAGCATCGAAGTTGGAAAGTGAGCTGACTTTGGTCGATCGTCAATTAGCTTCGAATCAGCAAGAGTTTTTAGAAAATAAAGCGCGGGATAGTTTGCTATTACAAGCCAATGCGACAGGAAAAATAGCATCGATTAATGCAGAGGTTGGTCAGTTTATTTCTCCTAATATTCCTGTCATGAATATTGTTCCGACGCCTTCTTATTTAGAAGCACATCTTTTTGTACCCAGTTCAGCAATTGGATTTATACGGACTGGTCAAACCGTAAAACTTCGTTTTCAAGCCTATCCTTACCAAAAATTTGGTCAAGGTGAAGGTGTGATTCATTCAATCTCAGCGACGACGATGAACCCACAAGAACTGACCAATTTAGGCGAGTTAAGTCAGGGTGTAACACTTAACCAAAGTGAACCTGTGTATTTAGTCAAAGTCAAATTAGAACAACAGTTTGTAAAAGCCTATGGTGAAAGTAAGCCTCTTAAAGTGGGCATGGCCTTTGATGCAGATATCATGCAAGAAAAAAGAAAACTATATGAATGGGTACTCGAACCGTTATATAGCATCACTGGCAAGATATAAGAAGAAATAACATGCAGATATTAGACAAAATTTCTCTTGGATTTGGACGGAAAATTCCAACCATTTTACAGACGGAAGCGACAGAATGTGGATTAGCCTGTATTGCGATGATTGCGCATTATTATGGCTATGAGTCTGATTTATTAACGTTAAGACGTCGTTTTTCAGTTTCTCAAAAGGGTTCAAATCTCAATCAGCTGATCAAAATTAGTAATCAGTTGAAAATGGTAACACGCCCATTAAAGCTGGATTTAGAAGATTTAGATCAGCTTAAAACCCCGTGTATTTTACATTGGGATTTCAACCACTTTGTGGTATTGCAAGAAGTCAGTGCCAATAAAGTCACGATTTTAGATCCAGCATCTGGTAAACGTGTACTGACACTCAATGAGGTGTCTGAACATTTTACGGGTGTTGCATTAGAGCTTTGGCCAGATACTGAATTTGAAAAAAAAGAAGATAAAAATCAGATTCAGCTTAAAGGTCTAATCGGTCATGTTCGTGGTTTATGGAAATCTCTCGGGCAAATTTTAATCTTGGCCTTAGCCTTAGAAGTTTTTTCATTAATTAGCCCATTTTTTATGCAATGGGTGATCGACCATGTGATCGTATCTGCAGATCGGGATCTCTTAACGATACTGGCTATTGGGTTTGGCATGTTGATGTTGCTTCAGCAGTTTATCGGGCTACTTCGTTCTTGGATCATGATGTATATGAGCACACATTTAAGTGTGCAGTGGCAAGCCAACGTCTTTAATCACATGATTAATGTTCCTGTCTCTTATTTTGAAAGACGATCACTCGGTGACATTGTTTCGCGATTTGGATCAATTGGGAACATTCAAATCACGCTCACCACAACGTTCTTAGCTGCGATTCTTGATGGATTAATGACAGTATTTACGTTGATTTTAATGTTTGTATACAGTCCGAAGTTAGCTTGGATTGCAATTTTTACCATGGGCTTATACGCCTTAATCCGATGGATTTGGTATGCACCTTTGAAGCGAGCGACTGAAGCGCAAATTATTCATGCAGCGAAGCAAAGCAGCCATTTTATGGAAACCGTGCGTGGGGCAAAAACCATAAAACTGTTCCAGCGACAAGATGTTCGCCGTTCGACTTGGTTAAATCTTATGGTCAATCAAGTGAATGCCGGATTAACCACCCAAAAGCTGGGGTTGGGATTCTCATTGGCGAATGGAGTCTTATTTGGGATTCAGAACATTCTAATTATTTGGTTAGGTGCCACATTGGTATTGGAGGGTAATTTTACAGTTGGTGTGCTGATGGCATTTATGGCGTATAAAGGCCAATTTGATAGTCGAGTTGCAGGACTAATCGATAAGTTTATCGAAGTTAAAATGCTTCAAATTGATGTAGAGCGTTTATCCGATATTGTGTTAACAGAACAAGAAAAATTATACGGTGATGCTGAAATCACAAATGTAGATCAGGTTGAGAATGCAATTGAAGTCGAAAATCTGCACTTTAAATATTCAGAAAATGACCCATATGTACTCAAGGGGATTAGTTTTAAGATTCCCCAAAATCAATCTGTCGCCATTGTCGGGGCAACAGGTTGCGGTAAGACCACACTGCTACATGTTCTGTTAGGCGTATTTAAACAGAATGAAGGTGAAGTCAAAATTATGGGGCGTGACTTTGAACAATTAGGATTAAACGCTGTGCGAGATCAAGTCGCGACAGTGTTACAAGATGACATTCTATTTGCTGGTTCAATCGCAGAAAACATTTGCTTTTTTGATTCAAATCCAGACATGCAATGGGTACAAGAATGTGCAGCCTATGCCGCAATTCATGATGACATTAGCCGTATGCCAATGGGATATCAAACCTTAGTAGGTGATATTGGTAATATGTTGTCAGGAGGACAAAAACAAAGAATTTTATTGGCTCGTGCTATCTATAAAAAACCAAAGATTTTATTTATGGATGAGGCGACCAGTAGTTTAGACGTATTAAAAGAACAAGAGGTCAATGCAAATCTCAAGCATTTGAATATTACCAAATTGATTATTGCACACCGTCCAGAAACGATTTCATCTGCTGAGCGGATTATCGCTTTACAAGATGGCGTGATTGTCCGTGATATGTTGACCAAGGATTTGCAACCTAAATGAAAATTCCATACATCGCTTTCATTGTTGTTGCTGGGTCGCTATTCGGACATAGTTCATTGGCTTATGCAGAGAGTTGGTTGTCAAAACTGACTCCAAATATAAAAAAACAAAGCAAGACTTTATGGTTTGATGAGCTCACGGCACAGCGTAAAGCCCGCGAGAATGAGACAAAACGTAAGCAAATAGAACAACAACTCAATCAAAGTGTGTCACTTGACCTTCAAAATCAGAAAATGTTAAGTCAACCTCAACATTGTTTATCTCAAAATAGTCTCAAGAATGAACAGCAGATAGAGCTCCTTGATGCCATTGAACGTGCAGTTTGTCGTAATCCTGAGACAAAAAGTACTTGGGTACAAACGCGTATTCAAGCTGCTCAGCTTAAAATCTCTAAAGCAAATTATTATCCTCAAGTGAATAGCACCTTGAATTACGATTGGTCACGTGATGATAATCAAGTAAAAGATCGTCCTGTTTTGAGTTATGACACTGACTTACGCCGTTACGGACTTGGAATAAGAGCCAATTGGCTACTTTATGATTTTGGTAGTCGATTTTATCAAGCAGAAGAAGCCGAAAAATTATTAGCGATGTCTTTGGCACAGCATGATGTTGCTTTGCAAAATATGATCATCAAAACGATTTCGACTTATTATCAAATTATTCAGGCTGAGTTAAAGTTAAATAATATTAATGAGTTGGTTGTACTTGCAGAAAAAAACTATGAAATTGCAAATGCTCGATATCGTGCGGGTGTTGGTATCAAATCAGATGCATTACAAATGTCCGCAAATTTGGCGAAAGCAAAGTCAGATCAAACTAAATTTTTAGGTGATTTAAAAATAGCAAAAGGACTTTTAGCATCATTAATGGGTGAGCCTGCATACCAAAATTTCAAAATTAATAATCAATTAAAAATTCCAAAAGAGCTAGATCTTAAACCGATTGAAATCCTCATTCAGGATGCTGAAAAAATGCATCCAAAGTTTAAAGCTGCACAGTATGATTCACTCGCAGCTGAAAATAAAATTAAGGCAATACAGCGGTCTAGATATCCATCTATTAGTTTTAATGGCATTTATGATCAGCAAAAACAAACGAGTGAAAGTTATGGAAGTGATCGCCAATCTCTACAAGCGGGTGTGCAAGTCAATTTCCCATTGTTTGATGGTTATAATCGAAAAAATCAAATTGTCATTGCTCAAGAAAACTTAAAATTAAAGCTATTAGAGCAGGAGAGATTGAACCTTGAAATTAATGCTGAAATCTGGAAAAACTATAATGAGCTAAATGCAATTCATGACAATATTAAGGCGCTAACGATATTGAATCAAAGTGCTTCAGAAGCCTATGAAGTCGCTCAAGGACGTTATAAAGCGGGTGTAGGAAATTTACTAGAAGTGCTTAATGCTCAGAATGTGTTAAGTGAAGCAAAAATGAATTATTCCACCTTGTTGACAGAGTTTTTAGTGGTGAGGTATCAACTTCTATCTAACATGGGAAATTTGAATATTTGGAATGAGACACGAGCTCAATAAGTTTTTATAAATAAGAGAATGGAGTGATCAAAAAATCACTCCGAAACTCGAGATACAATTAAATAGCAGAATATAATGGGAACATCCCAAATATTAATCCACTTGCAAGCATCACTAAGCACGTAATAATCGCCCATTTAATGGTAAATTTTTGGTGTTGACCAAACTCAATCCCAGCAAGCCCGCAGAGTAAAAAGGTAGATGGAACTAAGGGTGAGAGCAGATGAACGGGTTGACCAACAATCGATGCACGTGCCATTTCCACAGGAGAGATGCCATAATGTGCTGCAGCTTCAGATAAGATGGGCAGAACACCATAGTAAAAAGCATCATTTGACATAAAGAACGTTAAAGGCATGCTTAAAACGGCTGTGATTGGTGCCAAATATGGACCCATACTATCTGGAATAATCGCTACTAACTCTTTTGACATGGCATCGACCATACCCGTGCCAGTGAGCAAACCCGTAAAAATACCTGCGGCAAAAATAATACCAACGACATTTAAAGCACTACCAGCATGATGAGCGACTAGGCTTTTTTGCATATCAATATCACGGTAGTTCACAACTAATGCAATACACAATGCAATCATAAATAAAATAGGCATAGGCAAAATACCCATGACTAGGCTGACCATCAGTGCGAGAGTCAATAATCCATTAAACCATCTCAAATGCGCTCGATTCGCCTCTGGGTTTGATGAAATTTGAATATTGTCGCCATGGCTAATATCCAACTCCATGATGCCTAATCTTTTACGCTCCATTCGACCATACATGGTTCCTAAAAAGTATAACCAAGCAATGGCGAACAGCATCGGTAAAATCATCGGAACAAACACATCGCTAGGATCAACGTGGAGTGCACTTGCCGCACGTGCAGTAGGTCCACCCCATGGCGTTAAATTCATGATTCCACTGGCTAACATCATGAGACAGGCCATAATTAAAGGGCTCATGCCTAATCGCTTGTAAAGCGGTAACATGGCAGCAACACAGATCATATAAGTGGTAGAGCCATCACCGTCTAAAGACACGATCAATGTTAAGGTAATCGTACCTAATACTACTTTGAGGGGATCACCTTTTACTAATCTGAGAATAAATTTCACTGATGGATCGAATAAACCTGTATCAATCATGATGGCAAAATACAAGATAGCAAATAGCAACATGACGCCGGTAGGTGCTAACTTTTTAACACCATCTAACATCATTTCACCAAGTTCATTAAGTTGAATATGATTCAAACTATCTACAAAAAAACCTAATCCATATGCAATTAGCGCAAAAAGAACGGGAATAAGCGTGAGTGCGACGAGGGGAGTCATACGTCTAGACATAATGAGGTACATAAAGCACAAAATCATGCCCAAACCAAGCAAGGTCAACATGGATCTATCCTTAGATTAGCGTTTTAATCAATATTGTTTCAATTACAGTATTTGTTATCTTCGAAAACGCCGACCATCTTAGAGAAATTTATGATTAATCTAAATATTGTTTAGAAAATATTAAAATAACCATAATTTTTATAAAAAATAGTAGTTAAAATTCATGAGTTTAAAATTCATATTTTGTGATTGGAGACATTAAACATGATTTTTAAGTGTGATAGTTGTAATAAAAATTGAGTATAAATTCTAATTTCAATGATTAATGAAGGTGTAAACTCTAAAATTTTGTTAGATAAACTGAATAAAAAAAATCCACCTGAGTGGTGGATAGTGTCTTATTCAAAAGTTGATTCTAATTCTGCTTTTTCATCAAGTAATCTGGTCACGAGTAGTTGGTCAATTTTAAAATGGTCAACATCGACCACCTCGAATTTATAACCATTAAATACTACACTATCAGCAGGACGTGGAATCTTACGAAGTTTAAACATCATAAACCCAGCTAAAGTTTCATAGTTTTCATCATCAGGCATTTCATCAATTTCTAATGCATGCTTGACATCTTCAATAGGTGTACTGCCTTCAATCAGCCAAGAATGATCATCCCGCTTGATAATTTGAAGATCTTCATCCGTTGGCGTAACCCAGTCACCCATCACGGTAATCATAATATCAGATAGGGTAATAACACCAACCACCAAGGCATATTCATTGATCACAACGGCAAACTTTTCTTTACTAGATCTGAAGCGATCAAGTAATTCTGACAGTGTAAGTGTATCTGGAATCGTTAATACATTACGGATAGTGGATTCATTCAACTGATTAAATTTTTGATTATTTAAAATGCGAATCAAGATATCTTTAGCATCAACATAGCCAATCACTTGATCAATATTTTCATTGCAGACTAAATATTTTGAATAGGGAAATTCAGCCAGTTTTTGACGAATACTTTCTTCTGATTCATTGATGGTAAAGAAAACTACGTTTTCACGTGTAGTCATGCTAGAAGGAACATTTCGTTCTTCAAGTTCAAATACATTTTCAATAAAGTGATGTTCTTGTTTTTGTAAGACACCTGCTTGTGCTCCTGCATCCATTACCGCGGAAATATCATCAAAAGTAATATTATCATCACGAGTAGTATTTACTTTGAATAAACGGAATAAGAGGTTGGCAATTGCATTGATAAACCAAGCTAATGGACGACAAACAGTAATGAATACCTGAATAGGATTAATTAAAGAGACAGCGATTTTTTCAGGTGCAATCATTGCCAATCGTTTAGGCATAAGATCAGCAAATAAAATAAACAGTGATGTCACTAAAGTAAATGACAATGCAAAACCAATTGATTGTGACCAAGGACCATCATAGAAACGATCGACCAAAATCACAAAATAAGGTCTAAATGCAGCTTCACCTAAAATCCCCCCCAAAATTGCAATAGCATTTAAGCCGATTTGCGAGGCAGCAAAGAAATCAGCTGAATTCTCTTGAAGCGTAAGCACTTTTTGTGCACGATCATCACCAGACTCAGCCAAAATTTTCAGTTTCACTTTACGTGATCCTGCAAGTGCGATTTCACTTAATGATAAGAATCCAGCTCCAGCAATCAAAATCATAATGATCACGAAATTCTGAAAGAGGCTCACACGAACACCTTTGTTTTTAAATTATTTATGAGGAAAGTTTTATCACAAAAAACATAGAGGTAGTGAATTTTTACACTACCTCAATATCATAGTTATTGAGTAAAAAATTTTAAAGTATTGATTTAAATCAGCTCTACTCAATCAAAATTGTGAGAAGTGGGTATTGTTATTTGAAAGAAATTCACGATTTTCTTCCTCAGTCATTTGACGAGCAACATATAAAATCAACTGACGTAACCAACGATGAGCAGGATGATGATGTAATAGAGGGCACCACGCCATTTTGAGTTCAAATTCAGGAATGTAAAATGGAGGGTCTTTGAGCATCAAGTTTTGACTTTTAGCTTGTAGGCGAGCGATTTTCGTCGGTAATGTCGCAATGAGATCGACATTAGACGCTAATAAACCTGGCATTTGATAATGACGTGTAAATACCGAAATTTTGCGTTTTTGACCAATACGCTCTAAAGCTTGATCAATCCAACCTAAACCGGCTTGTTTCTCTGGGTTAACACCAAATCCTACACCCATCCCAGTTTTAGAAACCCAGATATGTTGCGCATCTAGATAACTTTTAAGATTCAAATTATTTACGGCAGGATGCTTATTATTCAGTAAGCATGAAAAGCTGTCACGCCACACCAGAACCTGATGAAAACTTTGTGGTATTTCGTTGAAACGGTTGATGGCAAGATCAACTTTACCTTGTTCCATATCACGATAAGATACATCACTCGGTGTTAGAAAATCTAAAACAACATTTGGTGCTTCTGAACGCAGAGCCTTAACTAAGCGAGGCACAAGTGTCGCTTCAGCATAATCTGAAGTCATGATGCGGAAAACACGATTTGACGTATAAGGTCTAAATTCTGTTCGTGGTTCTAAGATCATAGATAGATCAGAAAGGGCATCACGAATACGAGGCTGTAGTTCTAAAGCCCTTTCTGTAGGAGTCATTCCTTCAGAAGAGCGAATTAAAAGCGGATCATTAAATAAGTTACGAAGACGACGTAAAATATTACTCATTGCAGGCTGAGTAACACCCAATTGTTCTGCTGCACGTGTAACATTCTTCTCTCGCAAAAGAACATCTAAGTAAATTAAGAGATTGAGATCAACCCGCTCAAGATTCATAAAAAAAATACCGAAAATAAATTTTTGAAATCGTGGAGAATTATGCCATAAGCGCTTAGGTTTGTGTGTTTTTATGCTGATTTTTTCAGCAGAATTTAACATATATTCATCAAATTTACGTTATTTTTGTCATAAGGCAGTACCTATACATTTATTTAAGAAATAGGGCTTTAGTTGTTTTTGAAATTACCATGCTATGTTCTAAATTGTTTTTAGGTTTATCTCAATTTAAATGCTTTATTGTTGATTCCATCAATATGGTTCACAGTTTAAAAAATATTCATTTAAAACTAACAGTTTATTAATGATGCTCTGTCAGAAAAGTCAATTGAAGGGTAAAATCTAAAGATGTTTGAAGAAAAAATAAACGTAATTGTGAGCTTGATACTTAAGTCTAATGAATAAGAATTACTCAAATTGTGTTAAAAGTGTACAAATACTTATTTTATAAATTTTATTAAAATCAATAATTTATTGAATGGTATTTCATTTATATTACGACTTTAATCTACATATTTTTTAAATAAATACTGAGAATTAAACGAAAATATTGGATTAATTTCTAGAGTCAATCTAAGCTAAGTCCATAGCAACGAAGCGCTCTAAATCTGAACAATTAATACCGAGTAGATTTAGTCCTTCGATTGATAAATCCTAAAATTATATACAGGGTAAAATATCATGACTACATACCAAACAGCGATTGATGCAATCCGCGAATTAAAAGCAAAATTCGGCAACACTTGGGCAGACATCAGTCCTGAAGATGCTGCACGTATGCAACTTCAAAACCGTTTCAAAACTGGTTTAGATATTGCGAAATACACAGCTGCGATTATGCGTCGTGATATGGCTGCTTATGATGCTGATTCTAGCAAATATACTCAATCTTTGGGTTGCTGGCATGGTTTCATCGCACAACAAAAAATGATTGCGAACAAAAAATACTTCGGCACTACTGAACGCCGTTACATCTACCTTTCTGGTTGGATGGTTGCTGCACTTCGTTCTGAGTTTGGTCCACTTCCTGACCAATCTATGCACGAAAAAACTTCAGTTCCTGCATTGATCGAAGAAATCTACACATTCTTACGTCAAGCAGACGCAAAAGAATTAAACGACTTATTCCGTGCACTTAAAAAAGCGCAAGAAGCGGGTGATACTGCTAAAGCTGCTGAAATCACTTCACAAATCGACAACTTCCAAACTCACGTTGTGCCAATTATTGCCGACATCGATGCTGGTTTCGGTAACGAAGAAGCAACTTACTTACTTGCAAAGAAAATGATCGAAGCGGGTGCATGTGCACTTCAAATCGAAAACCAAGTTTCTGACGCGAAACAATGTGGTCACCAAGCAGGTAAAGTAACTGTTCCACACGAAGACTTCATTGCGAAAATCCATGCACTTCGCTATGCATTCTTAGAAATGGGTCTTGACGACGGTATCATCGTTGCACGTACTGACTCTGAAGGCGCTGACTTGACTCAAAAAATCCCAGTGGTTAAAGAGCCAGGCGATATCGCTTCTCAATACATCAGCTACTTAGACACTACTGAAATTGATATTTCAGAAGCGCAAGAAGACGAAATCCTAATCAAACGTGATGGTAAATTACACCGTCCTAAGCGTTTAGCTTCTGGTCTATATCAATTCCGTGAAGGTACTCAAATTGACCGTGTTGTACTTGACTGTGTAACAAGTTTACAGAACGGTGCTGACCTTCTTTGGATCGAAACTGCAACGCCAAACGTTGAAGAAATCGCTCACATGGTGAACCGTGTTCGTGAAGTTGTGCCAAATGCAAAACTTGTTTATAACAACTCACCATCATTCAACTGGACGTTAAACTTCCGTCAACAAGCTTACGACCGTTGGGTTGCTGAAGGTAAAGACGTATCTGCTTACGACCGTGCTAAGTTAATGAGCGCTGAGTATGACAATACTGAATTAGCTGCTGATGCTGATGCGAAGATCCGTACGTTCCAAGCTGATGCTTCTCGTGAAGCAGGTGTATTCCATCACTTGATTACACTTCCGACTTACCACACTGCTGCGCTTTCTACACATGAGCTTGCAGAAGGTTACTTCGGTTCTGAAGGTATGTTGGCTTATGTTGCTGGTGTACAACGTAAAGAAATCCGTGGTGGTATCGCTTGTGTTAAACATCAAGCAATGGCTGGTTCAGACATCGGTGATGACCATAAAGAAATCTTCGCTGGCGACAACGCGCTTAAAGCGGGTGACGATGCGAAAAATACAATGAACCAATTCTCTGCATAAGCACTGAACTAATTCAAAAAAACCCTGCGTAAGCAGGGTTTTTTTATTGTTAATGAAATTATTTAACTAAATTACATGAGCCAATTTAATTGATGTATAGATAGAAAAACAGCGGTAGTAAAACCTAATACATATTTTGAATAAAAGTAATGCCAAAGCTGTTACAATCCCGAAAATTTACATTTGTATATTTATATGTTTGAAAAATTTGCTGAACAGAGTTTAAATGCATTAGGTTGGGAAATTGATAACCATTGGCCCTTAGATTTAGACCAATGTGTCATGATTGCTGCACCACACACCAGTAACTGGGATGCTTTATACGCGCGATTAGCGCTCAAAGCTTTAGGTGTAAATGTCAGAATTACAATCAAAGACAGCTATATGAAGTTTCCATTTGGTCCTTTTGTCCGGGCTATGGGAGGGATCGGAATTAATCGCCGACCAAAGAAAGAGGGAGAGGAAAGAGCAAGCATGGTGCAATTAATGGCAGATCTTTTTAAAGATCATCCAAAATTGGTCATGTTGGTGACGCCCGAGGGAACAAGGTCAAAACAAGAAAAATGGAAAACGGGTTTTTACCATGTGGCAATTACAGCGAATGTCCCAATCGCTTTAGCATATATGGATTACAGTCAAAAAAAATGCGGTGTAGGTAAAATTATTTATCCTACTGGAGATATAGAAGTGGATATGGCAGAAATTATGGAATTTTATTCAAAGATTTCAGCTAAATTCCCCGAAAAATTTAGTGTTGACCAACGATATTCACACAACAGTTAATATATGGAGAAGGCAGAACAATCTGCCTTTTTTAATACAAGAAAATTGCGTTTAAGGTTAAAATAAAGCCTGAAAAAAACAATAAAGTTAAGACAATCGACTTAAATTTTTGCTCAGATATTTGATAAAAAATTTTTGCTCCAATGATCGCTGGTAGGCTGACCGTGAAGATCAAAATCCACAAATAGGACAAGTGATTTACGTTAATGGTCTGGTTAAATAAATAGATGAGCAAAGTAAACAGTTGAATGGCGAAATTAAAATGTCGAAGAATGTTGCGTTGCTCATGTTTAGGAAGTTGTTTTAGCATCACCCAAGCTGAGGGAATTGCACCACAGAATCCACCGAGCCCACCTAAAATTCCACCCAAAAAACCAATCAAGCCGTCCATCCTGAGTTCGGTATCTTTTAAGCAATGTAGTTGGGGACTAAAGAACATGAGTGGACACCAAATTAATAAAAATATCCCAAGTAGTAATTTGAACGTGTCTGCATTGATATAATGAAGCAAAAAAGTACCCAAAGGTACCCCAATTAAGCCAGCGATAATATAGACCCAAACGATAGAGGGCTTTATAAAGGTTCTTGGTTCTTTATACATTGAAATGATATGACACCATAGTGATGCACAAACGACCAAGGGGGCGGTGATCTGAGGCGGTAGAATCCATACCCAAAAAGACATCGCAATAAGAGCGAAGGCAAAACCTGTGAGTCCTTGAATAAATCCAGCAAAAATTGCGCCTAGAATAAAGATACATAATGTCATAAGGTGACTGCATCAATTGCTAAAGCAGGAGTAAAAGAAAAATGCATGAGATCGTCGGATAAGGAAAACTGATCAATCCTAAAATAATATTTGTTATCTTAAAAATAATAAGAACAGCAATAGCTAGCAGTAAAGCGAATAAAAGCCCTGAAAATCAGGGCTTTTATTATTAATTGGAGTTAGGTTTTAGGTTTTGTGTTAGACCGTTGATGTCCCCACCCTGAATACCAAGTTCACTCATTAAGCTGTCAATAAGAGGTGCTTGCGAACGATATCTAAGTGCGCTATTCACCACTTGATCTGAAAGTGCAACGGATTGTGATTGATCTGCTTGATCAGCTGAAGTTGTGGCGCCAGTAATGCCACCAAGACCATTCACTTGTAATATCTTGATATCATCAATATTTTCCATTGGTTTAACACTTTCACGGATGATTTCAGGCAAATACTTCAAAAGTGCCAAACGAATTTGCATCTCAACTTGTTCACTTGACAAAATATTATTTGCTTCATTGACTGCGCGTGTCCCTTCAGCATCGACTTGGTATTGTTTTTCTAAAGCTTGAGCCAAAAGAATTTTAGCATCAGCTTCACCTTTAGCTTTCAAGCGGACTTTTTCAGCTTCTGCTTCAGCCGCAGTACGAACAGCTTCAGCCTCATCTACAGCAGCTTGTTTTGATGCCTCGGCAGCCACAGTAATTGAAATAGCATCAGTTTCTGCAGCCTGTTTTGCAGCAACAAGTTCAACCGCTTTAATACGCTCAGCTCGCTGTGTTTCACGAACAGTCACAACTTCTTCCTCAGCTTTCACTGCTTGCGCACGAGCTTGGTCAGCAAGTGCTTTGGCTTCAGATTCAGCACGAGATTTCTCGGCAATCGCGATTGCGCGATCTTGTTCCGCAAGTTCAATGGTTTTCTTTTGTTCTACTTGCGCTTGTTCAATAATTTGTGCTTTTTGAATATTTTGATTTTCGACATCACGTGCAGCTGAAATACGTTTTAATTCAATTTCACGTTCTGCAGCGATTTGGGCTTCTTCTGCCTCACGCTTTTTGGCAGCTTCTTGTGTTGCAATTTCAGCAAGTTGTTCAGCTTTTCGAATCGAAATTTCACGCTCTTGTTGCATCTTTGCGTATTCTTCTTCACGCAGGATTTGAAGGCGAGCTTGTTCAGCCTCTAAATTTTTCGCTTTAATGGCTAAGTCAGCATCTTGTTCAATATCGTTACGTTTTTTTCGTCGATCTTCAATAGTTTCTGTTAATTTTGTTAAACCTTCTGCATCAAATGCATTTTGTGGGTTAAAAAATTTAAAGCTGGTCTGATCAAGTCCTGTTAAAGATACAGTTTCGAGTTCTAAACCATTTTTGAACAGATCTTCTGAAACTACTTGTTGAACTTTCTGAACGAAGTCGACACGTTTTTCATGTAACTCTTCCATAGCCATTTCTGCTGCTACTGCACGCAGGGAATCTACAAATTTACCTTCAACCAAATCTTTTAATTCATTTGGTGACATGGTTTTTTGACCCAAAGTTTGTGCTGCGGTAGCAATTGATTCAGCTGTTGGCTTAACACGAACATAGAACTCAGCCATCACATCTACACGCATTCGATCACGCGTAATCAAGGCTTGATCAGCTGCACGTTTAACTTCTAAGCGAAGGGTATTCATATTGACAGGAATGACTTCATGTAAAACAGGAAGCACAATTGCACCACCTCCTAGTATAACTTTTTCCCCACCAAATCCAGTTCTGACAAATGAAACTTCCTTGCTAGAGCGTTTATATAGTCGTGCAATAATGGTTCCGATGACAACCAGTGCAATGAGAATAAGTCCTGCAATTATAATAATTTGATAAAAACTTGAACTAAACATTTTTTTCTCTAAGTTGATTTATTGTGAAATTGCTTGAAAGCCTTTGAGACTACGTTGTGTAAGTAAGACTTGCTGACCTTGTACGAATATTTCGTCAGCTTCAGGTTCGACTAAAATGTAATGTGTTTTACCAAAGCGATCTTTGAGTTTTGCTTGCGCAGGATAGTGCAGTCGAGCAGTGCCTAAAATGATTTCTGCTCGAAGTCCAATTAAATCGTCGCTATGAATTGCTGTGGTTTCATCTTTAGGGATGATCTTTACTATCCATCTTGAGAATAGCCGTACGAATGGCATACAGACCACAAGTACCAGTGGAGTAATGAGCCAGACTGTTAAAAATGATCCAAATACATGATGGATGATAGATTGGGCTAATAAGCCAACAATTGAAAAGGTCGTGAGAAAGATGATCAGCCAAATTAATACAGGAATACGTCCAAGATAAAGCCAATCTAAAAATTGAATCCAAATACTAGATTGATGGTCAACGATCATTTCAGGAGAAGAATCTAATGAACTAGGTAGAAATTGCTCTAAAAATCCTTGACTACTGAGACCTGTTATTAATAGAAAGACTTCAAGAATGCCTATAAAAAACATCAAGCAGATACTAATACTGAAGAATAGGTTCGACGGATTTATAAACATGTCCCACATGGGTAGTCTCTTATAGATATTAGAGTTTTTATCAAATTTTAATCAAAATAATAAAATAAAGTGACCTAATTATCAATTATATAATATTGATTTCATTTTGAATGGATTCAACAAAAAAAATACGCAGTGATTGGGGTGATCACTGCGCAGAACAACGAATCTGCTTACACAGTTTCGGTTAAGGAGAAATGTTATGAATTTTGGGGGTATTCATAACAGTAATTAAATGATATTCAATTTCATTTAGCAACTCATTGGTAGTCGGGTTAAAACGTGTAAGATTACGTTAATAAGTTTAATTGAAGGTTAATTTTAATTAGGTTAATAAATAGCTATAAAAAAAGCCGCAATGTGATGCGGCTTTAAGTGTGCTTATTTTTTAGGGATTAAAATTTAAAAACACCTAATCCAGCTTTGACTTCATCCAATGTTGCTTGCGTAATATCACGACACTTGTCTGTACCAGTTTTTAAGATATCCATAATATAATCAGGATCCTTAGCAAGCTCCATACGACGTTCACGAATAGGCGTGATCAACTCTTTTAAAACACCTTCAAGGCGTTTTTTGACTGTACCATCACCTAAACCACCACGACGATAGTGATCTTTAAGCTCTGCTACTTCTTCTGGATTTGGATCAAAAGCATCTAAATAAGTAAATACAACATTACCTTCCACCTGACCTGGATCTTCAATACGAAGATGGTTAGGATCTGTATACATAGCATTTACAGCTTTTTTAATGTCTTTATCAGAAGCATCTAAAACAATTGTATTGCCCAATGATTTAGACATTTTAGCTTTACCATCAAATCCTGGTAATCGACCAACATTCGATAACAAAGCTTTACATTCAGGCAAAAGCTCTTGCCCAATCTGACGATTTAAACGACGAACAATTTCATTTGTTTGTTCAATCATTGGAATTTGGTCTTCACCTACGGGCACAATCGATGCTTTAAAAGCAGTGATATCAGCTGCTTGAGCAACTGGATAGCATAAGAATCCAGCTGGGATGTCACGCTCGAACCCACGCATTTGTATTTCAGACTTAATCGTAGGATTTCGTTCTAGTCTTGAAACTGTGACAAAGTTTAAATAAAGCATGGTCAGCTCATTCAAAGCTGGCAAGCTTGATTGAACGCAAATTGTTGTTTTTGTCGGGTCGATCCCAACAGCGAGATAGTCAGTTGCAACTTCAATAATATTACGTCTAACTTTTTCGAAGTTATCAGCATTGTCTGTAAAAGCTTGTGCATCAGCCAATAATAGATGTTGGTGATGGGAATCTTGCAAACCTACTCGTGAACGTAAAGAACCGACAAAGTGGCCTAAATGAAGTTGTCCAGTTGGACGGTCACCTGTCAAAATAACAGGGCGATTATCTTGATTACTCATTTTCTATACCAAAGTCATCAACACTAGGGCTGAATTTTTAAAATTTCGCAATATTGTACGGCATTATTTTTTTTTATGTCAGCATAAAGCATCGAAAGAATCGAATTAAAAACGCCTTATTTGAGATAGTATTAATAATGTTGATACAGAATAAATTGAAATAGAAGAATAAAATTCCAAAAAACAAAGAAGGATAACAATAATGGCAAATAGTTTATTGGTGCTATTAGATGATATAGCCACCATTCTTGATGATGTTGCGCTGATGAGTAAAATGGCTGCAAAAAAAACGGCCGGTGTATTGGGTGATGACTTGGCACTCAATGCTCAACAAGTTAGTGGTGTGAAAGCCGACCGTGAATTGCCTGTCGTTTGGTCTGTTGCAAAAGGCTCATTTGTTAATAAATTAATTTTGGTTCCATTAGCATTATTAATTAGTGTGATTGCACCTTGGCTTATAAATCCTTTATTGATGTTAGGTGGATTATTTTTATGTTATGAAGGTGTAGAAAAAGTAATTCACTCATTACACCATAAAAAAGCTAAAACATCTGAACAGGCCGAAAAAGAACTCGAAAACTTAAATGTAGATCTAGCAACTTTTGAGAAAGATAAAATCAAAGGCGCGATACGAACAGACTTTATTTTATCTGCTGAAATTATCGTGATTTCATTGGGTACAGTTGCAGCAGCTACTTTTGGAATAAAGGTTGCAGTCTTGTCAGTCATCGCAATTTTAATGACGATTGGTGTTTATGGTTTAGTTGCTATGATTGTTAAAATTGATGATTTGGGATTTTATCTCGTCAAACAAACGTCTACATTGAAACAGAGAATTGGTCAGGGCTTACTTGCTTTTGCGCCTAAACTTATGAAGACACTAACCATTGTCGGAACAATCGCGATGTTCTTGGTTGGTGGTGGTATTATTAATCATACCATCCCATTATTTCATCATTTTACTGAAGATTCCGTCGATTATATTGAACATATTCCAAATGTAGGCAGTATCATCGGTGCTTTAACCCCGACGCTCTTAAACTTTGTCATAGGTTTTATTGCAGGACTTATTGTTTTGGTCGTTGTTTCAGGAATACAAAAACTATGGAACGCTAGAAAAGTTTAGAGTTTGATGAAATAACGTATTATAAGAAGTTATATGATTTAAAAGGGCTGAGATTATGCGTTGGAAAGGCCGGAGAGTAAGTAGTAATTTAGAAGATCGCCGTGGAGGTGGTGGGGCTAAAGCTGGTGGAATTAGTATTCTCGGTTTAGTTGTTGCATTTGTTGC
This sequence comes from Acinetobacter sp. ANC_7512, assembly GCF_056779935.1. Taxonomy (NCBI): domain Bacteria; kingdom Pseudomonadati; phylum Pseudomonadota; class Gammaproteobacteria; order Moraxellales; family Moraxellaceae; genus Acinetobacter; species Acinetobacter sp. ANC_7512. Next base: position 5,151 of record NZ_JBWYIX010000009.1, on the reverse strand, counting down.
TTGGAAATTTTTTGGGGTTGATCCACAACAAGCCTATCAGGCAACTAAACAAGTGACTTCTAATAATCAGCAACAAGCGATAGGGATTGAAAACCCAACACCCGAGCAACAAGAAACAGCGGCATTTGTTGGTACAGTACTTGCTGATACGGAAGATACATGGACCACCGTTTTTCAAAAACAGGGAATGCAATATCAAGCTCCGAAACTTGTCATGTTTAGTGGCGTAGTTAATTCAGGCTGTGGTACAGCGCAGTCCGCGATGGGGCCATTTTATTGTCCTGCAGACCAAAAAATCTATATTGATACTGATTTTTTTAAAGATATGCGCCAGCAAATGGGTATTTCGGGTGAACGCAATCAATCAGAATTATCTACACAAAATGCTGCTGGTGACTTTGCACAAGCTTATGTGATTGCGCATGAAGTCGGACATCATATTCAAAATCTTTTAGGTATTTCAACTCAAGTCCAACAAGCTAGACAACGAGCTACTGAAGCTCAAGGGAACCAATTATCAGTCCGTTTGGAATTGCAAGCTGATTGTCTAGCTGGTGTGTGGGCAAAAGATACACATCAACGAACTCAATTCTTGGAGCAAGGTGATGTTGAAGAGGCAATGGATGCTGCGCATAAGATCGGAGATGATTATCTGCAAAAAAAGGCGAGAGGACATGTGGTTCCTGATAGCTTTACCCATGGTACAAGCCAACAAAGAATGTATTGGTTCGATCGTGGCATGAAAACAGGTGATGTGAACCAATGTGATACATTCAATACCTCAATCTAAATCTACCAAGCAGAATCGATTGTTTTTCTGCAAAGTTAAAACATGTAGCCTGCTAATAGAATAATTTATTAGGAAGGCTACACATCTTTAAAAAAAAAGGGATTGCGAGTAAACATTCTTTATATAAAATAAATAAATGGCTATAGTTTTTTCATTTAAAATTTAAATGATCTCATTTAAATAAAACATATCATAGAGTGCAAAATGGGCAACTTTTTTTTTCTCCAAGTATTTACAGTGGTTTTTGCCCTCTCAATTGCCACAACCATATTCAATAAACGAATTCTAGGTTTTCCCCAAGCGATAGGGGTGCCAATTGTTTCAGCAATTTTTGTCTTTATTCTGCAATGGGCTGCCAATTTATTAGGGGATAATCGTTTTATCACTATTAATTTGGCAAATATTGAAGAAGCAGTTCGTCATATTGATTTTTATGATTTTCTCGTAAATGGTGTTATTTGCTTCATTCTTACATCGTCGGCATTGAAATTTAAAGTGTCTGATCTAAAAGTGTATTGGAAGCCAATTAGTATTCTTGCCACTATTGCTTTGGTTTTGTGTGCAGCATTGTTTGGTGGATTATTATTTGGATTTCAATATTTGATTGGTAACCCTGTACCAATACTCGTACTTTTATTACTCGGTTCTGCTTTAGGTGCTACAGATCCAATCGGAATCAAAGGGGTACTCAGTTCTGTACGTGCACCACATCATTTAATGGTGAAATTGGAGGGTGAATCACTGTTCAATGATGCAATGTGTATCGCTGTATTTATGACATTGTTGAATGTGCTTGAAGGCGAGCATTTTAGTCTGTTGCTGACACTACAAACACTCCTTTATGAAATTGTGGTAGCTGTAATTATTGGTTTGGTATTTGGTTGGGGGATTTTACGATTGCTTCGCGGGAAGCATGAAATGGAATCATTAATCCTAACGACAGCTTTACTGGCTTGTGGTTCATATTTGGTTGCTTTATTTGCTCATGCATCAGCACCAATCGCATGTGTGATTGGTGGACTTATTGTTGGTAATAAATGGAAAGAAATTTTACAAAATCGTGAAATCCAAGAAGTAAATCACTTTTGGCATACAGTTGAAGGTATCATTAATTCTTTTTTATTTACTTTAATTGGTTTAGAGCTGTTTATTCTTGATCTTAATGCCAGCATGATACTTGGCGGTATTATCGCATTTGTAATTTTACATATTTCACGTTTTGCTGCGAACTTTCTGGCTTTTGCATTCTTCCCATCGTTTCGTAAGAAAAGCTATAACGGTAGCCTAGCAATTTTATCATGGGGGGGAGTAAGAGGGGGGATTTCATTGGCTCTAATTCTTGCGGTTGCTAATGTCCCAGAGTTAAGGCAATACAGTAGTATCTTGATTGGTTATACTTTTATTGTTGTTTTATTATCGGGCGTAGTATGTGGTTTAGGTTTGCCAGCAGTCATGAATGCTTTCTATTACAACCCTAATGAGGAAAAAGAGGGCTTAAAGGGAATATATCAGCGATTATGTAATAAGCTTAATCGTAAAGGATTTAAATATATTGTTGGTGAAGATAGTAAAGGTAATGAGATTATTACGATTTATAATCCTGAAGTGATATTAGATCGGACTTCTGAAGATGGTGTGGCAATCGTCCATCATCCCGCTAAAGCTGAAGAGGTGAAGAAGTTAGAAAATCCAGAAAATTTCTAAAAAAATTATATTTAATTGAGGCAAGCATGATAGTGCTTGCTCTTTTTTTTATGAATTAAGCATGATCAATGCAGAAGATAACAGTGATATTGTTTAAATATTTTATTCAGTTACGCAGAATTTTATCGATGAAATATAAAATTAAAATGTGAAAATTACATCATATTTAAAGCAAATTTTATTTCTTAACTTACTAAAAAGTAAGTATTAATTTTCAATATAAAATGAAAAGTATACTAGTTTACTAACATTAAAATATTAGGTGAGCAAGTTACCGTATGTAGTTAAGCTAAATATAGCAGAAATTATGATAAGTAAGCCTTTGAAATTTGGTGACCTGAAATATCCTAAAAGTAAGTAAAAATATTAATTCTTATGTCATAAGTGTTTGTAAATAAAAGATATATTTTGATTGTGGATGAGCGGTTACAAAAAGCTGATAAAAGACGCAAAATCTATTCGCATTAAATCTTAAAAATGTGATATAAATCTCACTTATAGATAATAGTGTCTATCTTTTTTGTATCTTAGATGTAGAAAGATCGATAAAAATAAAATTTATAAGTGAGAATTTACCATGGCTAATATCTCCGTAATATCTAAAGAGAGTCATCAGGTATTAGAGAATGTCAACTCTAGTCAAGTGGGGCTTAACGAAAACTCTGTAGTTGTCGTTCAAGTATCTAAAGATGATGTAGCTTCAATCACTCGTGATAATAATAATGCTCTAATCAATTTGCGTAATGGTGAAGTGATTGTGATTGAAAACTATTTCAATCCTTCATTTGCTGATAACAGCCTCGTATTCCAAGATGAAAGTGGTCAACTTTATTGGGTAAAATTTACCAATGAAGATGGCTCAATTGCAGAAACAATTCTGTATTACCCAATCGAAGAAATCGAACCTCTTCTTTATTCCGATGATTTTATCGGTGGTATTCTCCCTTGGTTAATTGGTGCTGGTGCAGCTGGTGCAATTGCAGCAGTCGCAGATAATGGTTCTGACTCTAATCCTACGCCTCAGCCAAAGCCAAGTGCATTATTAAATGCACCAATCATCATTGATGATGTGCCAGAGCATATCGGTGAAGTTGCTGATGGTGGTGTAACAAATGATGCTCGTCCAGAAATCAAAGGTTCTGGAGCTCAACCTGGTGCAATCATCAAAATCTATAATGGCGATGAACTAATTGGTGAGACGGTTGCATTGTCTAATGGTGATTGGAGTTTTACACCTGATCAAGATTTAAAAGATGGTATCTATGAGCTTTCTGTCACACAAACTGTAAGTGGTCAAGAAAGTGATAAATCACCGATTAAGACAATCACGCTTGATACTGTCCCACCATCAGACATCACTATTGATGAAATTGGAAATAAGGGTGAAACAAACTCAGAAACACCTAAATTATCAGGTGAAGGTGAGCCAGAATCTAATGTTGAAATAGAAATTAAAGATAAAGATGGGAACGTGGTTGATAAAGAAACTGTTCCTGTTGATAAAGATGGTAAATGGGAATATACACCTGAGAAAAACCTTGATGAAGGTAAATACGAAGTTATCGTAACGCCTATTGATAAATCAGGAAATAAAGGTGAAGAAGAAAAACAAGAATTCAATGTTGACTTAACTCCTCCAGACATAGACATCGATCCAATCCCTACTGATCCTGAACCTGAGGGTTGGGATACAGCAACGAATCAATCAACTTTTGCAATCGCTGCAATCGCAAATACTCTTTCGGAATCGGAGAATAATCCAGTGACTACAACTAAAAATCAAACTCCTACATTTACGGGAACCACTAAAGATAGTGAGAGCGTAAAAGTAGTGATTCGCGATAGTTCAGGTAAGATTATCGCAGAAGGTCCTGCTACAGTGACCAACGGTAAATGGCAGTTTAAATCACCTGTAACATTAGCTGAAGGTGACTATAAACTAGAAGCAACAGCATATGACGCGGCTGGTAATAGTAAAGTCGCTACTTCAAGCTTTACTGTGGATATTACTCCACCTAAAGTAACGATTGAAGAGTTACCACTTACGAACATTGATGCGCCTACCTTTAAAGGTAAAACTGAAGATGGTGCAACACAAGTACGTGTTGAAATCAAGGATGCGGCTGGCAAGGTTGTTCAATCTGCCGTTGTGAATGTTGCAGCCGATGGTAGCTGGACATATAAGCCATCTAAAGCGTTACCAGATGGTACATATAGTGTCGAGGCTTCAGCTCGTGATGCGGTAGGAAATGTAAGTCAACCTGCTAAAACTACGGTTGAAGTTGATACAATCGATCCGGAAATTACAATCGATCCTCTAGAAGATACTAGTGATACAACTCCTGAAATTAATGGTAAGACTGAACCAGGCGCAACAGTAAAAGTTGAAATCTTAGACAAAGATGGCAACCCTGTAGCAACAGGTGATGCGACTGTAGATCCAGAAGGTAACTGGTCGTATACACCGACTGAAGCACTACCAGAAGGTGAATATACAGTTAAAGCTGAAGCGAAAGATAAAGCTGGTAACGTTGGTGAAGCGACATCTAATGGCTCATTTAAAGTTGATACAACTGCACCATCTGATACCGATGTAACGATTGATCCAATTGCGGATACAAACGATACAACACCAGAAATCACAGGTACAACTGAAC
>NZ_JBWYIX010000008.1:0-165115 GCF_056779935.1 Acinetobacter sp. ANC_7512 | reverse complement strand
CGTTCAATCTGAGCCATGATCAAACTCTTCAGTTTAAAATCAATAGTACCTAAAGGGTACCAATCTTGGCTCATCAATTACTGACAAAAAAATTGCTCAAATAAACTTCGAGAAATTTCTACCAATTATTAATGATAATATATATCGATCAATCAACCAGTAAAAATCCACACAAGTTGTTCTTCATAATCTCTTAATGATCTTCTTAATGCTTCGTCAGCATCAAGCTAGGTCGGCTATATTACCCTTTCTTTTCAGAAAGTCAACTAGCAATGTTAATTTATTTTCTAACTCATTCTCAAAACTTAGATCCAACCTATTAAGCTAAACCCTTGTTTTTCAACAAGTTTTAATCAACATCACCGCCGATGGATGTGCATTCTACAGTATTTCATATCCAATGCAACCTCTTTTTTAAAATTTAATTATATTTTCTTAACAAGTGATTATATTTTCTACAAAATCACTCTTTTTTCACGGTTAATTCACATTTTTTGTGCAAATATACTTTAGTAAACTGCTTTCAACTCTCGCTATAATGGCGTTATTCTGTTCGTACTTACTATTTATTTAATAAGACTAATATTCAGCTTTTATTCTAGGATGTTTTTATGCAGTACTCTCAACTTATTTGGGTCAGTATGTTAAGTATTGGTTTAGCAGCACCCGCTTACGCCAAACAACCTGAGATTGCAGGCAATAAAATTGCTGACGATACTGCATTATCAACATCTGATAAGTTGTCTACCTCAAATGATAATAACCAGCCTTTAAACAACGATATTGCTAAGGCTTCACAACCAGCTTTAGAAAATTCAGTTAACACCAATGGATCTATCAAAGATTTAAAAAATTTAAAAATTGATAATTTCAAAGTCAATGCAACAGCAGCATTACCTGAAAATGAAAAAGATCCACTTCAACCTTTAAACAGACAAATCTACGCATTTAATGATGTTGTCGATCAAAATGTCTTGCGCCCTATAGCCGTGCAGTACGCTGATAAAGTTCCAGAACAAGTTAGAGATTCATTACGTGGCTTCCGAGACAATTTGGGTGAGCCATGGAATGCTGTAAATCAGGTTGCTCAAGGTCGCTTTAAACGTGCCGCACAAACGTTTGGTCGTTTTACATTAAATACAATTACAACGCTTGGTTTCGCTGATCCTGCACGTCGCTTATCTCTGCCAATGGAAGATGAGGATTTTGGAACTACTCTAGGCTATTACGGTGTCCCTTCTGGTCCTTACCTCGTTCTTCCTTTTATGGGACCAAGCACCTTCCGTGATACTGTTGGTCGCGTAGTAGATAGTCAGGCACGCCCTCAAAAATATTTACTCGATGGTCATGATCGCATCTATTATAGTGACTGGGCACTTAGCGCATTAGATACACGTGCTCAACTTTTAGAGATTGAACAAGTCTTGCAAGGTGACAAGTATGCAGCAATGCGTGATGCCTACTTACAACGAAAAAACTATGTTATTGCTGAAAAACGCGGTTTAGAAACGGGTTCTGGACTATTTATTGAAGATGATTTTTCAGATGATGAATCCTTCATGGATGAGTCTATGGAATCCGAATAGAAACCATATGCAAGTTAAAGTCTAAATCTTCTGTTTTTAGACTTTAACTTGGCGTTCGATATAAGTTCGTCTAAGATAGTTTTATAAATAAAGCATTTAGGATTGATTCTTTCATCTATGTATTTCATTCAACCCACTCGTGACATCCATCTTCTAGATAGCGTTCTAGAGGCTCTGCCGAGTTTACAAATGATTCATATAGATGATCTTCATCTTTACGATTCAACCATCATTGCCATTAGTGATGTTAATGATTTTCTGCAATATAAATGGACCCTCCCTACGATCGTGATAGGTCATGCAGATGAGGGACTTCAACTCTCGCAAGCATGGGAACTTGGTGCACTCGCTGGCTGGATTTGGGATCGTCTTCCAAAAGACCTCGCAAAATCGATTGCTAAAATTGAAGCAAAATACAAACGTAATCAGGACAGCCGCGACCTGCCCTCCGCAGCTGAATTACAAAAAAAACTATTACCCAACCCAATCGATCTACTTAATTATAAAGTCGAGACTTTATTTCAACCGTCTGCTTATTTATCTGGTGATTGGTATGATTATTGGAAACTCAGTGATCGTGAAATTTTATTTTATCTCGCGGATGTTTCTGGGCATGGTGTAACAAGCTCACTTCTTACCTCTTGGATGGCTGCATTTCACGGTAGATCGAAAACCCCACGAGAACTCCTCAAAAAACTTAATGGCATGCTTTTACAAGAGAACATCGAAAAGCATATTACAATGATTGCAGGCACATTGAATCTAGAGACCCACCAGCTTAAGTGGTCCAGCGCAGGGCATTACCCTCCAGCAATTATCTTTGAACCTAATCAGGATGCTCGCATCCTCAACACCAGCAGCTTTCCCTTAGGTCTTACTGAAGATCTCGAAATTGAAGAGTTTGAATGTACGTTGAATCGTGGAGCTCGTTTTATTATTTGCTCAGATGGTGCACTTGAACCTTTTGATGGTGGATTGAATGAACAATTCACACAATTGGTCTATCACTTGCAAAATCAATCATTCGAAGTTCCTGAACATGTTGCAGATGATATTGCAATACTCAGCTTCCAACGCCTAAATTAAGTTAATAATCAATAGTGTAGCTGTTTATAAATCGATCTACGACTGAAGACTACTTGAGTATCGACTTGCGCTATGTGATAATTTTAGCATCCTTTCTGCAAATGGCATTTATATGTCAACAGGTCATGTTGAATATGCAAGCTTGGATGGTACGCACATTTTCAAACTCATTGGAGAAGTGCGCGCTCAATCTTGTATAAGCCTTGATAAATTATTATCTCGGATTGAACAACAACAAAACGTCGTAGGCGCAATTGTTGATTTAACCCAAACTACATTCATAGACAGTACTGTGCTTGGAATCCTCGCAAAACTAGGATTAAAGCTCAAACAAGTGCATCAAGTTCAAGCTGTTATGTTATCTACTAACCCAGATATCACTACACTTGCGAACAGTATGGGTCTTGGTCAGGTTTTCGTAATTTTAAACTATTGCGGAGATCCGAATGTGTGCACGCGCGCTTTATTGGACGAACACATCACACATAATGCAATGCTTTCAACTGTATTAGATGCTCATCGTACATTAATGAAATTAAATGCTGATAACCAAAATATGTTCGAGCCTTTGGTTAAGCAATTAGAACAACAACAAGATACCATCGATCACAGCATCTGATATTCTCTTAAGCATACTGAGCGCTTAAGGAGAACCTCATGACAACCTTACTTTCTGTCACCCAAATGAACTCCCAAAATGATATTGAAAATAACTTTCAAGTCATTGAATCATTGTTAGCAAAAAGTAAGGATCAAGGCTCCTCCTTGATCGTTTTCCCGGAGAATTTCGTTTGTTTTGCGGCAGGCAAACAGCGTGAGACTGCTGAACGATTTGAAGAAATACAATCTCGTTTAGAACAGCTTGCTCATCAATATCAAATGTGGATTGTTGCTGGGACACTCCCCTGTCCTTTTCGCCCAGACGGCACCATTGTGCCAGATGGTCGTGTCAGAACAACCAGTCTTTGTATTAGCCCTGAAAAGACAGAAGCACGTTATGACAAGATTCATTTATTCGATGTTCAAGTCGGTGATGCGGTAGGTGGATATCAAGAATCTAAGTTTTTTGAACCAGGTGATCAAACCGTCATTGCTAAAACTCCATTTGGCAATATTGGTTTAATGGTCTGCTATGACCTTCGTTTTCCTGAACTTGCTTTAAAGCTGCGCGCACAAGGCGCAAATATTTTAACAGCACCTTCTGCTTTTACTTACACGACAGGTCAAATGCACTGGCAATTACTTTTACAAGCTCGTGCCATGGATAGTCAATGCCAAGTTTTAGGCTCAGCTCAACAAGGGTGGCACGGTGAAAAAAGACAAACCTGGGGTCACTCTGGTGCTGCGAATTCTCGTGGTCAATTGTTAGATATCATCTCTGAAGAAGGTGCTCAAATGATTACAGTTCCGTTTGACATCGATGAACAGAAAAAAATTAGAGAATCGATGCCATTAATTCAGCATCGTAAACTTATTCAGCTTTGACCTGCTCACACATAAAAAATTGAATACCAAGCTTTACAAAATTACCGCTTATCATTCCTTTTAAATCAGAGAGTATAGATATTCACCTATACTCTATCTGGAAGGAATCATGTCATTAGAAAAAGTTGTTTATACCGCACATGCAAAAGCTACTGGTGGGCGTGATGGTCGTGCTACATCATCAGATCAAATTTTAGATGTTCAGCTTGCTGTACCAAAAGAAATGGGTGGTCCCGGTGGTGGAACAAATCCAGAGCAATTATTTGCTGCTGGTTATTCTGCATGTTTCTTAGGTGCGATGAAATTTGTTGCCAACCGCGATAAATTGAAAATCACACCAGATGCTTATATTGAAGGTGAAGTGAGTATTGGTCCTATTCCAACTGGTTTTGGAATAGCAGCCACTTTAAATATTCATCTGGAAGGCTTGGATAAAGAGCAAGCTCAAAAGCTAGTAGATGCTGCTCATATCGTTTGTCCATATTCAAATGCAACACGTGGCAATATTGATGTGACCTTGAATGTGATTGTTTGATCCAGTTGTTTCAATCCTAAAAATCACGCTGATATGCATATTGCATCTCAGCTTTTTTAGCGTTGTAGGTTAAGTTCATGTTAGAACGCATTTAAAATCAGTTGTTTAACCATATAAAAGAAGCCCTTTCATCTCCGATTGGGCTCTTTTGTTGAATCCTCAGCTTTCGGGCTTAATTTCAAATCAGCGCTTCTTCGTTTTATCGAGAATTATTAAATAATCTCTGAATCACTCCGCCGCTTCGTTTGTTACTCGAAGTACTTCCTCTAATGTACTCTTACCTTCAAGCACCTTTCGTAATCCATCATCACGTATCGAACCTGACTGCTGGCGAGCATAGTTTTCAACTTCAAACTCTGCAGCATTCCCGTGAATCAGACGGCGCATTCCATCATCAACAGGGACGATTTCATAAATGGCGGTACGACCACTAAAACCTGTATGCGCACAATGTTCACACCCCTCTGGTTGAGGCAGATTGAGCGCAATACCATCATGGACATTCTTAAAAATTTCTTTTTCAAAGTCATCCGCGGCACGCCAACTATGACAATGCGAACACAAAGTACGAACCAATCGTTGCGCAATCACACCAATTAAAGAACTCGACAGAAGAAATGGCTCAATTCCCATGTCTTTTAAACGCGTCACTGCACCAATCGCAGTATTGGTATGCAACGTCGACAATACCAAGTGACCCGTCAAAGATGCTTGCACAGCAATTTCTGCAGTTTCTAAATCTCGAATTTCCCCCACCATCACCACATCGGGATCTTGACGAAGCATCGCTTTCAATGCACGCGCAAATGTCATATCCACTTTAGTGTTAACCTGAGTTTGTCCAATACCTTCAAGTTGATATTCAATTGGATCTTCCGCGGTCAAAATATTCTTAGATCCGTCATTTAAATCCGAGAGTGCAGCATAAAGTGTCGTCGTTTTACCAGAACCTGTCGGTCCGGTCACGAGAATGATACCGTGAGGACGATGCACTAATTGGGTTAATCGCTCGTAATCATCTTTCATCAGACCCAAATGGGTCATATTTAAACGACCTGCTTGCTTGTCTAAAAGACGCATTACTACGCGCTCACCATGTGAAGAGGGTAAAGTCGAAACACGGACATCCACCTCACGACCTGCCAGTCGTAAAGAGATACGACCATCCTGAGGAATTCGCTTTTCAGCAATATCAAGTTTTGCCATTACTTTAATACGTGAAACTAACAATGGGGCAAGTTCACGACGTGGTTGCACGATTTCTCGAAGTTGCCCATCAACACGTAAACGAACCGATAACTTTTTTTCAAAAGCTTCAATATGTATGTCTGATGCACTCACTCGAATGGCTTCGGACAATAATGCGTTAATCAATCTAACAATCGGAGCATCGTCTTCCTGATCCATCAGATCTTCTGCTTCAGGTACTTGATCGGCTAAACTTAACAAGTCAGGATGATCTTCTAAACCAGCAGCCACTTGCTGAGACTCGCCTGTCTCGCCAGCATAACTTGAACTGAGTAACTGACTAAAATCTTGTTCAGTCGCCAATTGATATTGGGCTGTACGCCCCACGTAACGGCGTGCTTCTTGCAAAGCAATCAAAGCAGTATCTTGACGACGGACAATAAAAACTTGATCCCCTTCATAACGCAACAAAACGCCATGCTTTTTTGCAAAACTATACGGTATTTGTATTTGTTTAAGTACTTGCATAAGGGATGATAATCATGATTAAAATTACCTCGAGTGTACTCTAAGCATTTGACAGCGTGAAGACAGTTTTTTAATGAATTTATTTAAGGATATTCCCTATTGTCTCTAGATCAGAAACTTGAGCAAAACCCTTCGACTTTAAGATGGTGGGGTGAGCAGCATTTTGAACTCAATCAAGTGCGTGCTTGGCAATTTGGTTCATTGCTCTTTCGACTCACTCGTGGCTTACAAGAATGGCGCATGGAGTACTACCGTCCTCAAATTCAATACGACTACGAACAAAAGTGGCAGGAAATGGATGACCCCCATTTTTCATTTCCTCGTCCAGTGCATGTAGAACGTTACATGTTCAGGGAAACTCACCCTAAAATTCAATTGATACCACGTCTTGCAGATCGATCTGTGGTGATCCGTCCTGTAGACCCAATTTACATTCCAGCTGGTCAACGTGGCACGCTTTATATTAGTACCCCTCTGTGGCTTTCAGGTTATGTCGAAAGTCAAAAGACCCCATTATTCGATATACCGGTCATTATGCCTAAAGATACATGGTTCGGACCTGATCAACGCAGTGGTGAAATGTGTTACGCCACTTCAGTTGATGGTCGAACAGAACTCAAACAACTTCGTCCACGTGCATTTCGTGCAGTCACTCCAATTGACTTTCACAATGTCAGTGGACATCAACTCCGTTTCGATCGAATGAATGTACCTGTTCCTGCCCTGCCTTTGTTTTATAGTGAAAGTACAGAGCGATTATGGACGTCACAAATTAAAGTCATTCACGAAGGGATGGATCGACCAGCACGTATTCGTATTGAAAATCGCACCCCACCATTGGCTGGTGATGTAATTTATGTCAATCCAGCACGTGCCCCAGGTAGTACTTTATTTAACATGTTTGATTCATTCTTCTAAGGGGGGCATATGGCAGATAGTCTTACCGGCACCATTGCTGATAGCCTCAAAAGTATATTTACCAATATCAATACGGATCGCCTAACTGAAATTATTATTGCGATTGTGCTTTGCTTTATTGGATTCCTTTTTGCTCGAGTCGTTTCCAATACTTTTGTGAGAACGATCGGCGCCAAATTTAATGCTCATCAGCGTTTGGTATGGCGGCGCGGTATTTTTTATTTTATTTTCCTCATCTTTGTGATGGCGAGTTTAAAAGAAGCAGGTTTTAAATTAAGTGTATTTCTAGGTGCCGCTGGTATTTTGACCGTAGCGCTGGGTTTTGCATCTCAAACCTCTGCGACGAACTTGATCAGCGGTTTATTCTTGATTGGTGAAGGTTCTTTTGAAATTGGTGACACCATTCAAATTACGTTAATTCGTGGACATACCATCGAAGGTGAAGTGATCTCCATTGATTTACTGTCTGTCAAATTACTGACTCAAGATAATGTCTATGTCCGTTTACCTAATGAGCAATTAATTCGTGCTCCCGTACACAACCTTTCTAAATTCCCGATACGGCGCATCCCCATTACACTTGCAATCAACTTTCATGAAGACATCATTAAAGTACGAGAAGTTTTATTAAAAGTGGCAAACAGCTATCCTTTAGTGTTAGCAGATCCCAAACCTGCTGTAACGGTAACCGCATTCCGTGAATCTTCAATCGAATTGTTATTCGCCATTTGGTGCCAACAGGAAAACTTTTTAAAAGTGCGTGATGAAATGCAAGAGCGGATTCGAAACGGTTTTGTTGATCACCATATTGAAATTCCTGTACCTAAAATGGGTTTTGTTGATCGCCCTCCACAACCCTCGTTGACAGATGAGGAAATAGACCAATACGCTAATGATAAGGAAATCAAAAGAGAGCCTAAATTATAATGAATTAAGGTTAATGCTTGATCTCAGGATCAAGCATTAGTCTCTTCTACTCGTTTTTGCTCTGGCGCTGGAGCGATGTACGCAATAATCAACATTAATCCTCCCGCGCCTAAAAATGATAAAACTCGACTTAGAGTGCCGATATGGGATAAATCTGACAACACCAACTTAAACGTCACGATCGCCAAAATACTTGCACCAAGCATCCATACCACTCGATTATGGATGACAGCGGCATATTTCATCACAATGAATGCCATGACCACCCACAATAATGTCAACGCCAATTGCACTGCAGAATCTTGCCAAATGATCCACTGGTTATAAGGTGTAGCAAAATAAAAATGTAAGGCTCTAAGAAGTACATAACTACTTACCCATAGCACAGCAAGTAAGATCAAGAATGCGCCAAGTGTTCGCTCTAGCCCCATTCTGATTTGACTGCAAAGCATCTGAATAAGCACCCACAAACCAGCCAGACTGACGACATCAATAGGGTTTAAGATTGGGATAAAATATTTCCAAAAAGGTTCTACCACCCAAATTTGTGAGCTGACAATCCAGCACAACAATAAAATGAGGCTGGTCTTTGTTAACCAAAGCTTATTCAAGTCTGGTGTTTTAAAAATACTATAGCCATAAAGTATCAACGGTAAAAGGACAGCTCCCATCATAGGTGACATTGAAACTACACCCACGCTGGCACAAGCTAAAGAAGCGAGTCCACCAAAGGCGATCCATTCATTTTCATACTGAGCATTGGAAATTGGTTTTAACCACAGATAGCTCAGGCCCAAACAAGCCAAGATAAACAAGCCTTGCTCACCAAATGACTGCCAGACGATGACTCCTTGAGTGTATTGATCGATCAGCATAATAGCTGCGAACACTACAATAGGAATCAGCCCCAACCATTTTGGTAATAACCATGACCATGAGACTACTTGACGCGGTTGTAAGACTAAATTAGCAGCAAAATAAATCGCAGTTGTGAATGCAAGTGTGTAGATTAATCTCATCGGTTCACTAAAACTTTCCACACCTTGATAAAGCAGTAAAAGACTCGCAAAAAAAGAAAAAATAGACAGGAAAATTTTATCTGACAGTGTCAGCTGTTTTTGATAATGCATCACAACATTGGAGACCGCAATCGCAAGGATATAACTTAGACCTAGTAACCATGGGATGATATTTGGAATTGATGCTAACTCGATCAAATAGTATAAATACGAAAATAATCCAACTGCTAACAACGCATAACCTAATGTTCGCCCTACCCTAAACTCACGATGCAAGCCCCACATTAAAATAAGCAGTCCTTCAATGATCCACCCGATCACACTCCATGCTTGTGGAATCAAGATCGGCGGGATAAAACTTAGAAAAATAAAACCTAACATTAAATAATTTTGTTTAATCGCCGTATCAAATTTTGCGTGCTGCACAACTTTAAAAATCGCAAAGTGAGTCAATGCAAAACCCAAACACAAGGCAATTTGAACTGATGTTTGATCTAAATACATGAGATGTAAAAATGCATATGCGACCAAGGGACTGACATAAATCAATGCGGAGTCAATAATACGCTGACCTAAATGAGCCTGATTTTGATGTGTAGCGAGCTGGTTAAATCTGAAACCCAACCAAATAAATACACTCGCATGTGCAATAACTAGACAGGATAAAACGAATCTCTCTGCAACACCGCCATTCAAAAAGGCATAACCACCACCGATAACAACAATGAGCAGCAACGCTATTTGAGTGAGTATTTTCCATGGATGTAATGTACAAATTACACCTACAACACTATTGACCGCTAGATAATAAGACAGTAATTGAGCTGAGGAAAAATCTGCATGAGGTAATGTGAACGGTGCAATATAAGCAACCAAAACTCCCATCTGGGAAAGCTCCACTGACCGCTGTTTTAAAATCAGTATGACCAACGACAGCATGCTCAAGCTGTAAAGCGTAATCGTATTAATGAGATTTAACAGATCATAGTGATAAGCAAATAGAATACTTAATAACAATCCCGCAAAACCCAGTCCTTGTAAAGCAAGACCAAAGCCGCGGTTTTTTTTCTGTATATGATAACCAAAGGCAACACATATGACGGCGATGACAGCAACAGCCAAAAGTTTGATTGAAAGACTTAAGGTCCAATGTTCAACCATATATCTCAATAATAAGACGATCCCAATCACTAGGACAGTAATCGCAACTTTGAGAACAGGGTTCCCATGAAAGATCCATCGTCTGATTTGCGCCCCAAAACCCAAATCATCCTGCTGATTTATCTGGATTCCCTCTGAACCTTGTAAAATACTTGTGATGCTGGTCTGATCGTCTGGATCTTGTTTTATTAGCTTTTCCTGTAAAGCACCGATTTGAATTAATCGTCCCTCAAGTTGTCGCAACCAGTTTAGAAAAAAATAAATCCAGAGTGTTAAACCTAATCCAACCAACCATGTCCAATCAAACAAGCTGCCAATTAGTGCAAGAAATGACGAAATATATAAGGGCAATCGTGATGTATTCTGTTTCGAATAATGAGTCTGTTGCTCAATGTTGGTAAGCGGTTTTTCAATATGATGGGCATATTGCATAACACTTATGAGGAATGCAGCAACACATAAAAACGTAATGATCGGCAACGCTAGAACCCAAGTACTGATCGCTACTATGATGAGTAGCATCAACCAAATCATTTTTATTTCACTATGTTGCTTCAGCATACACATCATTCCTTTTTAGCTAGATTGATGATACCTCAGCAAGAATTAGCATTTTGCGTTTTTCATCGCATATTCTGTACACTTGATTGCAAATCTTGTATCAGCGCAACTGCTGAAAATCACGTACAATGAAAAAGTTAATTGGATTAGGAACGTTTCAATGCCACCATTTGTCTTGGTCGATGGGTCATATTTTTTATTTCGTGCTTATCACGCACTACCACCGCTAACGACGTCAACAGGTTTACAAACCAACGCAATTCGCGGAGCTATTTCTGCTATCCAAAAGTTAATGCGTCGTGTTCAACCTACACACATGGCTGTCATTTTTGACACACCTGAACCAACTTTCCGTCATCAACTTTCCCCAATATATAAAGGGGATCGACCGAGCATGCCTGACGAACTCGCTCAACAAATTCCGTATTTACATAATTTAATTCGTGCTTTAGGTATCCCACTCCATGCCATACCTGGTGCGGAAGCCGATGATATCATCGGTACGCTGGCAAAACGTGCAGAAAAAGAAGGCTATCAAGTCTTGATTTCCACAGGCGATAAAGACATGGCCCAATTGGTCACGGACAAAGTGACACTTGAAGACAGTTTTAAAGACAAGCCCATGGATGTGAATGGCGTTTTTGAAAAGTTTGGAGTTTGGCCGAACCAAATTATTGATTATTTAACCCTCATGGGAGATGCCTCTGACGGCATCATGGGCGTTCCTGGTATCGGGGCAAAGACTGCGGCTAAACTGCTGAATGAATATGGTTCAATTGGTGGCATTCTTGAAAATGTCGATAAAATTAAAGGCAAAGTAGGCCAAAATATTAAAGACAATGCAGATGGTATTGCGCTAGATCATCAGCTAGCAAGTATTGTTTGTGACTTAGACATGAATCTGACCTACGATGATCTTAAACTCCGAGATCCAAATGTTGCAGAGTTACGTCAGCTTTACACCGAACTTGAGTTTAGAAATCAACTTCAGTCTTTAGATCATCCCAACAATCCAAATAGTGCTGCGTATAAACAATCAAGTCAAGTTGTCGCAAAACCGAGTACTGCAACATCGAAAATCGAAGACCAAGCGGTTCAGACTAGTGTAGATGATCAGCTTGGCGAGGCAACTTACCATACCGTTTTAACACCAGCGGATTGGGAAAAACTCTTTCAAAGATTGGCTACTGAGAAACGTTTTGCTTTCGATACTGAAACCACAAGTTTAGATTATCGTGTTGCAGAGATGGTAGGCTTCTCTGTGGCATTTGATGCCCAAGATGCATATTACGTTCCGCTTGCTCACGACTATGAAGGTGCTCCAGAGCAATTGGATCGCGACGCTATTCTTGCGCAAATCAAACCAATTTTAGAAAACGCTGAGGTTGAGAAGATTGGTCATCATTTAAAATATGATGCTCATATTCTCGAAAATCATGGAATTCATTTACAAGGCTGGTACTTTGACACCATGCTTGCCTCGTACGTGCTCAATGCTGTTGCGACGCGCCATGGTATGGATGACGTTGCGCGCGTTTATCTTAGCCACTTAACCACCACTTACGAACAAGTGGCGGGCAAAGGTGCTAAACAAAAAACCTTTAATCAAATTGAAATCGAAACAGCAGCGCATTATGCCGCTGAAGATGCCCATGTAACCTATCGTTTGTATGAGGTATTGGAGCGTAAGCTTAAAGAAATCCCAGAGCTTCTCAATATTCTTCATCAAATCGAAATGCCGACAGCTGCAGTTCTGACGACGATGGAAGAAAATGGAATTCAGCTCGATTTGAGTTTCCTCGATCAATTGGGTCAAGAATTTTCTAATACAATTCTAGAGTTAGAAAATCAGATTATCGAAATCGCGGGTCAACCTTTTAATGTCAGCTCACCTAAGCAGGTGGGTGATATTCTTTTTGATAAGTTAGGTTTAAAAGGTGGTAAGAAAACTTCAACAGGTCAATACAGTACCAGCGAAAGCATTCTTGAGAAAATTGATCACCCGATCGCTGCACTTATTTTAGAATATCGTGGCTTGTCTAAATTAAAAAGTACCTATACTGACGGTTTAATAAAACAAGCCAATAACGAAAGTCATCGTGTTCATACCAGCTACCATCAAGCTTTAACCGCAACTGGACGATTATCTTCAACTGATCCTAATCTTCAGAATATTCCAATTCGTGAAGAGATCGGTCGTCAAATCCGAAAAGCTTTTGTTGCACCTGAAGGTCGGGTTTTACTTGCTGCCGATTACTCACAAATTGAACTACGTCTTATGGCACATTTTTCACAAGATGAGGCTTTAGTTGACGCGTTTAATCACGGCCAAGATGTTCATCGCCGTACTGCAGCAGAAGTATTAAATATTGCTTTGGATGATGTAACCAATGATCAACGTCGCCAAGCCAAGGCAGTCAACTTTGGATTACTTTATGGCATGTCTGAGTTTGGTTTAACACGTCAGTTGGGATTCACACGCGAAGAATCTCAAAATTACATTAAACAATATTTCCATCGCTATCCTGGCATTTATGAGTATATGCAACGCACACGACAAGTCGCATTAGAACAAGGCTTTGTTGAAACCATTACAGGGCGACGCTTATACACCCCAGATATCGATGCGCGCAATATGATGATTCGAAAGGCAGCTGAACGCGCTGCAATTAATGCGCCTCTTCAAGGTTCTGCTGCGGAGATTATCAAAATGGCAATGATCGAAGTAGATAAAATTTTACCTAAAGATCACGCCAAATTATTATTGCAAGTTCACGATGAATTAGTGTTTGAGGTAGATGAAGCGATCGCTGACGAGATCGCTATTAAAATCGCAGATGCAATGCAAGGTGTTGTTCAACTCTCTGTGCCACTTGTTGTTGAAGTCGGGAAAGGGAAAAACTGGGGTGAAGCGCACTAATTTCTAAGATTCTTAGATTGTAAAAAAGGACTCAAATGAGTCCTTTTTTATGACATTGTTTAAATCCACAATTTAGATTTAACCAATTGATTTCAACATGATTTCAGCAATATAAAGTGTAAAGAATGCAAGGATTGGAGAAAGATCAATCATCCCTAAATTTGGCATTACTTTACGGAATGGTGCCAACATCGGTTCAGCTAATTCTTGAATCACTTCAATATAAGGTGAACGTGTTTGTGAAAACATTAAAATCCAACTACAGATAATGTAAGCGAACAGCAAATATTTAAGAATTGAAATTAATGCCTGCAACATTGAAAGTACAGTTGAACCAATAAAGTACAATGCATCGCCTGTTGGTAAGGCATTTAAATATTTATAGCCAAATACCTTAAGAAAATACAACAATACGATCAGCACTAAAGCTGCTAGATTTACACGCCCCTGTGCCACAGTTGGCAAGATTCGTCCAAACACATCTACAATTCTAGTTGCTTTCACTGTCGATAGCACAACAGGGTTATATGGACTGACTGCCGCCAATTGCATTAAAAAACGGAAAAATACCAATAAAATCGCAACATTAATGATAATGTCAAAAAATAGCGCAGAGTTCGCACCCATACTTCAATTTTCCTAAAATTTAGTTATTTAGAACTATCACTTAATTCCTGAGCGAGCTCCTGACTGCGTTTTTTTGCAGCCGCAAGAGCAGCCTGAATATTCTGTGAAATTTGCGCTCGATCAAAAACTTCCAAGGCCGCTTGAGTTGTACCATTTGGTGATGTCACATTTTTACGCAGTTCAGATGGCGTATTAGAACTGGTGATCGCCATTTGTGCAGCACCGAGAGCTGTTTGTAGCGTTAATGCTGTTGCAGTTTTCTCATCCAAGCCTAAATTTTTTCCAGCACGAATCATACTTTCCATCATATAGAAAAAGTACGCTGGACCTGACCCCGATACCGCAGTTACTGCATCAATTTGCTCTTCTGAGTTTACCCAAAGTGTTAAGCCTGTTGCAGCTAAAATCTGACTTGCCAATTCACGCTTTGCTTGGTCAACAACGTCATGAGCATATAAACCATGGGCACCTGTTTGAACCAATGCAGGTGTATTAGGCATGACACGAACGATAAACTCCGTCCCCGTTAATGCAGCAATCGTTGCAATTTCAGCTCCTGCTACAATCGAAACAATTAACTTATTCTCAAATTTATCTTTTAACGGTTTAAGAACTTGTGCCAGTACTTGTGGTTTCACCGCCAGAACAACAACATCAGCATTTTGGATCGCGTCTTCATTATTGTCTGTAACTTGAATTTCTTTTTCTTTTAATAACTCTCTCACACGTTCTACAGGATCGGAAACTGTAATACGCGTTGTTGGTAAACCACGACTAATCAACCCTCCAATTAGGGCTTGAGCCATATTACCACCACCAATGAAACAAATATTACAGTTTAACGCAACACTCATGAACGACTCTCAACCTTGATTTTATAGCGATGAAACTAACTTTGGCTGCCAACCACCGACTTCACAATACTCTGATTCAGCCAGCCAAAACCCTTTTGGCGTGAAAACACCAAGCATAACATTATCTAAGCTTAAAATTTGAATAGTATGACGCTTCCATGGAAAAATTTGTGCCTCTTGAATTGCTTTTTTTAATGGCCATTTCCCCACACGTCCATGCAAATGGGCTTTTTCCCCACCTTGACGATAATGCAATGTCAGAGACTGATTTAAAAGTTCTGTACGCAGACCACACTCTTCATGATGTTGGCAGATCTTAAATTGACCCGAAGCTAAATTTACAACTTGCTGGAGTTCAAATTTTATTTCTGAATCAGTTTTATTCGATTCTGTTAAGTATTCATCCTTAGGAACTCGATATAAGATATTTTGGAAACGAACATAATATTGTCCATTCCAATGCAATGCTGCTTGTGCATCAGGTTTCGCCAAAATAACTTCTTCAGTCAATCGCTCTACCATCTCAAATGCAGGACGGTATTGATCCTTACCTTTCATCCAATTTGATAAAAGTTGTCTTCTTCTTGCTAAACTTAATTGATTGAGTTGTCGTAAATCTAGATGATCATCATCGCCACAGAACGCCAAATCCTGTTGTAAAATCTCTTGCAAAATTTCATCCGCATCTTGCATCAACACACTGGTTCTCACAATCGCCTGTTGCATTTTAGGGAATCGGCTTTGCAAAATATTCCAAAGCTCATGACGGCACCAAGCTCGATCATAGTGCGTATCAAAATTGGTCGGGTCATCCACGTAGGGCAATTTGAGTTGTTCTACCCATTGGCAAATCTGCTCACGACTGAGATTCAACAATGGTCGCCAAATAATGATGTCTTCACGTGAATCTAATAATTTCATCGCGGACAATCCCTGTATTCCAGCACCAGAGAACAAACGTAATAATACGGTCTCAGCTTGATCCTGCTGATGATGTGCCAGTACTAAAATATCTGTGTCGGATAAATGATGTTTAAAAGCTTGATAACGTGCTGCTCGAGCTTGCTGTTCCAAATTCCCTTCAGCAATTTGAACTGTCTCGAGAACCACAGGGATGTGCGCTGCCATACAAAATTGATGTACGAATTCAGCCCATTCCTGATTTGCAGATTGCAACTGGTGGTTAATATTAATCGCACGGATTTTTTGGGGAATTAATTGAGACATGACATACAGCAACAGCATGGAATCCATGCCGCCACTGCATCCCACTAAGAACGTGTGTTCATCACCAAATTTGGCAATTTGTTTTAAGAAGCTAGACCTGAATTGTCGCTGCCAAACTTCATTAAACGTTGGTAACGTGCTTCGCATCTTGCATTTGCATCCATTGGAACAAGCTCATCAAGTGCAGCTTGTAACACATGTTTTAATTTATCCATGACTACGTCTGGCTGAAGATGAGCACCCTCACCTTCATCTACAACATACTCAACAATACCAAGTTCTTTCAGTTTATCTGCAGTGAGTGCAAGCGCTTCACTCGCTTGCTCAGCTTTTTCAGCAGTTTTCCAAAGAATTGAGGCACAACCTTCAGGTGAAATCACAGAGTAAATACTGTGAGAGAGCATAATCACACGATCTGCAACGCCAATGCCTAATGCTCCGCCAGAACCACCCTCGCCTAGAACAGTCGCAATGACAGGTACTTTTAAACTTGAGAGTTGAGCTAGGCTCGTAGCAATTGCTTCTGCTTGTCCACGCTCTTCAGCACCAACACCAGGGTATGCACCCATGGTGTCAATAAATGTGAAAACTGGAAGATTAAAGCGTTCAGCCATATCAAGTAAACGCTGAGACTTGCGATAGCCTTCTGGATTACTCATCCCAAAATTATGCTGTAACTTTTCACGTGTACTACGACCACGATGTTGACCAACCACCATCACAGCCTGACCATTAAAACGCGCTAAACCGCCAACCATTGCACCATCATCACCATATAAACGGTCACCATGAAGTGCATCAAATTCTGTAAAAATTTCGCTCACATAATCTAAAAATTGTGGGCGATCTGGATGACGCGCAATTTGAACCGTTTTCCATGCTTTAGATTGAGCAGCTTTATTTTTCATAAGTCGATGAATATCCCTAAATTAACTATGACGTAGTTAACTAATAAAATTCGCTTATCAGCTTCTGTTAGCCAATAAATTGTTCCGACTGAATATTCAAAACGATATCCCAATGTTTAAATTGCACCTGCTCATCATGCAGCTCTGCAACCAACAAAGGCCATTGTTTTGCATCACCAGAAACTTTCAGTTGCCATTGTTGCTCATCTAATATCTTTAATTCAATGGCAGGAAGCATCTCATCGCTTCGGCTGTGATTCAGCAAAATTGCGAGACGAAGGAGCAAACATAGATAGACAAGTTTAATTCCACCGACTTTCGTCACATCATTTTTTGCTTCAGCACGCAATTTACGGCGATGATGAGCGACCAAATGTGACAAATGATTTTGATCAATTTGTGAAAAACCAGCAATGTCAGAATGCTGAAGCAAATATGCGCCGTGACGATGATAACCACTATGACTAATCGCTAAACCAATTTCATGAAGATAAGCTGCTCGACGTAGCAAATCACTATCGTCATTATTTAGACCAAGCGTTCCTGCCACGGTATCAAATAATTGTTGAGCCGTTTCAACAACACGTTCTGCTTGTTTTTGATCAGCACCATAACGCCCCATCAAGGCTTGTACGCTACGATCTCGAATATCTTCATGCTGGAAACGCCCGAGTAAATCATACATTACACCTTCTCGTAAGGCGCCATCTGAATAGACCAGCTTATCAACTTGAAGAACTTCAAATACAGCGTATAAAATCGCAATACCCGCAGGTAGGACTGCACGACGATCTTCCTTAAGACCCTCAAATTCCATGTCTGAAATATGCTTGTATTTGAGTAACTTATCTTTAAGTTTTTCCAAGCCTTCTCGCGTCAAGTTTTCCTGATCATCGCTCCAACCCATATTTACCGCAATTTGACGACAGGCTTTAATGGTTCCACTTGAACCAACAACAGTATCCCATCCTGCCGCACGGTAAGTAGTCGCGATACCCGAGATTTCTTTGCGTGCGGCAGTCACCGCACGATCGAAAGCTTTTGGATTAATATCTCCGTCTGCAAAATAGGCCTTCGTAAATGCAACGCATCCCATTTGCACGGATTCAGTATGAATCGGCTCAAACTCTTCACCAATGATTAACTCAGTCGAGCCACCACCAATATCAATCACCAAACGGCGACCGCTGTTCGCCATAGTATGTGATACACCTAAATAAATTAAGCGTGCTTCTTCACGACCAGCAATAATTTCAATAGGTTTAGGCAGAATTTCAGCTGCTTTTTGAATGAATTCATGCCCATTTTTAGCTTGGCGCAAAGCATTGGTGGCTACAATTCTTAAACGATTCGATTGGACTGAACTTAAGCGCCCTACAAATCGAGCCAAGCATGCTAAACCACGTTGTTGAGCAGCTTCTGTCAAATTTTTATTTTCATCTAAACCTGCGGCCAATTGGACCTTTTCAGACATCGATGCGACTTTTTTTACCTCACCATGATCAACTCGAGCAATCGCCAAGTGGAAGCTGTTTGAGCCCATATCAATGGCTGCAAGGAGTTCTTCATCAATCAAAAAATCAGACATTGTTGCGCTAAGTTCAACCAGAATTGTGCCTAGATTAATTCACATAACTGTAATTTAAAAGCCATTTATTTAGTCAATTTAACGACTATTTAAAAAATCATCATATATGACAATTGTGTTACACCGATCATGGAAATCGTGAGCATCAATTAGACATTTACAGAATTTAGTCCGAAAATAAACCCTATCCCCTACTTTGTTAAAGTGGTCTATGTAATACTTATATACATAGATAGACCGTTTTCAAAAAATTATTCGGAGCAAATTCCATGTCTGCTAATATCGTTAATACAACTGATGCTAATTTTGAAGCTGACGTTTTAAATTCTGACACGCCAGTTCTTGTTGATTTTTGGGCAGGCTGGTGTGCGCCATGTAAAGCTATTGCTCCTGTACTTGAAGTTTTAGCAACTGAATACGAAGGTAAAGTTAAAATCGTAAAAGTTGACGTAACTTCATGCGAACAAACAGCTGTAAATTACAATATTCGTAATATCCCAGCTTTATTGATGTTTAAAAATGGTGAAGTTGTTGCTCAACAAGTTGGTGCAGCTCCTAAATCTAAACTTGCAGCTTTTATTGAAGAAAATATCTAATTCTTTCAATTTTAATTGCTTTGAAAGCGTCAAATTTTTGGCGCTTTTTTTGACGGTAAAATTGACAAAGAGCCATATCTCACTTATATTGCATGATCAAGAAACACTTGGACAATTTCTCCTCGTTTCTTACAATACACAAAACATAAGATCGCCGCTCGGCTAAAGAAATTGTTTACACATTTCTCCTCGAAAGAACTTACTAGATTCTGAGTTTGTTATTGTGCAAATCAATTGCTGCTCTTTTCTTGCACTGCGGATGTCTTTTGCTTCTATTCTATCTGTGTTCCACACTTCCTTTTAATTCAATCGACCATTTATGAACTTAACTGAACTCAAGAAAAAACCGATAGGCGAACTCATCAAAATTGCTGAGTTCATGGGCCTTGAAGGAATGGCACGTAACCGTAAGCAAGACATTATTTTTGCCATTTTGAAACGCCATGCTATGAATGGTGAAGAAATTTTCGGCGATGGTGTTCTTGAAATTCTGTCTGATGGTTTCGGTTTTTTACGTTCTGCAGCAGGGTCTTACCTTGCGGGTCCAGATGACATTTATGTCAGCCCTTCTCAAATTCGCCGCTTCAATTTGCGCACTGGGGATACGATTACAGGTACGATTCGTCCACCAAAAGAAGGCGAACGTTATTTTGCACTTTTAAAAGTTAATCAAATTAACTACGACACGCCAGAGAACTCTCGCAATAAGATTCTTTTCGAAAACTTAACGCCTTTATTCCCAACTGAACAGTTAGTGATGGAGTTAGGAAATGGTTCGACTGAAGATTTAACTGCGCGTGTTGTCGATTTAGTTGCTCCAATTGGTAAAGGTCAACGTTCAATTATTGTTGCACCACCTAAAGCTGGTAAGACAATGTTGATCCAAAACATTGCTCAATCTATTGTTCGTAATAATCCTGAATGCTTCCTAATCGTTCTTCTCATTGATGAGCGCCCAGAAGAAGTAACAGAAATGGAACGTACCGTTCGTGGTGAAGTTGTTGCTTCAACATTTGACGAATCACCTGCACGTCACGTTCAAGTCGCTGAAATGGTGATTGAAAAAGCTAAACGTCTGGTAGAACACAAAAAAGACGTTGTTATTTTGCTTGACTCAATTACACGTTTAGCACGTGCATATAACACTGTTATTCCATCATCAGGTAAAGTTTTAACTGGTGGTGTTGATGCCCACGCTTTAGAACGTCCAAAACGTTTCTTCGGTGCTGCACGTAATATCGAAGAAGGTGGTTCACTTACGATCATTTCTACTGCTTTAATTGAAACTGGCAGTAAAATGGATGAAGTCATCTACGAAGAATTCAAAGGTACAGGTAACCAAGAGATTACGCTTGATCGCCGTATTGCTGAGAAACGTGTATTCCCTGCGATGAATATCAAGAAATCTGGTACACGTCGTGAAGAACGCCTCATGGATGAAGATAAACTACGTAAGGTTTGGATTTTACGTAAGCTTCTCCATCCTATGGACGAACTTGCTGCGATGGAATTCTTACTTGATCGCATGAAGGAAACCAAGACCAATGATGATTTCTTCGATCAAATGAAACGCAAAGCTGCCAACTAATACGCAAAAGGCCATCATTTATTGATGGCCTTTTATTTGGGTTGACACCATTTACATAAATACACAATACTAACTTTTGAATGTAACTTTTATTGCAAGTATGTGATTTTTATCATTTTGTATTTTAATTCCCTTTATTTTTTAAGTATTTACTTAGTATTTCTCCAATTCAAAATGCAAAAATGATTGTAATTTTCTGTTAAAAATAGGTTCAAATTTCTCATTTTTTAAGCATTTTTTCATCTCGCCTAGTAGTAATTCAAAATACTCAGTGATAGCATGTCGACATACCAGTTAGGCTGCTCCATGCGTTATTAACCTTACTAACGTTAGGAATAATAAAAGCACACAACAGACTAACCGGGTTTTTTGTCTCAATTTATTTTAATGAGAGTGATGCCATGTTATTCAAAAAAATTGCTATTGCTGCTGCCGTTGCTACTACTTTAGCTTTCGTTGGTTGTGCTAAAAAAACTGAAGAAGCTGCTGCTGATGCAAACGCTGCTGCTTCTGAAGCTGTAGAAGCTGCTTCTGAAGCTGTTGTAGCTGCTGACGCTGCTGCTGTTGAAGCTTCTTCTGAAGTTGCTGCTCAAGCTGACGCTGCTGCTTCTGAAGCTACTGCTGCTGCTGCTGAAGCTACTGACGCTGCTGCTGACGCTACTGCTGCTGCTTCTGCTGCTCAATAATCTAAAGTTTAGATTATTCGAAAAAAAGAGAACCTTTGGTTCTCTTTTTTTATGCGCTGAATTTTATGAATACGCATAAAGTTAAGAGCATAAAAAAACCTGAGCTGAGCTCAGGTTTTTTTTAATGTTATTTGATCAAGCGATTAATCGACTTGCTCTGTCCCTACACGCTGTCTAAACTTTTGACCAGCACGGAAGGTCACTACACGGCGTGCAGAAATAGGAATCTCCTCACCTGTTTTTGGATTACGCCCTGGACGCTGACGCTTGTCACGCAGTTCGAAATTACCAAAACCCGATAATTTGACATGTTCACCTGCAATTAATGCCTGGCTAATTTCATCAAAAAACAACTCAACCATTTGTTTAGCTTCACGACGATTTAAACTCGTCAGCTCACTCAAATGATCAGCCATTTCTGCTTTTGTTAATGCTGTCATGAGGCCCTCAATGTCGCTTGGTAAGTGTTTTCTAACACTTGTAAAATATTATCCATACCAGATTTAATTTCAGCATCCTCAAGCGTGCGACTCGGATGCTGCCATAAAAGTGCAAACGCCAATGAACGTTTACCCTCTTCTACACCTTGACCCGTATACACATCGAATAACCAAGAAGAATCAAGTAACTCTCCTCCAGTTTTTTCGATAAGTTGCTGAATTTCACTAACATTAATCTTATCACTAATTAAAACTGCAATATCACGTCTCACTGAAGGAAATCGTGATAATTCTGTAAAATTAGATACATAAGTTTGCAAAACAGACGATTGATCGAGTTCTGCTACCCATGTCGTTGCGAGATCAAGCTCATCTTCAAGCGATGGATGTAAACGACCAATATAACCAATTGATTGTCCGTCCACTAAAATTTCAGCAGATTGACCTGGATGTAACCATGAACGCTCTGAACGCACATATTCTACTTGAACTCGCCCAGCCGCCAATACAGCCTCAATTTCACCTTTAAAATCGAAGAAATCCATTGGCTGAGGTTTAGCATGCCAAGATTCCTGATTCTTCGCACCTGTTGTCACAATCGCAAGTGTAGGTATTTGCTTAAGATCATGAATACTGGTGGCTTCTTGATAATCAAAACGTAAGCCAAGCTCAAAGAAGCGTACGCGACTTTGTTGACGATTAACGTTGTATTGGACACAAGGAATTAAGCTTGAAAGTAAAGTCGAACGCATTACCGCCAAATCACTTGAAATTGGATTTGCCAATGCCAAAGGATTTACACTTGGATTTAACTGTTTTTCAAGTTTTAAATCAGCAAAACTAAAGCTGATTGCCTCTTGATAA
Organism: Acinetobacter sp. ANC_7512; assembly: GCF_056779935.1. Classification (NCBI taxonomy): domain Bacteria; kingdom Pseudomonadati; phylum Pseudomonadota; class Gammaproteobacteria; order Moraxellales; family Moraxellaceae; genus Acinetobacter; species Acinetobacter sp. ANC_7512. The sequence goes on along the minus strand of NZ_JBWYIX010000008.1, from coordinate 141,823 downwards.
CCAAGAGCAACCAAAGTTTGACGTAATTGTGCAACTTCAAATTGATCTTGGTATTTTGCAAGTTTCACATCAATCACAGGCAAGCTGATTTGAATGTTGTCATAACCATGAATACGCGCAACCTCTTCAATTAAGTCTTGGTAGATTGCCATATCATAACGATGTGATGGCGGTACGACAGACCATTGACCTTGTGCTTTAATTGCTACCTGACAACCTAGACGTGTTAACGCATCAGTAATAAAGTCAGAGTCAACTTTATAACCAAGAAGTTGATCAACTTGCGCCTGCTCAAGCTCGATTGCTTCTCGTGTTGGTAATACTGCTGGATTTTCTGCTACCGTAATTGGACCAAATTCACCACCTGCAAGCTCAGAAATCAACTGAGATGCACGGTGCATTGCGATCATTGGAAGTTCGAAATCTACTCCACGCTCATAGCGCTGAGACGCATCTGTATGTAAACCGAAGCTACGCGCACGACCTGCGATATGAAGCGGTGCAAAGAATGCTGATTCAAGGAAGATTTCAGTCGTTGCGTCTGTCACCGATGAAGACAAGCCACCCATGATGCCCGCAATTGCTAATGCTTTTTCGTCATCTGCAATCACCATCACGTTGTCTTGCATTTCAACTTCTTGCTCATTCAAGAGAACAAGTTTTTCACCTGCAGTTGCTTGACGAACGTGTACCGCACCTTGAACTTTACCACCATCAAATGCGTGAAGCGGTTGACCCAACTCCATTAATACATAGTTGGTAATATCAACCAAGATACTGTGCTGACGGATACCAGAACGAGCCAGTGCACGCTCCATCCATTCAGGAGTTGGCGCTTTGGTGTTGACGTTTTTGATCACACGACCTAAGTAACGTGGGCAACCTTCAGTAGATACAACGACCTTCTTTTCATCAGCAATCGTTGCAGCCACTTCTTTAATTTCAGGCGCAGTCACGGGAAGTTGGTTAATCACACCAATTTCACGTGCAATCCCACGAATACTGAAACAGTCACCACGGTTTGGTGTGATACTAATATCAATCACGTTGTCATCAAGGTCTAGATATTCACGTACGTTTACACCGACTGGCGCGTCCGCGGGAAGCTCGAGTAGACCGTCGATTTTATCTTCTAAATCAATTTCAGATGCACCGCACAGCATACCCTGTGATTCAACACCACGAAGCTTACCTTTTTTGATTTTAAAATCACCTGGCAATACTGCACCGATGGTTGCTACGGGTGCTTTCATTCCTGCACGTACATTAGGTGCACCACAGACGATTTGTAATGGTTCACCCACACCAATGTTGACAGTCGTTACTCGTAAACGATCTGCATCTGGGTGCTGTTCTACCGTAAGTACTTCACCTACAACCACACCTGTAAATGGTTTTGCAGCAGGAGATAAATCATCTACCTCAAGGCCAAGCATGGTCAGCTGGTCAGATAAAGTATCGCTATCGATGGCTGGGTTAACCCATGTGCGTAGCCAATTTTCGCTAATTTTCATTGATATAAAACCTGTAATTCAAATCTCTAGAATCCTCCCTCTAACCCCCTTTGCTAAGGGAGAGAACCCCAAATGATTCTGTGGAGTTCCTCAAGTTAGGAGAGGATTTAATAAAAAGTTTTAAGCAAACTGGCGTAAGAAACGCACATCATTTTGGTAGAACATACGCAAGTCGTTTATGCCATAACGAAGCATTGCAAAACGTTCAACACCTAAACCAAATGCAAAGCCTTTGTACTTGTCTGGATCAATACCCGCTGAGCGAAGAACATTTGGATGTACCATGCCACAACCTAATACTTCTAACCATTTTCCTCGCTCATCCATGATGTCGACTTCAGCACTTGGTTCTGTGAATGGGAAGTAAGATGGGCGGAAACGTACTTTCAAGTCTTTTTCAAAGAACTCATTCAGCAAATTAACCAATAATCCTTTTAACTCAGCAAAGCTCGTATTTTCTGCAACGTACAAACCTTCAATCTGGTGGAACATCGGAGAATGTGTTTGGTCTGAGTCACAGCGATACACACGACCTGGACATACAATACGAATTGGTGGTTGCTGTGTTTCCATCGTTCGAATCTGTACACCAGAGGTATGCGTACGAAGCAAATGGTTTACATCGAAGTAAAAGGTATCGTGCATTGCACGCGCAGGGTGATGACCAGGAATATTTAATGCCTCAAAGTTGTGATAGTCATCTTCAACCTCTGGACCAGTCGCAACAGAAAAACCTGCTTTCGTGAAGAATTGACAAATACGCTCTTGTACTTGGGTCACTGGGTGGATACTGCCCACCTGTTGACCACGACCAGGCAACGTGATGTCGATCTGTTCACTTGCTAATTTTTGTTCTAGTGCAGCTTTTTGTAATGCAGTTTGACGCTCAGTTAATGCGCCATTAATCGCTTCTCGAACTGAATGAATCTGCGCACCAAAAACCTTACGCTCTTCCGGATCCATTTTACCCAGTGCTTTCGATTGTTCAGCAAGCTGGCTTTTCTTACCCGTAAATTGCACTCGAACCTGATCGAGTGTTGCAAGGTCTTGAGCTGCTGCAATGGCAGCGAGCGCTTCAGTGGTCAGGGCTTCCAGTGACATAGTAACTCTCAAAGCAACAAATATAAAAAATAATATAACTGCGCATTCTAACAGCTTTTATAGCTCCGTATGAAGATCAGCAAGTGTTAAAATTGGATGTGGAATTAAATTGGAAATTACATTTATAAAAAGTTTAAGATATGCGCAATGATCATTGAGAAGATATGTCATGGCATTAGATCAAATTTGGAAACAACAGCTCACACTCGTGACTTACGGCAATGAGTTTTTAAGTCAGGATTTAAGTTTTCAACACTGGAAAAATCATGCGATTTTTAATCAGCACCATTTCCTTTTTCGAGATTTAAATACGCAACACTTATTGGCACAACATTTCCAAGTTTGGTTAGAAAGCTTAAAACGTCAGGGTGTCACACGCTTAAGCCTACATAACTCAAGTTTATTAATCGATGAAAAAAATCCCAATCCAAATGTTGAGCTTTTACCATATCCCCATTTCATTGTCAGTCATCACCGCAATGTAAAAACAGCATGGATCTGTGGTAAAGAACTTGCCGAATGGTATAGTTCTGAACAAGACTTCGACATACCAAACAACCAAACACTCCCTGCACGAATTGAAACATTTTGGCGTTTTGATCTATCCACCCAACATATCAAACGTGTTGAGGCAGATCTTCAAGCACCTAATTGGAATGATATTCACGACTACACAGAGAATGAGCTGTTCGATCGCGCATTAGCACAAGGGGTGGAATCCGTTAAACGTGGCGCAATCTTTTATGGTACTGACGATCAATCACCCTCCAACGCTGGAGCTGCCTTACCATTACTGCCACAAGATTATGCAGCACCTTATGCCAATGAAACCTTAGTGCGTTTCATGCATCTAGAACAACATTTAAAGATTCAAAAACGAAAGCTTTTGGAGCAAGATCATCAAGAATCTCTTGAGGAAGAAAAACAACTGAAGGTATTTCAACAAAAGTTAGATGACCTGAGTGCAAAATTCATTACTAAAGTAGCAAATCACTATAAAACTGCTCATTTAAAAAGCCCCGAAATTCACTCCCCTTTGGATGAAGCCTTAACACATACTCAACATGGAAAACGCTTTTTCAACAATGATTCCAGTTCTCACCAACCCACACCTAAAACAGGTAAATCAAATGTGTTTGCCCTCATTTTAGTCACTGCAATAATCTGTTTCTGCGCTTACTATTTTGGACTGTGATGTTTTAAAAATTCATCTAATTGTTCAGTTTTATGAAAATGTAGCCACTTTATATGATGATATTGAGTGGCATTCATCATCTGCAAATATTTAAGTCTATTTTTCCCATGTGTTTGGACTACCCACAATATTATTGAGTCTTTACTTAACAATTTCGCCCAATGTTCTCTATTGTTAGAATTTTTCCATATTTTCTTTTGGCTAATCACACGGTATAGCGACCTCTTAATCACACGATAAAGATTTACGCGTAGTGAAAAATCCAACCACATCACAGTGTCGATCTCACTTAAGATTAAATTTTGAATCAGGGAATAATTACCATCAATCACGAAGCCCTTATTCATAGACCTAACACGATTTATAAATTTTTCTTGAAATTGTATTGAAGCTGACTCGATCCAGTTATCCAACCAAAAGAGATTATCAAGTTCAATATGATCGACTTGCAGTTGAACAGCCAACTTACGTGCAAAGGTTGTTTTCCCAGATGCTGCTGTACCGACGACCATAATTTTATTCATACTAATCTCTTGGCTTTATTTGGTCGTAAACGATGAAAATAAAAAAGACCGCTAAAAAGCGGTCTTTTTCTCATCTACGATGATTAAGCAGCTAATGCGCCTTTAGCTTTTTCAGCTAAAGCAGCAAATGCAACTGCGTCATGCATAGCGATGTCAGCAAGTACGCGACGGTCGATGATCACTTGAGCTTTTTTCAAGCCATCGATCATACGGCTGTACGACAAACCATTTTGACGTGCACCAGCATTGATACGCGCAATCCATAAAGCACGGAATTGACGTTTCTTTTGACGACGGTCACGGTAAGCATATTGACCTGCTTTGATTACCGCTTGGAACGCTACGCGGTAAACGCGTGAACGAGCACCATAGTAACCTTTAGCGCGAGCAAGAATTTTTTTGTGACGGCGATGAGCCTGTACACCACGTTTTACACGAGCCATTTATAATCTCCTTAGATGTACGGGCACATACGACGAACTGAAGCAACGTCACTTACGTGAACCATTACACAGCCGCGCAATTGACGAATACGCTTAGCAGATTTTTTGGTCAAAATGTGGCGTTTGAACGCTTGTTTACGCTTAAAACCGTTAGCAGTCGCTTTGAAGCGTTTTGCTGCACCACGGCGAGTTTTCATCTTAGGCATAACAACCTCTTTTGAACACCTGTTCGGCTCGTTTGCACCATTACAATACGACCTGCAGGTAAGGGAGCGAGTATTCTATAGCATCTTTGCGCAAAACAAAAGCACCGTTAATCTTGATTCAGACAAATTAATCTTGATGAGTTTTACTCTACGAAAATTTAGAACAAACCAAGATACACCCAGTAGATAAATAGATATCGACCTGTTTTCGCTATACCCACCACGAAGATAAATTTCCAGAATTTTTCTTTCAAGATTCCTGCAATTAAGGTGATTGGATCACCAATGATAGGCACCCAACTTAAAAGAAGTGACCATGTACCATACTGCTGATAAGCCCGTTGAGCACGAATCATTTGATCTGACTTAAATGGAAACCACTTTTTGGTTTTAAACTGCTCTATTTTTAAGCCCAACCACCAATTAACGCATGAACCCATCACATTCGCTACACTTGCAACAAAAATAAGCATCCACGGCGAAAATTGTTTTAGAGCAAATGACCCCAACAATATTGCTTCGGACTGTAAGGGCAATAAAGTGGCGGCTCCAAAGGCACTTAAGAACAATAAAATCAGATTCATTTACTGGACTTATTCACCGCTAGAAGTTTCTGAGTTTTACGATATTCTTTTATCGACCAAGCAATTGCTAACACTACTATGATGGCACGTAGCACCGTATATTTACTCGTTGTCGCTGGAATCACCTGTTTTAATTGATCCCTAGAATCTGGATCGATTGCTGCAATGATATTTTGCACATGAAATATTTCGACGATATAAGAAGCAACACAGAGTAAAATACCAGCAATAATTGCCCAGTATACTTTTGAATTAGATTCAACAATTTTGCTGAAATTTAAAAAAAAATCCTTCATGGCAGTTCTCCATAAAAAAACCACCAAATGGTGGTTTAGATGTATAGAGTTTAGCACACTTAAATCCGTGATCTACTTTAGTAGTGCAAGCGCCTTTTGTACCGCTGGTCTCTGTTGGATACGTTGAATATAAGCTTCCACTTCAGGAAACTCTGCTAAATGAATACTTTGCCACTCGTGCCGCATCAACCAAGGGAAAATTGCCATATCCGCAATAGAGTACTCACCAGCCACATAGTCTTGCCCAACTAACTGCTTATTGAGCACCCCATATAATCTTTTAGTTTCTGTAATGTAGCGCTCGATCGCATAAGGGATTTTCTCTTTAGCAAATTTAGCAAAATGATGATTTTGACCTAACATCGGTCCTAGACCACCCATTTGCCACATCAACCATTGTTCAACCTGAATCCTCGCGATTTCGTGCTGAGGATAGAATTGTCCCGTTTTACGTCCTAAATATTGCAGTATTGCACCAGACTCGAAAATCGAAATCGATTGATTATTCGGTCCATTTTGATCAACTATCGCAGGAATTTTATTATTAGGAGAGATCGCAAGAAAGTCAGTTTGGAACTGATCATTTTCTAATATATTGATTGGATAGATTTGATAATCTAAAGCCATTTCTTCGAGTGCAATTGTTATTTTTAATCCGTTGGGTGTTCCCCAGTAATATAAATCGATCATTACAGTTCAGGCTCCATATGCCCTTTGTTGATTGATTTATCCACCATAAATCATTTCAAACCAAACAACAAGGATAGAATTTTTTTATTTATAAGTTATAAAAAATCAATTATTTATAAAATATTTTAAAAATTTTTTGAATTTATTATTGAAAAATTTCGGTCTGAACCTATATAAAAAATTGCCAGATTTATGATGATCATCTGGTTCTGTTGATGATAGTCATGACAGAACAACATTCTTATTTTTATGACTTTGCTGACCTCAGGAGGTTTTAATCATGAGTAACTTAAATCTTCATCCATTGTTTCGTCGTAGCATTGGTTTTGATCGTTTAAACGATTTTATTGATTATGCAATGCAAAGTGATGCTCCAAACTACCCACCTTATAACATTGAAAAAAAAGGTGAGAATAAATATCGCATCGTGGTCGCTACTGCAGGATTTAGTCAAGATGAGTTAAATATCAGTCTTGAAAATCAGCTTCTCTCGATAACAGGAAAACCAGAAGCTATTCAATCTGAACAAACCGAATATCTTCATAAAGGAATTGCGCGTCGTTCATTTAAATTATCGCTTCGCTTAGATGAACACATTGAAGTTCAACAAGCAGATTATGAAAATGGCTTATTAGTGATCGACTTAGAGCGTATCATTCCAGAAGAGAAATTACCTCGACAAATTCCAATTGGCAAAAAACTTCTGTTAGAAAATACAGAGTCTACTGAAAAAACAGTTCATGTTGAATAAAACATCGAACTTGATGAGTCACAAAAAAGCCGATGCAAAAGTATCGGCTTTTTTTATAGATCAAATCTACAGGTGCTTTGAGCAACTAACTTTCTGATATACTCATGTGCAATAAAAAATTCTTTATGAATCATCTTAAAGACGTTAAAACACTCCAAACCTATTCAGCTTTACCATCCATCTAGAATTTTCTATGCTCAAGTACGAGTTTACCTGTCGAAATAATTACATTTTTTACTCAAGCCACAAAATGATTCGTGAAGTTTAAAATATACGTTTATTAGACTTCACTAAAGTACTGCCTGATGGAAATATTCAACTGATGATTTATACCCCAACTACAGTCGTTCCTCTCTTTACTAACTCAGGATGTACCTATATCCCTTCAATCAACATATAAAAAAAGCCCTGCATGTGCAGGGCTTTTTCTCTAAATCGGTTTTACTTTTTCTTTTTAGGACCAAGTAACATACCCATTTGACGGCCTTCCATTTTTGGTGCTTGTTCCACTACACCGATTTCAGCGACATCAGCTTCAATCTTTTGTAATTGAGCAAGACCCAATTGTTGGTGAGCCATCTCACGACCACGGAAACGTAGAGTAATTTTAACTTTGTTGCCTTCTTCAAGGAATTTCAGAATAGCACGCAACTTAACATTGTAATCACCAACGTCTGTACCAGGACGCAACTTGATCTCTTTAACCTGAACTTGATGCTGCTTTTTCTTAGCATCTTTTTGCTTTTGCTTCAGATCAAATAAATGCTTGTTGTAATCCATGATTTTACAAACAGGCGGCTCTGCATTCGCAACGATCTCAACGAGGTCAAGATCAACTTCTTCTGCAGCACGCAACGCTTCAGCAAGTGAAACGATGCCTTTTTGTTCTCCGTCAGCGCCAACGAGACGCACTTCTTTCGCACGAATCTCATCATTTAATGCAGGACGATTGCTTTTAGCACCTTGTTGTTGGTTACGGTCAGGCTGTTTAATCTTTCTTACTCCACAATATACCGGCCGCGTTCGGCTACGGCTACTTTCACTAAGTCAACGAATGCATCGATAGACATAGTACCTAAATTTGTTCCAGAGCGAGTACGTACATTCACTGTACCTTCCTCTACTTCTCGATCCCCAAGCACCAATAGGTATGGAATACGCTCTAAAGTACGCTCACGAATCTTAAAGCCGATTTTCTCATTTCTCAAGTCTGAAATCGCTCGAATGCCATTTTCTTGCAATTTAGCGACGACTGACTGACAAGCATCTGCTTGAGAATCGGTAATATTCATTACACATGCTTGAATTGGTGCCAACCATGGTGGCATAAATCCAGCGTAGTGTTCAATAAGTATACCAATAAAACGTTCAAAACTGCCAAGAATTGCACGATGAAGCATCACAGGATGATCACGATCGTTGTCTTCAGTGACATAAGATGCATCTAAACGTAATGGCAAGTTAAAATCGCATTGGATTGTACCGCACTGCCAGATACGACCTAAACAATCTTTCAAAGAAAATTCAATTTTAGGACCGTAGAACGCACCCTCACCAGGTTGTAAATCCCAAGCGAGACCCGCTGCATCCAGTGCGTCAGCTAAAGATTTTTCAGCAACATCCCAAAGCTTATCATCCCCTACACGCTTTTCTGGACGTGTTGAGAGTTTCATTTGCACTTCTTCAAAACCGAAATCTTTATAAACATCTAAAGTCAGTTTAATAAAGTCAGCAACTTCTTGACCAATTTGCTCAGTTGTACAAAAAATGTGTGCATCATCTTGGGTGAAACCACGAACACGCATAATCCCGTGTAATGAACCCGATGGTTCGTTACGGTGACATGAACCAAATTCAGCAAGACGAATTGGTAAATCACGGTAAGATTTTAAACCTTGGTTAAACACTTGAACATGACATGGGCAGTTCATTGGTTTAACGGCATAGTTACGGTTTTCAGAATGTGTAGTAAACATGTTTTCTGCATAGTTTGCAGCATGTCCTGATTTTTCCCACAGACTAAAATCGACCACCTGAGGTGTGCGAATCTCTTGATAACCATTGTCCTGCTGAACTTTACGCATGTATTGTTCTAAAACTTGATAGATCGTCCAGCCATTTGGATGCCAGAACACCATGCCTGGTGCTTCTTCTTGCATGTGGAACAGATCAAGCGCTTTACCAATTTTACGGTGGTCACGCTTTTCAGCTTCTTCAATACGTTTGATATAAGCAGCCAACTGCTTCTTATCCGCCCAAGCCGTACCATAAATACGTTGAAGTTGTTCGTTTTTCGCATCACCACGCCAGTAAGCACCTGACATCTTCGTCAACTTAAATGACTTTAAGAATTTAGTGTTTGGTACGTGAGGACCACGACACATATCCACATATTCTTGATGATAATAAAGACCCATTTGAGTCTCATCTGGCATATCTTCGATGAGGCGTAATTTATAATCTTCACCACGCTCAGTGAATACTTTGATCACTTCATCACGAGGTGTCATCTTTTTAATGACATCATAATCTTGATCGATGAGCTTTTTCATACGCTCTTCGATGGCAGCCATATCATCTGGTGTAAATGGTTTTTCACTGTAGATATCGTAATAGAAACCATCTTCAATGACAGGTCCAATCACCATCTTTGCTTCGGGGAAAAGCTGCTTCACTGCGTGACCAACTAAATGGGCACAAGAGTGACGAATAATTTCAACACCTTCATCATCTTTAGGCGTAATGATCTGCAACGTGGCATCATCAGTGATTAAGTCACATGCATCAACTAGATGGCCGTTTACACGACCTGCAACCGTATTTTTTGCAAGACCTGGACCGATGCTTTGAGCAACTTCCATGACAGAGACAGCTTGATCAAATTGTTTTTGATCGCCGTTTGGCAAAGTAATAATTGGCATAAAAAATCCTTAAGGAGTGATGCCCCGTACAATGGAGCATGTCACCGCGAGATTATGATCGAGGCGAACCTCAAAAGATAAAAACGGTGGATAAATAAAATCGCTAGAGATTTTACACGTGTCACGTTGTTTAATAAACCGTTAATCGAGCATTAGGCGATAGCAGTTTTAATTGTGACAAAAATAGTTAAAATATATTCCCAATTTAATATTTAAACCAATATTATCCCAATTATAGAAAAATAATCTTTTATACTTTCTATTAGATGATCAACATACTTTTAAACAAATAAATATAACCCACTGAAATCATTAGGCAGGTCATATGAAATCTCACCCACTAATTGCTTGGTCTACACTCCAGCCGCTTAAACCCGCATATGCTTTAGCAGCCAATGTGGATCTTGTTGTTCTTCGTCTTGAAGATCATGATGAAGAAAAAGTCGTTGTCATGTATGGTCGTTGTCAGCATCGCGGAGCACTCATGTCCGATGCCCATATTCAAGGCGACAAAATTGTATGTGGCCTTCACGGCTCTCATTACCTCTATAAAACTGGCATTAACCCGAGATATCTCAATAAAAATCTGCAAAAATTTAAAGCTTGGATTCATGATGATCATGTCTATGTTGACTTAGAAGAAATCGAAGCTTGGGAAAAAAGAAATCCACAGCAATTCAACCGTAATCGTTATCAAGGACTCTACGCAGATTCTCAGCCTGCTCCTGAAGAGCCACACAATAGATTCATCTTAGAATTAGCTCGAAATGGTCTAAAAAATTTCGGTCATCATGGTCCTACCGCAGCCATGGGTGTGCCTTTTGACAAACTTCCAAAATGGGAAGATATTCAACTGGTCACAGCTCAACTTTGGAAAGTTCCTCTACTGGATGATGCCCCCGTTGCAAGCGAAGTGATTATTGGACCAAATGCAAAAAAACCATTGAGACTCAATATTCCATTATTTGTTTCCGACATGAGTTTTGGAGCTTTATCTCAAGAAGCAAAAACTGCACTGGCAATGGGTGCGGAAATGGCAGGTACTGGCATCTGTTCTGGTGAAGGTGGAATGTTAGATGATGAACAAGCCTCGAATTCACGATATTTTTACGAGTTGGCCTCTGGTCGTTTTGGCTATGACATTGAAAAAGTAAAAAAATGCCAAGCTTTTCACTTTAAAGGTGGACAGGCAGCAAAAACAGGAACAGGCGGACATCTACCCGGGCATAAAGTGGTAGGAAAAATTGCAGAAGTACGTGGTTTAGAAGAAGGACTATCTGCGATTTCTCCCGCAACCTTTCCGGATTGGACTGAACTTTCACAGTACAAGGAGTTTGCAAACTATATACGCGAGCAGACAGGTGGCATTCCGATTGGCTTTAAACTGTCTGCACAGCATATCGAAAAAGACATTGATGCTGCGATTGCGATAGGTGTGGACTACATTATTTTAGATGGTCGTGGTGGTGGTACAGGTGCAGCACCAACATTATTCCGTGACAATATTTCAGTGCCGACCATTCCTGCTTTAGCACGGGCACGTCGTCATTTAGATCGTTTAGGACGTCGTGACATTAGTTTGGTCATTACAGGTGGCTTACGTGTCCCTGCTGATTTTATTAAAGCCTTAGCGCTGGGTGCAGATGCCATTGCCGTGTCTAACTCTGCCATGCAGGCAATTGGTTGTTTGGGAATGCGCGCGTGTAATACAAATGAATGCTCTGTCGGTATTGCAACACAAAAAGATCATTTGCGTCGAAGACTCGAAATAGAAAAATCAGCACAGCAACTCGCCAACTTCTTCAATGCTTCAGTCGAGTTGATGCAAGTAATGGCGCGTGCTTGTGGGCATGACCATTTAAGTAAATTTAATTTGGATGACTTAACCACTTGGAAAAAAGAAATCAGTGAATTAACGGGCATCCATTACGGCGGCGTCCAATAAATTTCAAACCAATGCTAAAAAGGGATGATTAACTTCATCCCTTTTTTCTTTTAATCACTACTCTCTAAAATTTTCCCAAGGTTCAAATTTATTCGATTCCAAGTCAGATGAATTCCACTCATTTTCTTTTCGATAAAGATACGTGCGATTGAACTGCGGGATGACCACTTCACTCTGACTCGGTCGAATAAATACGTAGTCATCAGGATGGATATCAATTTTACGATCGACACAAATCATTTCCTGATTGGTGCTTCGTCCATACAATAGATGAGGATGAGATTTTGCTGGATAAACATATTGACCCATCCAATAGCCACCATAGATAAAAACCGCTTGATGCTTCTGAAAGAATTTTATTTTTTTAAATGAAGGCATCCCAGGCAACGAGACTTCGTCTAATACTTTCAGTACGGGACTCGCAATATATAAAGCGGGTTTAAGCAAAGAAAGATATTCAGAATCAAAATCGCTGGGCTTTAGCAACATTGAGCCAAATGACAGATCATTACACACACTATCTTTCACGTGAAAACTAAAGGTTGGACTTCCTCCTCCGTTAAAACAAAGCTGAGCATGATTTAAATCTGGAAATTGGTGCTTTAAGATGTGCTGATAATTTTGATAAATATGTTGAGATTCAGCATAAGCTGTTTCTGCACGCTTCACCACCTTAGGTAGTTTAGTGACATGCGCATCGTAGCCCATTAAACCACTTAAATTTAAAGTTTTTTGATGCTGCTGAATATAATTGAGCATTTGTATAAATTCAGCAGAATTTTGAACGCCTCCACGATGTAATCCCACATCAATTTCAAGATTGATATTGAAGCTAAGTCCCAGTTGATCAGCCAAGGCATGATATTGTTGCAAGCGAACAAAGGAATCAATTAACCAATGTATCTTGCATTGGATTGGCGTGTGATGGTTTTGATAAAACCTTTCTACTGCACGAATTGGCATCGGCTTGCCAAAGAGTAAATCAGCTTGATCAAAATGATTGAACATCAATTCTAAGTGATCAATATGGAACACCATAAAGTGTCTGGTGTCTAAATCGAAACTTAGCTTTTTTAACAAAGGCAAACAAGCCAAGGATTTAACGACCAACCGCGGTTTTAAGTGCTTTGCCGAAGCTAACTGATTTTTTACATAAGCAATATTAAAGTTTAATGCATCGTCATCGATCAAGAGCATAGGTTGACCTAAACCATGTGCCCGCAAATCATCATTCATTTGATTAAAAAAACTATTCATCTCTCATCCTTGCTGCCCAAGTAATAGTTTTTCAAGATAGGGATTGAGAAACTTTCGATGGGGATCGAGCGCTTCTCTGATTTGCATAAATTCATTCCATTTCGGATAAAGAGCTCGAATCTCTTGATGAGACAGTTGATGCATCTTAGCCCAGTGTGGACGGCCTCGATATTTTTGAAAAATCGGCTCAATAAGATCAAATACTTTTTGAGGTGACTGCTTATAATATTGATGGATGGAAATCGAAATACTGTCCTGCTGATAGAAAGGACTTAGCCAAATATCATCCCCTTTGACCACGCGAAATTCGATAGGGAAAAAAGAATTTATCTGATATTTTCTAAACGTTGCAATCACTTCTTTGATGCATTGAATGCCATTCTCAATTGGAATTTGATATTCCATTTCATTGAATTTGGTATTCCGAGGTGTTGCAAAAATATCACTCGACCAATCAATGAATTCTGTTGGCTTCACAAAAACACCGACTAATTTTTGAAGATATTTCGTCAAAAAAGGGGCTTTTTTAGAAATTTCACAACACCATGTTAAAAGTTGACCCTCGGATGGCCAAGAAGTTTCTCTTGGCTTCACCTCACCCTCTGTAACATCAAGTGTTTTAAAAATTAACTGATCTGTAAAAGGGAAAATAAAATACTCCAAATGCCGATGTTGGTGCATCAATTGGAGAAATTGATCAAGGCTTTCTTCTACAGGGGCTAAATGAATTTTCTCTTCCAATTTATATCTAGGGCGGTTTTGCATGGTTATTTTCGTTAATATCCCGAGCGATCCCAACGATACTCTCCCTGCCTGAAAAATTTCAGGGTTCTCCGTCTTTGAGCATTGGATTAAATCCCCATTTGCCTGTAATAGCTCAAAATCTTCTACATAGCCTGAAATAGAATATAGCGCTGCACCTGTCCCGTGTGTTCCTGTAGATACAGCACCAGCTAAACTTTGTTGATCGATATCACCCTGATTCATAAGCGACTGCTCATAAGGCGCAAGATGCTGGCCTAAATTGAATAGTCGAGTACCTGCCCATAACGTCGCTTGGCATTTAGCCTGATCAGCATTTAAGACACTTGAAAATCGGTCTAAAGAAATAATAGACGCATCCGTTTTTACCAACGGAGTAAATGAATGCCCTGCACCAACCACACGAACTTTAGGATGTTGAATCACAATATCCTGTAATTCATGTAATTGGTCTGGATATAAGATATGTTGCGGGTTTGAGTGGCAATATCCCGACCAGTTAGACCAATAATGATGTGTCAGATTACTCATGTTGCCAACTCCTTTTGTGCAACGGCGGTTTGAACATTTCCCAGATTGGTTCTTTTCTCTAATTCTTTTTGAGGTACTGCTTTAGGTACGCAATTTGATAATTGACGTTGTTCAGGTGGCAAACAAATCTGTTTAGCCAAATGTTTAAAATAGGTTTGAAAAGCTGCCAAAGTCCATTGACCAAATAAAGTGTGTCCACCTTCATAGGCTTGTTCTTGATATTCTTCGAATGTCGTCACATAGCCCATATAGTCATTACAATAAGATGCAAACCAAATTTTTGCGTTAGGAAATGTCGGTAATACACTTTTCTGAATGTTATTTAATACGCGCTTACCTGAAGTTGTTGTAAACTCTCCGGGAGCACATACCAAAAAAAGTTGACCGATTCGAATGAGCTGAATTGGCACGATATGTGGCACTAAATCGCTTTCTTGAATTGCGCCAGCGTGAACTTGAGCATTCATTTCAGCAATGAGTGGATCTAAAACACCAGGAAGTGAACCTAATTTTTTTCCTAATATCCGATGCTGACCCGATTCAAAAATAATATTTTTGGGTCCTTGAGCATGATAAAGCTTCTGATAATAAGCACTTTCCACTGGATCTTTTGAATTCAATTTACTTCGTTTGAATTGTTTTGAAAGTAAATTCATAGCCATGATCAATGGCTTTGCAGCACCCACACCATCGACTGGTGTGCCCGCAATAAATGCTGTCCCATGACAAGCTTGGCTTGTTATCGCATTGCTATATCCACCTGAAAACTCTGGATCAGCCACAGTATTTGCCATATCCACATACTCGAGTACTGCATCCAAATCTTGATATTGGATGTTTTGATTCTGTTTCTCAAGTAAAGCGGCTAAAGCATACTCACTCTGTATACGACCATTGTTTCTCGCATAGATGTATTCTGCTTCTCCTTTTATCTTTTTTCTGATCTTAGTCTGATTCTTTCCATGGAAGTGTGGTGACACATCGCCTGCTGTTGCTTGCGCAAATATACAAACTGGTCCATCCACCCCAGCAGCACTTAAGGTCTCTTCCGAAAGTGTTGCGGCATAGCCTTTATTATCACCATCATGAGCGTCTAATTGATTGCCCAAACATGTCGCATGCACACCAAACAGTGACAACAGAGAATGAAGCTTTTCCCCACGATAAAAGCCAAGGACTTGCATTTGTCGATTGATTGCTTTGTAAGTTTCAGATTCATCGACGAATGCAGTATCGAGATTTCGATTATACGCTTTTATCGAGCGATTCCATGCCACAGGGACTTGCTCAGGAATGTCAATTGTAGCTAATCGAATCTCTGTAAAATCGCGATTGGATAATGCCTGTTGAATACTGGATTGCACAGCATCCACAACTGCATCAAGGTGCTCAGGCACAAATCCTGGTGTCGGCATATTATAAAGAGCTTCATAACCACAACCGCCTGGACCTGAATGGGTATGCGTTGCCATTAGAACCAAACGATGCGGATCGAAACGATCCCTCAACGTTTCATTCAAGCGTTGAATTACATTGATTCGAATTGCTGAAGTAATACAGCCAAAATCTAGACAACATAATATCAATGGGGCATCTTGATCTTTTTGAATGGTCACTGTTCTCGCATACAGCGCAGTTCTTTTTTTATAGGCACGGTGATGCCACATCCCATAGCCAAACATGGCATAGCCTTTGGGTTCGATGTTAATTTCATCTTTCCCCCACCCAACAATATACATATGCAAAATCCTTTTGCTTTTATTATTCGATTTTGAAACTTAAAATCTGTTTAAAATTTACCCTATTTCTCGATCAATTACATTATTCAGCACAAATAAATATCACCAACTTCACGAATAAATCGCAATAAAATGAAGTTAAAAAATATGAAATTTCGCCTAATTGACAAAATGTCACGTTTGCTCGACTAAAGGATAAATGTATTCCGTTTATTTTTTGCTTATCTTTTACTCAGGATTATAAAAATGAAGATGGATACTAAAATGAATTTAAGTCCGTATGACGAACTACCTAGAACGCCAGCAAATTTTGTTGCCCTTTCTCCACTCAGATATTTAGAGCGTGCGGCCTATATCTACCCTCAGCAAGATGCAATTATTCATGGTACACGCCGGATTAGCTGGAAAGAAAAGTACAAACGTTGCCGTCAATTTGCCGATCAGCTGCAAAAGCTTGGTATTCAAAAAAATGATACTGTGTCGGTATTACTTCCAAATATTCCAGCCATGATCGAAGCGCATTTTGCAGTGCCTATGGCAGGCGCTGTACTCAATACATTAAATACGCGCCTAGATGCAAAAACACTCGCATTTATGCTTGAACATGCTGAATCAAAAGTACTTTTAGTTGACCCTGAATTCTCAGAATTAGCACAGGAAGCTTTAGCACAAGTTCCTCAGGACATTTATGTTATCGATGTTGCAGATACTGAATATGAATTCAATGATCAAGCGCCCCGTATTGGAAAAATTGAGTATGAATCTTGGCTTTCACAAGGTAATCCTGAGTTTGAGTGGCAATTACCACAGGATGAATGGGATGCCATCAGCTTAAACTACACCTCAGGCACAACTGGGAATCCAAAAGGTGTGGTCTATCATCATCGTGGGGCTTATATTAATGCAGCGAGTAATATCATTGCTTGTGGTATGACACCCCGTGCCACCTATTTATGGACTTTGCCTCTGTTCCATTGTAATGGATGGTGTTTCGCTTGGACCATGGCCGCCAACGGTGGCACAAATGTTTGTCTTCGAAAAGTTGATCCAGCACAGATCTATCAATTGATCGCGGATCATCAAGTCGATTACTTCTGCGGTGCACCAATTGTATTGTCCATGTTGATCAACACACCAAAAGAGCAACAACGCGAAATTAATCATCGAGTCGAAGTGATGGTTGCTGGTGCAGCGCCACCAGCTGCCATTATTGAAGGTATGCGAAATCTAGGAATCAATGTTACCCACGTCTATGGTCTCACTGAAACCTATGGACCATCAGCGCTATGTGCTTCGCAAGCAGGCTGGAGTGATTTAAGCATCCAAGAACAAGCTCAGCTACATTCACGCCAAGGTGTACCTTATCCACTTCAAGATGGGATGAAAGTATTGGATCCTGAAACGATGCTGCCTGTACCGAACGATGGTCAGACCATGGGGGAAATTATGTTCCGTGGCAACATTGTCATGAAAGGTTACTTGAAGAATCCTGAAGCCACCGCTGAAGCATTTGCTGGTGGATGGTTCCATACTGGCGATCTTGCCGTATGCCAGCCTGATGGTTATGCCAAAATCACAGATCGCTCGAAAGATGTGATTATTTCTGGTGGTGAAAATATTTCTTCACTTGAAGTGGAAGAAGTACTTTATCAACACCCTGCCGTGCTGACAGCTGCAGTTGTTGCAAAACCTGATCCACGTTGGCAAGAAGTTCCATGCGCATTTATTGAATTGAAGCAAGGGCAACAAGCTACACCTGAAGAAATCATTGAATACTGCAAACAACATCTTGCTCGATTCAAGGTACCTAAAGACGTAGTGATTACTGAAATCCCTAAAACTTCAACAGGTAAACTGCAAAAGTTTGTGTTGCGAGATTGGGCAAAAGATCGTGCTGCACTCTAAATATTAAGCATCTAAGAAATAAAAAAGGTCTGAAACATCAGACCTTTTTTTTGACCATTAACGATCAGAGATAAGTGCAACTTGCTGAACGTAATTCAGCAAATTTAACTTAGATTGTGCAACAGCATCCTCACCTAAGTTTTTTTGAATATCACGTTCAATACGAAGTAAATGCTGACGTATTGCATGATGCTCTGCAGCATTGTAAGTCTTCATAAATTCTTTAATAACAGGCTCACCTTGTGCAATCATACGATCGACCCAGCGGTGCAATTGTGCTGTCTTTTTCGCCCCTTGTTGAGGTGTCAAATAAGATAAGATCATGCTCTCGTCTTCATTGCGTAATAATTTACCAATACGCAAAAATTGACGACGACGAGCCTCACCTGATGTTATCAATTGAACATCCAATAAAGCTTCAATTAAGCGCTCTTCCACAGGAAGGCTTTCAATCTTTTTTTTGGGTAACTCAGCAAGTTGAGCCCCTAAAGCAGCCATACGTTGTACAGCTTTCTTTTGTTCAGTTTTACTTGCACGTCCTTCTAAAGACTCAAAATCATCTTCAGTAAAACGTTGCGATCGACGTGCCACGATTATTCAGCCTCGTAAAATTTTGCTGCGAATAATGCTTGAACTTCAGACAAAGCTTTCTCTTCATCTGCCCCTTCAATCACTAGTCTTAATGTAGTTCCTTTGCCTGCACCGAGCATGAGCAAAGACATAATATTTTTGGCATCGACTAATTTATCGCCCTTACCAATTTTAATCGAACTTCGAAATTTGGTAGTGACCTCAATGAGCTTGCCTGACGCACGCGCATGTAATCCTAATTTGTTAATTACGTCAACAGTTGTGTCAATCATGACCAGTGCTTCATTTCTCTATGCAAGACCTGAATAGACCATTGTGCCTCAAGCGCCTTTTTGAGTCTATCCACAATAAATACAGAGCGGTGCTGACCACCTGTACATCCAATCGAAACCGTAATGTAATGGCGATGCCCTTCTGCAAAGGCAGGCAACCACTTCTCTAAAAATTGCTTTAAATCCTCAAACATCATATTCACTTGGTCAAATGATGTCAGGAATTTTTCAATGGGCTCATCTAAACCCGAATATTTTCTAAGCTCTAAATCCCAATGTGGATTGGGTAAATGCCGCACATCAAAAATAAAATCAGCATCCAATGGAATACCATGCTTATATCCAAAAGACTGTAAAATAACAATTAAGTTATCTACCTGCCCTAAGCGGGATAATAATGTATCTTTAAGATCATGGACACTTTTATCTGATGTATCAATCTGTACAGTTGCTCTTAATTGAATCGGCAACAGTAATTGTTTCTCTTCCTGAATGCACTCATTCAGACTTTTAAAACGATTCGCCAGTGGATGAGGTCGACGCGAAGCACTAAAACGAGCAATTAACTCTTGATCTTTGGTGGTGAGATAAATCACCTCGACCTCACCATGTTTTTCCAGTTGCTGATAAACTTGTTCAAATTCTTGCAAATCAGCGCGTGTACTCCGAACATCAACCCCTAAAGCCAATTGTTCTAAATTATTTTCTTGATCTAACTTTCCAACGATCTCAGGAAGTAATGCTAGCGGCAAATTATCGATACAGTAATAACCTAAATCTTCGAGAACCTGCAATGCAGATGACTTCCCTGAACCGGATTGTCCTGTAACAATAAGAATTCGCTTCATGCACCACACCTGACGATCATCATCGAGTTTAATCCTGTTTTAATGACTGATTTGTAAATTGTCGATCAAGCGTGTCGAACCAATTTTCGCAGCAACAAATAACACAATATCTTGGTCAAATTGCTCTACTGCCTGCAACATTGGATTACGTGCTTCAACATAATCCACGACAAAGCCAGCATCACTTAAAGTTGATTTTATCTCAGCAAGAACCTCTGTAAGCGCTTGACCTTGTTTTAAATTTGTTTCAGCAGTTTTTAAAGATTGATAAATGACTGGTGCAATTTGACGATGTTCAGCCGAAAGATAACCATTACGTGAACTTAATGCCAAACCATCTTCAGCACGTGCAATTGGCACACCAATAATTTCAATCGGCATGTTCAAGTCACGTACCATTGTCTTAATCACAGCCAACTGCTGGTAGTCTTTTTGACCAAAAAATGCAAAATGTGGTTGTACGATATTAAATAACTTCGTTACCACTACCGCAACACCATCAAAGTGCCCCGGACGTTGAGCACCACATAAATCATTGGTAATTTGACCGACACTAATGTTTGTTAAGCGAGGTTGACTGCCATACATTTGCTCAACTGAAGGTGCAAAAATAATGTCACAACCCTCTTCAGCCAACAACTGACTGTCTTGATCAAGTGTGCGTGGGTAACTGTCATAATCTTCATTTGGGCCAAATTGAATCGGATTCACAAAAATACTGACCACAACCACATCACATAATTTACGTGCTTCACGTACTAAATTTAAGTGACCTTGATGTAGATTCCCCATGGTCGGGACAAAACCAATAGTCTTTCGTGCTTGACGAGCAGCATGAAGTGATGCGGTTAAACCATGGATTGTTGTTTCAGTTTTCATGATTAAAGCTCAACTTGGAACGTATGTTCTTTAGCAGGGAAAGATTGATCTAGTACAGCAACATGATACGATTTGATTGCATCAAGAATGGCCGTTTCACCAGACTGTTCTTTCATAAAATTACGTACAAAACGTGCAACACGACCGAAGTTTAATCCCAGCATATCTTGAACAACCAGAACTTGACCATCGGTTTGTGCTCCAGCACCAATACCAATCACAGGTACATGCGGAAATAGTTCTGTAATTTCTTGACCCAATTGTGCAGGTACACACTCTAGCAATAACACTGCAGCCCCAGCCTCAACAACGGCTTTACAATCAGCAATCAGCTGATCCGCAGCTTCACGCGTTTTGGCTTGTAATTTATAGCCACCAAATACATGAACGGATTGTGGCGTTAGTCCAAGATGGACACACACTGGAATACCATTGCGAGTCAATACTTCTACCGTTTCAGCAAGCCAAGCACCACCTTCAAGCTTGACCATTTGTGCGCCAGCTTGCATCACTTTTTTCGAGTTTACTAGTGCATCATTGAGTGTGGCATAACTCATAAAAGGCAGATCAGTTAAGATGAAAGCATGGTTATTTCCACGACGTACAACTGAGGTGTGATAGACCATATCTTCCACATTCACAGGCAACGTTGAATCATGGCCTTGAATAGTCATCCCAAGCGAATCACCAATTAAAATGGTATCTATTTCAGCAATTTCCATTGCCTTCGCCATACTGGCGTCATAACAAGTCAGACATGAAAATTTTCGACCTTGCTGTTTGAATTGTCTTAAATCGCTCAGACTGATCATAAGATGTCCTCTAACACAGTTCCTTAGAACATTTTAAAGTTTAAATATTGATCCAAGATGAATCTGCTAAAACATCCAATTGGCTGTGTTTTGCAATATTCGTTTCTCGAATTTTCTGTCCATGAATTTCTAATTCGACATCCAGATCTAATAACGGCAGTATGACAAAATCTCGCTCAAATATCCCGATATGCGGAACAGTTAAGCGATCATTTTGAATCGTTTGATCACCATATAACAATAGATCTAAATCGAGTGTGCGTTCACCCCAACGACGTAAACGCACCCGCCCTGCTTCATTTTCTATTTTTTGTAATTCATCCAATAATTCAAGCGCCGTTAGACTCGTATCTAAACGAACGACCGCATTGTGGTAATGTGGTTGGTCTTGAGGACCCATAGGTGGACTATGATAAAGCCTTGATGCTTTCACCACACCCAGCATTGCCAGTTTCGTATAGGCTTCTGCCATCAACTGCTGAGAATCACCTAAATTACTTCCCAGTCCAATATATGTTCGTACTGTCATTGGATAGGACCAAACACCACTGTATTTAAATCGCGTTTGACACGTTTACGCTTCAAAATAGGATGATCAGCTGCAATACCATTATCCAAAGCGATACTCGCATTTTGCTCTGTTCTTCGCTCATTCGCTGAAGCGGCCTTACGACTGCGGCGGCTACGTGACTCCGTTTCTTTAACTAGCGGTTCAATCTGCTGAGGCTTTGTTTCCGCAACATCTTCGGTCACGGCAACTTTACGTCGTGATTTAGTCCGTTGACGATTGTACTGCGCAATCACACGCTCTTTTTCGTCCAAAGACATCAACTGATAAGCATCCCACCATTGACCCATGCCATTGGTCGTCTGATCTCCAGACTTTTCACGCAGCAACATAAAGTCAAAACCTGCTCTAAAACGAGCATGACCTGAGAGTGCTTCAATTTGCTGAGGTTTTGGGTTCAACAAACGAGTTTGCATTTCCCAAACTTCACGAATAAATGTTTCTGCAAAACGCGGGATAATCGTGCGTGTCGCTTGGCGCTTCAGCACATCTAAGCCAGCTTGAGCACGTGCTTCAGCTGCCACAACACCTTTGTGCATATAAAAATCACAACGCTCAAGGAATGGTTTCCACAACAATACCGCATAGAAAAATGCAGGGTTGATCGTTTTACCAATTTGAATTCGCTGATCTGTATTTTTCGCTGCACGTTCAATAAATGCATCAATATGAGGAGGGATATCTGCAAATAATTGTTTCCAGATTCCAAACTCAATCAACATTGGGAGCACACGATTCAAATGCCCCATTGTGAATAACTTTTGAGATTCATCATATAAACGATGTGGTGATACATCACGTAAAAGCAAGGTTGCTTCAGGTGTAAATACGTCTAAAATTGCAGGATCAATTTTAAAGTTAAGTTTCGCAGCAAATCTTAGTGTTCGTAACATACGAACTGGATCTTCTTCAAAACGTAACTTTGGATCACCCAATAAACGCAATGTTTTTGTTTTTATATCATCAATAGCGTTACAGAAATCAAGAACGATACCCTTACGCGGTTGGTAATACATCGCATTGATTGAGAAATCTCGACGAGCAAAATCTTCTTCAATTGAGCCCCAATTATTATCTCTTAGAATCATCCCTGCAGCAGAAGTCACTGCTTTTTTAGGAGGAGCTCGGAAAGTGGCCACTTCAATTAATTCACGACCAGAATAGACATGAGCCAACTCAAAACGACGACCAATAATTCGGCAACGACGACCAAATACTTCTTTAATTTGTGAAGGTGTCGCATTGGTTACAGCATCGAAATCTTTAGGGGCAAGTCCAAGCATCAAATCACGGACACCACCACCGACGATATAGGCTTCATAGCCGGCTTTAGTTAAAGAATCAATAACATCTAAAATGGAAGAAGGTAATTGTGCAGTGGATAAACCGCACTTTGACGCGTGCAAAGTTTGCAAAAGACGCTGTCTCCTACGTCAGAACGTAAAATCATAATTGTGCTAATCATAGCTCTAACACAATCAAAGGGCAATTTTATTCTCCAAGATTCACCGTCAAAATTGATTAAATTTCAACACCCCTTAGTGCCATTTGATCTCTATAAAAATGTGTTAGAGGGCTAACTGGTTGCGATTCTTTTCGATAAACTTTGGACCTATTCCTTTGACATTTTGAAGTTCATCTACTGACTTAAAACTGCCATGCTTTTGCCGATACTCAATAATTGCAGCAGCTTTCTTCTCACCCACTCCTTTAATCATTTGTAGTTCAACCATTGAAGCCGTATTAAGACGAACTTTAGTTGATTGCCCGACACCACCAGCTGCTTGCTTTGATGATGTATTTACGGCTGGTCGAGATAAATAATGGTTCGCACTTTGCCGGTTAAGTCGTTGATCATGAGCTTCTTGCTCTGCTTTCCATTTTAAGTAAGATTGATCAAACTGTTGTGGATATGCCGAACTGATTAAACTCACACATGCAGTAAATATCAGAAGAAGAAAAGAAATGATGCTATTCATGTTGAACCTGAATTTTATTGTTATGTTGCTTTAGATACACTTTTGCCTGATCCCACAATTGGTCCATTTCTTTGAGACTCATATTTTCAGTGGGCGTATTTCTATTTTTTGCCTGCAACTCAATGTATGAAAAACGTTGTTTAAATTTGTGGATGGTTCCAAGTAGAGCCATCTCACTTGAAATGCCGATTTTACGTCCAACATTGATTAAAGAAAATAAACAATCTCCAAACTCCTCTTGTATTTCGTCGGAATTTTGATGGTTTAGCGCCTCTCTCAATTCAGATAACTCTTCATCTAACTTTTCATACGCTTGCTCAACATTTTCGAAATCAAATCCAATCTGAGCTACATTTTTTTGAATTTGCTCGGCTTGATCTAAGGCAGGACCCGCTTTAATTTCATCTAAACGTGATTTAGTTTTGTCTTTGTTCTCTTCAGCCTTAATTTTTTGCCAAAGTT
This sequence comes from Acinetobacter sp. ANC_7512, assembly GCF_056779935.1. Classification (NCBI taxonomy): domain Bacteria; kingdom Pseudomonadati; phylum Pseudomonadota; class Gammaproteobacteria; order Moraxellales; family Moraxellaceae; genus Acinetobacter; species Acinetobacter sp. ANC_7512. The sequence continues at coordinate 117,048 of NZ_JBWYIX010000008.1, read as the reverse complement.
CACTCACCTGCTGTTCATTCAGTTGTTCAAATTGAGCTGATTGAAAAACATGAGGATGTCTTCGAATCAACTTGTCACACAACGTTTCCACCACATCATGAAAATTAAATGCTCCTTGCTCACTATACATTTGCGCTTGAAATACAACTTGCAGCAGAAGATCTCCTAATTCCTCTTTTACATGCGCTGTATTTTGTGATCGAACTGCTTCTTCAACCTCATAAGCTTCTTCAATCGCATAGCGAGTCAAGCTTTCAGGCGTTTGTTTTTGATCCCATGGACATTTCGCACGAAGCTCTTGCATGATATTTAAAAGTTTTTCCATGAAAGTTGATCTCTAGTGAATGATGAGTTTAAAGATATTGTTGATTCAATGAACAATCTTATGCTCAACTAGGAACATAAAATGATGTAAAACAACAAGGATTTTCGATGACATCTAGCATTTTTATCAGTGGCGCAGCACAAGGGATTGGCGCAGCTACCGCAAAACTATTCTATCAGCAAGGTTATAAAGTCGGTATTTATGACATCAATCTCGAACAAGCTGAACAATTGGCTCAATCTTTAGGGCCAAATGCTAAAGCGGGTTTGCTAGATGTTTCCCAATACGACCAATGGCAAAGTGCTTTAACTGAGTTCAACGAATGGGCTGGTGAAATAAATATATTATTAAATAATGCTGGCATCTTATATTCAGGGGCATTCGAAAATACAGATATCTCATCGCATCATCGAACATTTAATATCAATGTTAACGGCGTTCTCAATGGCTGTCATGCTGCGCTCCCTTTCTTAAAACAGGCCTCCCACGCACGTATCATCAATATGTCCTCTGCTTCTGCTATCTATGGTCAAGCTGATTTAGTGTCCTATTCAGCAAGTAAATTTGCTGTTCGCGGCATTACAGAAGGTCTTGATGTTGAATGGCAAAAATATGGAATACGCGTATTAGACATCATGCCATTATTTGTTCAGACTGCCATGGTAAAAGGCATGGATGCGGGTACGATTCAAAATATGGGAGTCAGTCTCAGCGCCCAAGACGTTGCTCAGGAAATTTACCGTGTCGCACGTTTAAAAAACCATCACTTAACCGTGACTCACCATACGGTTGGCATCAAAACTGAACTGATGTATCACCTGTCAAGATTCAGTCCTCAATTGATCAATAGAGTGACAAATTTAATATTAAGTAAAAAGAAATGACAAATTAGTCACATTTGTGTAATATTCTCTCGCCCCAATAGGGGCATTTATAACAATGCGTTACAAATGAGAATATATAATGAAAAAAATTTTAACTTTAGCTATCGCTACTGCTTTAACAACGACTCTTGCTCAAGCTTCGGGTGAACTACCAACGAAACAACACTCAACTGCTGAACTCAAGGCAATGGATTGTGCAACACTAGCTGTTGAAAAAGCCAATGCTAAGCGTAACTTAGAAAATGCTGATAAAAATATTGCAGCTGCTGCAACCCAAACGCCAGCTAAATCATTGAGCAAATGGGCGGGTATGGCAGGTAATGCATTATCTACTTTCGGTGGCAACTCAGAAAAAGCAACAAAAATGGGGCAAGTTGCAAACTCTGTAGCGGGTGAAAGCGATACTTCTGATGCTGCAAATATTCCATTACAGCAACAGATCAAAGCTGCATCACAAGCAAACATTGATAATATTGGAATCTATCAAGGTTCTAAAAAATGCAAAATCTGATTTAACTCTATTTGAGTGATCAGTCATAAAAAAGCCTGCTAAAGCAGGCTTTTTTTAATTTCCTTGAACCAAACGTCTTGCGCTAATGATGCCTGGTTGCTGTTCCAATCGAGCCAATAAACGAGACAATTGAGCCAAACCTTTAACCTCAATCAACAGCTTCATATTGGCAATACCATCCGCTTCGGAAATGGTATTCACTTGGCGAATATTAATCTGATCTGAAAAAATCACTTGGGTTAGATCCTTCAGCAGTCCTCGACGATCATAAGCCTCAACCACAATTTGGACACTCTGTCCTCTTGTCGGTTGCATTTCCCAATCTGCTTCAACAGCGCGTTCAGGTTCTTGGCTGATCATACGCACATAATCCGGACAAGCCACCTTATGAATACTCACGCCACGATTGAGTGTGATATATCCAGCAATCGACTCACCATGAACAGGCTGACAACATTGTGCAATATGTAGTTCAACATTATCCAAACCGTCAATCAGAATCCCATGCGCTGATAATGTATGACTCGCCCGTGGATTTAATGCTGGCTTCAGCACTAACTCAGGCTCATCTTGATCCAAGTGCATATGACGATTGACTTGATTAATCAATGCATGAAGACTGATATCTCCACTCACCAAGGATACAAGAATGTCCTCACCTGTTTTAACGTTAAAGTGAGCACAATAATCACTCAAATCAATACTTTTTGGGTGAATTGCAAGACGTGATAATTCCTTAGTGAGAATCTCTCGACCGACTTCTAAGTTCTTACTACGGTCTTGCTGTCTGAACCAATGGCGCAACTTGTCTCTTGCACGTGCTGTCTTGATATAACCTAAAGAGTTCACCAACCAATCACGATTTGGCTCACGATCTTTCTTGGTCAAAATCTCGACTTGTTCACCTGTTTTTAATGTATAAGTCAGTGGAACATAACGTTGGTTCACACGTGCTGCATAACACTTGTTGCCAACCTCCGTATGCACATGGTATGCAAAATCTAAAACGGTTGAATTACGAGGTAATTCTTTGATGTCACCATCACGACTAAAAACATAAATTTTTTCAAAATCTTCAAAATCTTGAAGCTGATTGAAATTTTCAGTTTCGTCTTCATTCGGATGCGCACCTGCTTCATTTCGTTCTTGATAATGCTCAAGCACCGAACGTAAAGAGTGTAAACGATGATTAAATGAATAATCTGTAGTTTTCGCACCTTCCTTATAATTGAAATGAGAACAAACGCCTAACTCAGCTTCTTCATGCATTTCAGTGGTTCTGATTTGAATCTCTAAAGATTTATTTTCAGCAATCACTGCGGTATGTAAAGAACGGTAACCATTGGCTTTCGGGTTAGTGATGTAATCATCAAACTGATGGGGAATATGACGCCAGATTTGGTGTACGATCCCCAAAGCGTGATAACACTCAGATACATTCTGAACCAGTACACGAACAGCTCGAATGTCATATAGCTGATCGAAACTTAAGTTCTTGCTTTTCATTTTTCGATAAATCGAATAAATGTGTTTCACACGACCTGAGATTTCAGCCTCAATACCATGCTTCAGCAACTCACTTTTCAGTTTATCGACCACGAATTGAATATATTGTTCGCGCTCTAAGCGTTTTTCATTGAGCAAAGATGCAATTTCTTTATAGCGCTCTGGTGCTAAATAACGGAATGCAAGATCTTCAAGTTCCCATTTTAACTGCGCGATACCAAGACGATGCGCCAAGGGTGAGTAAATGGTTAAAATTTCTCGTGCGACACGCTCTTGACGCTCTCTTGGAGAGTTTGCCAACTCACGCAAAGCCAGCGTACGCTCAGCCAACTTGATTAATACAACGCGAACATCCTCTGTTACTGAGATCAACATCTTGTAAATCCCAGTTAAATGTTCACGCTGATTATTATTGAAGTGATCTTCTAAACGTTTATTTTTTTCGATCAGCTCTGACAACTTACCCATTGCCAAAGTGCCTTTCACCAAATTGTAGACACTTTCACCAAAGCTTTTACGAATCTCCTCAAGCGACGTCATGCCCTCACGCACACTACGATAAAGCATCGCTGCTGACAAAGTATCTTCATCAACATGTAGGTGAGCCAAAATATCTGCCATACCTAAGCCAGTCGCGAAGGTATTGGTTTTATGATGGTGATCAGAAGTCAGTTCTTTTTTTAAAACACTAAGAGCGACTTCTTCTAATTTTTTAAGTTCTGCACCGTCTAAAATAATCCGCGCACGGTCTAGCCAAGTTGCTAAACCAAGTTGCGCTTCAGCGGCATGTTCTACAGTCGTTTCCTCAGACAACTCAGTCAGTCGTCCAGGTAACTGCTCACGTACTGTGACCATACCCTTCTCCTTTTTTAAATCTAATCTTCATTTTATTAAATCAACACTTAGCACTAGCTTTTTTCAAATAAAGCAATAGATTCAACATGGCCTGTATGACTGAACATATCCATCACACCAGCTTTCTTCAACTGATAGCCATGTTGTACTAAAATCCCTGTATCACGTGCTAATGTAGCAGGATTACAGGAAACATAGACGATTTTTTTTGCACCAAAATTTGGCACATAGTGCATAATTTCTTCAGCTCCAGCGCGTGGTGGGTCTATTAAGAGTGCATCGAACCCTTGATTTGCCCAAGAATGTTGCGAAAAATCTTGCGTTAAATCCTGAGCATAAAATTTTACGTTTGTGATGCCGTTTTTCAGTGCATTTTCTGTCCCACGCATCACCATTTCCTCACTTCCCTCCACCGCGACGACCTCACCCCGTGTTACAGAACGTGCAAGTGGCAATGAGAAATTCCCTAGACCACAGAATAAATCAAGAACACGCTCATTTCCGCTCAGGTCAAGCAATTCACATGCCAGCTTCACCATTTGTGGATTAATGGTGGGGTTCACCTGAGTAAAGTCAGTCGGTTTAAAACCAAACGTCACGTTAAAATCAGGTAGTGAGTAATGTAATCGCTCAGATAGGTCACCATCCGCACGATGAACACTACTTACACCAGCTGGTTGCAAATAAAGCTGCCATGATCTTTCTAACGCAAATTCACGCAGTTGGTTGACATCATTTTGCGGTAATTTGTTGGTATGACGTATCAAAAGTGCAACCTCTTGATCTCCTTTCGCCAATTCAATATGACCTATATCTGCTTTTGCTTTTAGATTTTCAAGGAGTACCTTGAGGTGAGGTAACGCAGCATCTAGCTCTGCATCTAAAATTTTGCAGGTTTTAATTTCAGTAAGCTGATTAGATTGAGCCTCACGAAAACCCATGACTAATTTATTTTTTTTAGCAATGTAGCGAACGCCAATACGAGCCTTGTGACGATAATCTTCACGTGTCGAACGCAATGGTTCTAGCCACGACTCTGGAAGAGCACCTGCAAAGTGGGTGAGATGCGACTCTAAAACTGATTGTTTTAAACGAATTTGTTCATCTAATTTTATGTGCTGCATATTACAGCCTCCACATTTTCCAAAATGTGGACAAACTGGCTGTGTACGAATTGGACTCGGCGCCCCAATCAACTGCACACAATCAGCTTCTTCTAATTTTTTTGCCTGATGGGTAATTTGAGCTTCTACTGTTTCTCCTGGCAGTGCAAAACGAATAAAGACCTTTTTACCCAATTTGTCTTGAGGATGTTCCTGTCCTTGAAAATGTGCGATCCCTCGCCCTTCGTGTGAAAGTCTCTCAACTGTAAATGTATAACGAGGAAGTTGAGATGAGCGATGTGCGGCACGTTGTTTCAAAGAGATAACCTAATGTTGAGTTGATTTAAAATCCGAAGCGGTGAAGTCAGTTTTTTCAGCAGTTTCTTGCCAAATACGCAAAAATTCTGTTTGCTGTGGTTGACCTTGAAGATAATGAATCGTCGCTTGAATCCAGAGACGATGATCTTCAGGCAAAATCTGTCCTTTTAACAATACATAGCGCAGATAGACTAACCATGTGTTTAAAACATCCCCTTCACAATAACTGGTTAATTCTATCCAATTATTGTTACGAACATATTCAGGGATAAAATAACCTGGTGTTCCGCGCTTACCCGGGTAACCGAGCATATAGGCGACATCATCCAGTTTTTGGAAGTGACGCGCATTAAACATTGCCATAAAATCCATCAAATCAATATGACGATGATGGTAACGATTCTGGTAGTTATTATAGCGCTTTTGTGTATCAATTTCGCCTTGATCAAACAGACTTGGCGCAGACAACCCATGATACATTGCTCTATACATAATAACAGGCAGATCAAATTGGGAGCCATTCCAACTGACTAAAGTCGGATTACGTTTATCAAAAATTGATAGAAATTTTTGTAAAATTTCAGGTTCTGAATAATGTTCACGACTGAATGAAAATAATTTCATTCCCGCCTTTTCATCAATCCATAGTCCTGAAATACAGACAATTTCATGTAAAGCAAGTCGCTGAAAGTCAGTGCCCGCTTCTTGACGTCTTAACTTACTCAGCGCTTGTTCAATACTATCTTCTGGTAAATCTAAGCCATATAGATGCGCTCCTGATTTAAGATCGGTCAATGTTTCAATATCAAACACTAAAACAGGTAAGCGCATATAGATTTACTCGAATTTATTGTTCATCTTCTACAGAGAATAACCCTGTAGAGAGATAACGATCACCACGATCACACACGATACATGCAATCACAGCACCAGGATGTTGTTCAGCGATTTTTATTGATGCCCAAACTGCACCACCAGAAGAAGTACCAGCACTAATTCCTTCCTTACGTGCCAATTGACGAGCCATTTTTTCAGCTTCAATTTGTGGAATATCCATAATTTGATCAACACGTGAAGCATCAAAAATCGTCGGTAAATATTCTTGAGGCCAACGGCGAATACCTGCAATATTCGACCCTTCAGATGGCTGTAGACCAATAATTTGAATATTTGGATTTTGTTCTTTGAGGTATTTTGAAATCCCCATGATGGTTCCCGTTGTTCCCATCGAACTTACAAAATGCGTAATTTTACCGCCAGTTTGTTGCCAAATTTCTGGACCAGTTGTCAAATAGTGTGCTTGGACATTGTCTGGATTACCAAATTGATTGAGCACTAAACCTAGACCATCTTTTTCCATTTGCAATGCGATATCACGAGCTTCTTCCATATTCTCGGATTCAATAAGCTCAGCACCATACGCACGCATTGCATCTTTGCGCTCTTGACTAGAGCTTGCAGGCATAATCAATTTCATTTTATAGCCACGCATTGCCGCAACCATGGCTAATGCAATACCTGTGTTACCGCTAGTCGCTTCGATCAGCGTATCACCTGGCTTAATGTCACCACGTTTTTCAGCTTGCATGATCATGTTATATGCTGGGCGATCTTTGACAGAGCCCGCTGGATTATTACCTTCCAGTTTTGCCAATACAGTCGCTTGAGTATGACTTGCCAGACGCTGTAACCTAACCAATGGGGTTTTACCCACATAGTGGTCTAATAAAAAATCGTCTGATTGAAAATCTACTTGTGTATTACTCATTATTTGCACCCATATTGAGGTGCAGGTATTGTATGAAAAAAAGTATCTCACTGCATCAATTTCAAAGGCTTTTTAATGAGGGTGATTAAAGCACCATCATTTTTTTAAAGCGTGCTAATATGCCCAACATGGGGAATGAGTCACTCTGCACATGTCGAATTTGAATAAAAAAATCTTCAATCGCTTAAAACTAAACCATGCTTATGGGCAATTGATTGCCCTCATTTTTGTACCCATTGCGGTACTGGCAAGCGTCGGCTCTGCACTGGTGCTCACAGAAACGTCTAATTCCGCAAAATCAGAACAACGCTTTGCCGCAAATGCAATTTTAAGTCGTTATAAATACACGACAGAAAACCTACTTATTGCGCTTGAAAAAAACCCCTCACAAGCGCAACAAGACCGCGCTAAAAGCATCTTACAAAAGATGTTTAATGAAAAGTATTTACTCAGTGTCGCAGTCCTAGACCAACAACAAAAACCTTATTTTGGGTTAGGCTATCGCAATGAAAAACCTTGGCCTAGCTTCCCGACCAATGTACAAACATTTGGTCCGATTAAAGATCAACATAATCATATTTATGGCTTAGCATTAAATACGCCTGATCAAAGTAAAAAATGGCTTGTTATCGAGCTAGATAATCAACCTCTCGCCATCTCTCAATATCGTGTTTTCATTGTACTGATCACGACGGGTTTGTTGACACTTTTACTCTTATTACTGTGCTTGAACTTTTATTCACGACGTTGGATTGCACCTATGTACGAAATACGTATGCAATTACAGCGACTCAATGCAGACACACTCGACCAACACATGGTCATCAATAGTACTGGCGAGTTAAGGTTACTCCAACGTGATATTGCGAATGTCGTGAAGCGTCTACATTTCAGCTTTTTAGAGCTGAAGGAACATACCGAGCAGACCGAAGACGATTTAAGACGTACGCTTGATACACTTGAAGTGCAAAATATTACTTATAAACAAGCACGCGATCAGGCCATCTCATCCAATCAGGCAAAATCTGTTTTTCTTGCCAATATCAGTCATGAGTTGCGTACCCCGCTGAATAGTATCGATGGTTTTATTCACTTGTTATTGCGCCAAGAGAATCTCAGCAATGATCAAAGCCTGTATTTGCAAACGATTCGCAAATCATCAGCACATCTTTTAGCACTAATCAATGACGTCTTGGACTTTTCAAAAATTGATGCCGGTAAACTTGAATTAGAAACCGCATCATTTGATTTAGAAGAAGCGATCTTCGATGTTATGGACATGTTGTCGCCATTAGCCGCCCAAAAAAATATCGACATGGCCTTCTACTATGCCGATAACATTCCAAAGTATGTGATTGGCGATGCTTTACGTTGTAAACAGATTTTGACTAACCTGATTTCAAATGCCATTAAATTCACCCCTGATGGTGAAATTATTGTACGTGTTCGAATGGAGCATGACGATCTAGAACATTGCCTATTGCATTTTAGTGTTCAAGATAGTGGTATTGGGTTAAGTGGTACAGACCGAAAACGGTTATTTGAATCATTTTCTCAAGGCGATGCTTCCGTCACTCGTCAATTTGGTGGCACAGGTTTAGGCTTAGCAATCTCAAAACAATTGGTTAATCTGATGCATGGCCAAATTGGCTTTGAAGATAACCAAGAACGCGCCCCAACTGAAAAGGGTTCAACATTCTGGTTTACTGCGAAATTTGCGGTTGATGAATATGAAATTATTCATCCGCAATTCCATGACATGCGTGTCATCTCCTATTTAGCCCACCCTGCAACTGCGAATGTTTTACGTCATTATTTAGAAAATTACGGTGTTGAACACACAGAAGCTCAATCCATTCTAGATTTATTCAGCCGTCTAAACGGTTTGACACATCAACCTGAAAATACATGGTTGATTGTAGATCACAGTGGTGATCCAGAGGCTTTATTAAAAGAGATTCGCGGACGTTATCAAGGTCACTTAGCCGTATATGGCTATCAGATGGCGCTCGACCTCAACATGTTGAATGAATACAAAGCGAGACCACTGTATCAACCTCTGAGCCGTTCATCATTAATTCAGCTTTTGGAAAATCAGCCAATATTTGAAGTAGAACCTCATGATAACTTTAAAGCCCTTAATTTACATGTACTTGCAGTAGACGATCATCTACCAAATTTAATCGTTTTAGAAGCTTTGCTCGGCGAAATTAATGTTCAAACAACTAAAGCGCAAAGTGGACAAGAGGCACTACAAATTTTACAACAACAGATTCAAAATGATGAAAAGCCGTTTGATCTGATATTTATGGACATTCAAATGCCAGTGATGTCCGGCATCGATACGACTCGTGCGATCAGGTCACTAGAATCCACCATCGAGGGACGTCACACACCGATCATTGCACTTACAGCACATGCTTTAGCAGATGAGAAACAAAAGTTGCTTAAAGTCGGCATGGATGACTATGTCACCAAACCAATCCAAATGGATCAGATTATTCAAATTCTGACCCATTGGAGCAGTGATAAGTTTATTCATCCAATTAAATCCCAAGAAAAAACTTTACGTATCGAAACCTTAGATCATCAGGTTTTAGATTGGAAACAGTGCGTTCAATTGGCAGCGAATAAAGAAGACTTAGCACAAGATTTATTGAAGATGCTGGTGGACAGCTTCCCGAATGAACTTGCTGAAATAGAACAACTCATCGAACTTGAAGATTATCCGCAGCTCGAACATGTATTACACCGTTTATATGGGGCAACACGCTACGTCGGCACTCCGAATTTACAAAGCATCACAGGTGAATTTGAACAGTTCGTTTCAACGCTGCGTAAAGAGCGTAGAAAAGCAGATGAGCAATTTATTGAAAATGTGATGAAACGACTGGATGAATTAAAAGACGCGATTGTACAAGTAAAAGAAGCAGCCGAGTCTATTTTGAATCATTAATAGACGATCAACGCACTGTATTAGGCAATACGTGATGACTCTACTGTCACGACAGTCTATTTTGGACATGTTATGCTTAAAACAAGGAACAATAAACTCGAGTCACAATAATGGCTGTAATACGTGTAGAAAAAAATAATGGAATTGCGACGGTTTTCCTGAATCGTCCCGACAAACGTAACGCGATGAGCTTTCAACTTTTGAAAGAGTTGGTGCAAGTCGCAAAAAAAATTAAATCTGATCGTACTATCCGCTGTGTGATTCTCACTGGTGAAGCCAACGTATTTAGTGCAGGTATTGATTTAACAGACCTGAATAATCCACAAAATCGTGCTTATGCCGCATGGGAACTCATTAAGCCTGGTCAAAGTCTATTTCAAAAAGCTTTTTTAATCTGGCAAGAACTCCCTGTTCCAGTCATTGCAGCTATTGAAGGGTATTGCTTCGGTGCAGGTATGCAATTGGCTTTAGCTGCTGATATTCGAATTGCTCACCCCAAAACCCAAATGTCGATTATGGAAACCCGTTGGGGCTTAGTTCCAGATATGGGGTTAACACGCTCAATCAAAGGTCTTATTGGAGTCGACCTAGCCAAAGAATTATCATTAACAGCACGTGTATTTGATGGTCAATATGCCAAAGAAATTGGATTGATCACACATGTTGATAACGCGCCGATGCAAAAAGCTCAACAGCTTGCCGACGAAATGTTGCAGCGCTCACCTGATGCCTTAGCTGCAGTAAAACAAGTCTTAGATGCGATGGAACACGCACCCAAAAAATCACTTCGTCTTGAGAAAATTTGGCAACTCAAATTACTCCTTGGCAAAAACAGTCAAATTGCGCGTAAAAAAGATAAAAATCCAGATTTGGAATTTCTACCACGTCAATTCAAATAAATTGGTTTTCAAACTTAGATCAGGGATTAGCTTCAATAATGATTAACGGTCAAACTAAAATCGCATTCTTAGGTATGGGTTTAATGGGTAGCAGAATGGCGACTCGATTGATACAGGCTGGGTTTTACACTGCTGTCTGGAACCGAAGCCCCAACGCATGTGAGCCGTTAATCCAGCTTGGGGCACATCCCCTTCAACTCTCTGAGATAGCACAATTTGATCTGATCCTAACTTGTTTAGCCGATGACAATGCGGTAGAGGCTGTTTTTTCTCAAATTGAATCACTGATTCAACCCAAGCAGATTATTGTGGACTTCTCGAGTCTATCTGTGGATAAAACTAAAAATCTTGCACAACGTGCAACTGCTAAATCAGCGCATTGGATAGATTCTCCTGTGTCAGGTGGAACAGCTGGTGCTGAAAATGGCAGTTTAGTTATTTTTGCTGGCGGACCATCGAGCATCATCGAATCTTTACAACCAATGTATCAAGTTCTTTCACAACGTGTAACCTGTATGGGTGGAACTGGAACAGGACAAGCCACCAAAATTTGTAATCAACTCATCGTTGCTGCAAATAGCACACTCATCGCAGAAGCTGTTGCTTTAGCAGATCAGGCGGGTGTTGATACTCAACTGCTTGCACCTGCCTTAGCAGGTGGATTCGCCGACTCTAAACCTTTTCAAATTTTAACACCACGTATGGCAACGCATGAGTTTGAGCCTGTGCAATGGAAAGTTCAGACGCTGTCTAAAGATTTAAATAATGCCTTGAGTTTGGCTCGACAATTTGACCTTAATATTCCTGTCGCTCAACAAGCCTTAGAACAATTGAAAGCGCATCAATCCAATGGCTTTTCTGAATCAGACCTTGCCTCAGTCATTCTGCAAGTTGAACAAAACAATAAATAGGTCGCATTCAATATGAAGCTCGCTGTTAATTTATCGATGATCTTTACAGAAGTTCCACTCATTGAACGCTTTGCGCTGGCTGCTGAATATGGGTTCCAACATGTAGAAATTCAATTTCCATATGAGCTGAGTATTGAGCAAATTCAGCATGAACTTAATGAACATCAACTTAGCTTGTGTCTCATCAACGTTCCTGCCGGAGATTTAATGCAAGGCGGATGCGGATTAGCAAGTATCCCAAGTAAAACTGATGAATTTAAACAAGCTGTTGACTTAGCGATTGAATATGCATGCTCACTCAATATACCTCGAGTGAATATTTTGGCTGGCAAGCAACCAGATAATGTTGAATATCAGGTCTGCTATGAAACCTTAGTCTCAAATCTTAAATTTGTCAGCGAGATCTTCACAGCGCATGGGATTCAACCCGTTTTTGAGATGATTAATGGCTTTGATATGCCCAACTTCATGATTCAAACAATGCATCAAGCCAAAGAGTTACTGAAAGACGTCAATCATCCAGCTCTAAAAATGCAATTCGATTGCTATCACATGGCTAGAATGCAAGAAGACCTGATTCTGTCACTCAAAGAAAATATGCAACACATTGGGCATATCCAATTTGCAGATGTACCAGGTCGCCATGAACCACTCACAGGGATAATTGACTATCCCGCTATTTTTGAATGCATTGCAAATAGCATGTATGAAGGATTTGTCGCAGCCGAATATCGCCCCCAATCTCATTCAACAGATTCTTTCGAATGGAAAAATAAACTTCTTTAATATCATCATATTGTGGTATAAAATTTGTTCAAAGTTTGAATTTTCAAGCAGAAAGCGCTATAGTGAAAGATGAGTTATAGTCAGGAAAATACACTTCTCATGAATTTAGAACCATCGCCCGGCGCTTCTAATTCTCACGAACTCTCTTTGAATTCTCCAAAACAAGACGTTCAAGCTTGCTTAAAAGTTGTTCAAGAAGCATTGCTTGACGTTAAAGCAAAAGAAATCACAACGATTGATGTTAGCGAAGTGAGCAATGTTGCAGATGCAATTGTCATTGCTTCAGGTACTTCTACACGTCACGTGAAAGCGCTTGCAAACAACGTCGCTGATGAAGCACGTAAAGCAGGTTTTCGCCCTATCGGTATTGAAGGCGAAAGCGATGCAGAATGGATCCTTGTTGATCTTGGCGCTGTTGTAGTACATCTGATGTTACCTACAGCACGTAAGTTTTATGATTTAGAAAACTTATGGCGTAATGCTTCAACTACAGAGTCTGTAGCATAAACATATTAAAGCGACCTTCTTGGTCGCTTTTTTATACTTTGCATTTTATATTAATAACAATAAAGCCAACAAAAAAGAACTCACTAATTTGGTTTACCTTGATATGACCATGATAAAAGCCACAAGAACAGATCACGATGCATTGGTAGAAACATTAAAGCAATCCTTTTGGAACGAAGAGTTTTGCAACTGGGCGATCCAAGCTGAAAAACTGAGTTTCCAACAAAAACATGCAAAACTTGAGCAATTCTTTAGTATTCAATTGAAAGATATCGCTCAACCATATGATGAAGTCTATACCAATCCCGATCGCTCAGTTGCTGCACTTTGGATTCCGCCAAATCAGTGGGATTTAAACCTCATTCAGCAGGTTAAACTACTCCCTCAATTAACGAAGATTATCGGTTTAAGACAACTGGTGAAATTTATTCACATCATTAATCTGGTGCAGAAACATCATCCCAGTGAGGCGCATTATTATTTACAACTCATAGGTGTAAGTCCTGACCACCAAGGACAAGGCTTAGCCAGCAAAGTCTTAACACCTATTCTCACAAAGAGCGATCAACACGGTATCCCATGTTATTTAGAAACTGCAACACCAAGCAATGTTGGACTCTATCGTCATTATGGATTTGAAGTGATCTTTCACCTTCGCGATCTGCCCTACGATGCACCTGAAATTTGGGGAATGTGGCGAAAACCTACACATGAAAAATAAAAAAACCACCCGAAGGTGGTTTTTAAAAACAAGCTATGAATTAGTGACCTGTACCATTAATGGCTTTCGTCATATCTTCAACAACTTTCTTCGCATCACCAAAGATCATCATTGTTTTGTCGTTATAGAACAAGTCATTATCAAGACCCGCATAACCTGTCGCCATAGAGCGCTTGATCACCATAATGGTACGAGCTTTATGTGCTTCAAGAATAGGCATACCATAAATTGGTGAGTTTGGATCATCTTTCGCTGCAGGGTTAACGACGTCATTCGCACCGATGACCAATACCACATCTGTTGCTGGGAAGTCTGAATTAATCTCATCCATCTCTAAGATGTCTTCGTACGGAACATCTGCTTCAGCTAAAAGAACGTTCATGTGACCAGGCATACGACCAGCCACTGGGTGAATCGCAAAACGTACTGTTACACCTTGCTCTTTCAATAAGTTTGCAAGCTCTTTCACCGCATTTTGAGCACGACCTTGCGCCATACCATAACCCGGTACAATAACAACACTGTCTGCATTTGACATTAAGAAGCCAGCATCGTCAGCAGAACCAGAACGGTAGTTGCGTTGAACTGCTGCACCAGCTGCTGCTGTCGGTGCTGCAGCACCACCCATTGCACCACCAAACAATACGTTGATGATTGAACGGTTCATTGCTTTACACATAATATAAGACAGAATTGCACCTGACGAACCTACAAGCGAACCTGCAACAATTAACATGTTGTTTTCAAGCGTAAAACCAATCCCTGCTGCCGCCCATCCAGAGAATGAGTTAAGCAAAGACACCACAACTGGCATATCACCACCACCAACAGGCGCAATCCATACCCAACCAAAGGCTAAAGCAAGTGCTGTCATTGCCCAGAACGAGGTCATGTTACCCGTCAAGAAGAAGTGAATCCCTGCTGCTAGCATCGCAATAAAAATCAAAGCTTGAACAGGTTTAACCCATGCACCTGAAATCGTTTTTGCCCATTTCTTTGCCGCCAATTTACCATAAGCAAATACCGATGCAGTGAATGTAATGGCACCAACGAAACATCCTACGAATAATTCGAATAAATGTACGCGACTCATTTCATGGAAGTTCACACCATTTGCAGCCAGTAAGTCTGGCCCAAGCTCGACGAGCTTGTTGTTGTGAATAATTGCAGCGATCGCAATCAACACTGCAGCAAGACCCACGAGTGAGTGCATGAGAGCAACTGTTTCTGGCATTTGTGTCATAGGCACTGTACGAGCTCGAGCAATACCAACAATCGCACCCAATACCATTGCACCGACAATCATCCATACCACAGGATTATCAGCAACAAAGAAAGTTGTTAACACGGCGATTGCCATTGCAATCATACCGTAACGGTTACCTGCAATTGCTGTCTTAGGACCAGACAAGCCACGCAAAGTTAAGATAAAAAGAACGGCACCGATTAGGTAAAACCAATCCGCATACTCACGAATAAATTCCATGTATTAACCCTCTTTTTTCTTTTGCTTTGGCTTAAACATTTCAAGCATACGAGCGGTTACAGCGAAGCCACCGAAAATATTAATGCTTGCTAAGAAAACAGCGATCGCACCTAATACACTCACCACATTAATGGTTTGAAAATCAACAGCCCCCTCAACACCCATAACAGGTAGACCAACAGTTTGGATCATCGCACCGACAATAATAATTGAAGACAATGCATTCGTTACGGCCATCAGTGGCGTGTGAAGCGCAGGTGTCACTCCCCAAACAACGTAATAACCTACGAAGATTGCGAGGACAAAAATTGTAATAGTTTCAACCATGATCAGTCTCCTTAACCACGCTTCAACAGCACTTGACCACCATGAGTGACAAGCAATGCTTTTTGGATTTCATCTTCTTGATTAATGCTGTAGTTTTTATCTTGATCAAAAAGCGTTTCAACAAAGTTATAAACGTTACGTGCATATAGCGCTGAAGCTTCTGTAGAAACGGTCGCTGGAATATTTGGAATACCCAAAATTTTCACGCCATTATCAGTCACAACAGTTTCACCGCATTTTGAGCCTTCAACGTTACCGCCAGTTTCAACTGCCATATCGAGGATGACTGAACCTGGTTTCATTTTGGCAACTGTTTCAGCTTTAATTAAGCGCGGTGCATCACGACCTGGTAAAAGCGCCGTCGTGATCACGATGTCAGCATTCGATACCGCTTTGTCTACAATTGCAGCTTGGTCTTTAATATATTGTTCACCAGGCATCCAACCATAACCATTTTTTGCAGCTTCATCGGCACGCGCTTGCTCTTCTGCTGACATTGGTACGTCTAACCATTTACCGCCTAAAGATTCAACTTGATCTTTGGCTGTTGGACGTAAGTCTGTCGCTTCAACAATAGCACCTAAACGTTTGGCTGTTGCAATCGCCTGTAAGCCTGCTACACCAACACCCATAATGACTACACGAGCTGGTTTAACCGTACCCGCCGCTGTCATTAACATTGGGAACATACGTTGGTACTCTGCCGCCGCAAGAAGCACAGATTTATAACCTGCCAAGTTTGCTTGTGATGACAACACGTCCATATTTTGGGCACGAGATAACGTACGTGGTAATAACTCAAGTGCAAATGCAGACACTTGCTGAGCAGCGAATTGATCAAGTTCCGTATTACGGTACGGATCAAACATCGCAACCACTGTGGTGTTTGGGGCTAATTTTTGTATTTCTTCGCCTTTAGGTGCGCGAACTTTTAAAACCAATTGACTGCCGGTATAAGCATCATCAACAATTTTTGCACCAACCTGTTCATAGGCACTATCAATATAAGCAGCTTTAACACCTGCATTACGTTGGATAACGACACTGTGACCAGCACCAATTAACTTCTTTACTGTTTCTGGTGTCGCAGCTACACGACTTTCACCAACTACAGTTTCGGTAGGGATTCCGATCTGCATGAGCATTCCTCAAGCTAATTTTTCTTAAAGTAGATATCGCATTCCTGCGATATACCCCTGGATGTATTCATGTGAATTTTTTGGATTCTAATTGAACTTTTTTAAATTACCACCCAATATTTATTTAATAAATACCCTCATTTTGAACTCATGATTCACAATCATCACAAAATTTCATGGTATTTGATCTATCATTTTCATAAAAAATAGTTCCAGATTCGTTCAATTTTCGATCCATTTTTTAACAAAAAAGAAACTTTTTTCTAATTTATCGTCAGTATAGGGAGCTTGACTTTATTAAGCTTTGATCATTCTGACATTTTTTAGCTTTCTTTTTATCCCTTTTGATTGTGTTAAAGCGCCGTGCATGTCACATTTTTAGTTGCTTCTTTCATTCTCATAAATCTCAATTTGCCGAATTGACAAAAAATCAGACTAATCGATTCAAATTCTCACGACATTCTTAAAAATTATAAATAAGACAAAATTTAGATAAATCTTGGTTTTAAAATTGAGCTTAAATTTTGGCTGAACATGAAATACAAGCTGACTGATTCTTGAAAAGAATGCTTACAAACCGTGCAAAAAAAATTTGAAATATTTTTTTGATGTATTTTTTGGGTTGATAGACCACTGTTATTTTCATATTACGCACCACAATGATGCATTTAAACAAAAAATCAAAACGCCTTATGTCGCTAGGTAGGTGATTTAGCGAAAATTAGAGATTGAATTTTAGAGCTTACAATGAAGATTGGCTTATACTTCCATTACTTAAAAATTGATTTTTAACATTTATGGTACTTAAGCTGACTCCCACTCAGTTAGGGAGTTTATGTGCGCTGTTGGCAGCATTCTTGTTTAGTAGTAAAGCGATCTTAATCAAACAAGCTTATGCAGTTTCTGAAGATGTTGATGCAACATTGCTGGTTGCCTTAAGGATGCTCAGTGCCTTACCCGTTTTTCTTTTTATTTGTTGGTTGAACCGACACCGTAATCGCGGATTTTCAGCGCAGGATTGGGCCCTACTCCTCGTTGCTGGTTTGATTGGATATTATTTTTCAAGTTGGCTCGATTTTATGAGTCTGATGTACATCAGTGCCTCTTTGGAGCGTATTATCCTATTTCTATATCCCACCATGACAGTAATTGCATCAAGTGTAATTTTCAAACATCCTCTTTCAATGAAGACTATTTTTGCGATTGGACTAAGTTATGGCGGCACGCTTATAGTGATGCTCCAAGAACAAAGCAATGTGCCTCATGAAAGTAATTTTTGGCTAGGTGTGAGTTTAGTTTTCGCAAGCGCGATTTGCTTTGCGAGTTATCTATTGATGACTCCAAAATTAATCCAAAAATTTGGATCGTGGAATTTTACGGGCTTAGCAATGTCTATCGCCTGCTTAGGGACGATTCTTCACTACTTTATTGCTCAGCCAAGTCCTATATCCAATATCCTTCAACAACCCATAGAAATAATCGGATATGGTGTTGCATTAGGTATTGGGGTAACGGTGATTCCAACTATTCTCATTGCGCAAAGTATTGCTCGTTTAGGTGCTTCTCAAACAGCCATGATTGGTTCACTTGGTCCAATTCTGACCATTATATTGGCAACTATCTTTTTAGGGGAATCAATGAATATGATTCAATGGTTTGGTTGTGCACTGAATATATTGGGTGTGATGATGATTACGCTTTCCAAAACTAAACTGAAATAAAGACAACATTAACCTCACAGTTCAAATTTCAAAATAATGCTTCACGATGAAACTTAGTCTTCATAGTGAATTTCTATTTTCCCTTGATCATCGTCAAATTTAATGTCGAGTGGAACAAAGTGGGAACCCGACGATGTAGACCCCATTTGATCATTTTCATTTCTTAGTGGGCATTCAGTTAAAGATAAGCACCCACAACCAATGCACCAATCCAGTTGTTGACGAAGTTGAAGCATATTTAAGATTTTTTGATCTAAAATTTTTTGCCATGCACTCGATAATGCGGTCCAATCTGATTTAGTCGCGGTTTTATTCTTAGGGAGTATGTTAAATGCTTGCTTCACTTCAGAGAGTGAAATCCCAACCTGCTGTGCCACTTTGATGATGGCAATCCTTCTCAGCATATATCGTGGATATCGCCGTTGATTTCCTTCCGTCCGCACACTCCAAATAAGAGCTTTGTCTTCATAAAATCTGAGTGCTGCGACCGATACACCACTTCGAGCAGCTAACGCGCCTATACTGAGCCACTGTTGTAATTTTTGTTCTTCCATGCTCTTGACCTCAAGTTAAGTTGAGCTTTCATAATTCTTTTCTAAGCTTAATCCAGAGAAGATAGAATGACAAAACCAAATAAGCCACCATTTAGTTTAACAACTAAAAATCCACCTCAGCTTTATTCCCCAAGGCAATTTGCATATAGCCACATCTGTGAGGTCAAACACTTCAACACAGTCGTTCATATATCAGGTCAAGGTGGTGAAAATGCCGAAGGACATTATTCCACTGATTATTCAGAACAACTCAACCAAGTCTTCGAAAATCTCAAAATCGCTCTCAGCTATGCACATATCGACTTTTATAACATTGCTGTTCTAAGCGTATTGATTGTCAATTTTGACCAACAAAAACATCACCTGTTAAATCTGAAAATGAATACAATATGGAAAGATCAAAATTTCCCAGCATGCACACTAATCCCTGTGTCTCGCTTGGCATTAGACGCCATGCAAATTGAAATCGAAGCCACAGCTTACTGCTCCTCATCCACTGAGCCATTTATTCATGTATAACGATCTTGACGATTTAAATAAAAAAGACATCACGAATGACACTGCTTTACTTTGGTTGATGGCCATTGCTTGTGGTATTTGTGCAGGCGCTAATTATTATTCGCAGCCCTTAATTCACTCTGTTCAACTTTACTTTAATGCCCCTGCAACAGATGTGGCATTAACTGTTACTTTGGCTCAAGTCTCTTATGCTGTCGGACTACTTTTTATCGTACCACTTGGTGATATTCTCAATAAAACGAAATTAATCCCATTTTTAATGTTCTTTGCAGCAGTGGGATTATTTATTTGTGCTTTTTCGCTCAACCTTTATATGTTATGGGCTGGCACAATTATCACTGGGCTTTTCTCGGTTGCAGCACAAATTTTGATTCCGTTTGCCACGATGGCGGTTCGACCAGAACGAACAGGCGAAGTCGTCGGGTTACTGATGAGCGGATTATTGGTAGGCATTTTAATTTCGACCAGTTTAGCTGGTTTGTTATCCAACTTATTTAATTGGCAGCTCATTTATATCGTCAGTGGAATTTTGATGTTAATGGTCGCTGTGGTACTTAATATTCGTCTGCCTTATATTCCTAGCTCTAAAATTAGTTATTTTGCTGTGTTTAAATCCATGGGGCTGCTACTTAAAGAAGAGCCTCGTTTAATCTATCGCTCTATCATTGGTGCCTTTGCATTTGCAACGATGAGCATTCTCTTCTCCACCATTTCTATTTTACTTAAATCCTCTTTTTCTCTTGAAGATGTCATGGTGGGTTTAGTCACTTTGGTTGGCGTATTTGGCGCCTTGTCCACCAAGAAAATTGGTAAGATCGCCGACCGTGGTTACGTCAAACAAATCACTTGGTTTGGCATTTTAATCCTAGGTAGCGCTTGGATATTCCTTTATTTAGGTGCATTCTATTTAAGTTGCTATATCATCGGTTTTGGACTGATGAATCTCGGTCTAGCATTGGTGCATAGTAGCAACCAGAATGTGATTTTTAATTTAAGACCGGATGCTAAATCTCGTGTAAATTCACTTTATATGACCAGCTATTTCATTGGTGGCGCAAGTGGTTCCGCGCTAGGAATTTATGCTTGGGATCATGGTGGATGGGCAATGGCGTGTATCGTAGGATTAATCCTGGTCAGTTGTACGGCACTATTCACGCTAGTGGATCAACGTTATCATCGAACCCAACTCAGTTAACTCATAAAATATGCATGTTAAGCCTCTATAAATGGAGGCTTTTTCAATAATTTAGCCTCTGCAGTCATCATTCAGTCCTCTAAAGCTGTGTATCTCTTGTGCGTAATCACACACACTGTTCACTATCATTATAAAAAATATTCGTGAACAAGAATGAAAGCAGTTGTATGTCATCAAAATGAATTAACACTTGAAGATGTCAGCCATCTAACACCATCACAAGGACAAACTTTATTAGAAGTTGTGCGATGTGGTATTTGTGGCAGTGATTTACATATGCAACATAGTTGTGACCACATGCATGAACTTACGGCTAAAGTGGGTCTAAAAGGTGTTGCAAAGTCAACAGACCGTTTTGTCATGGGGCATGAATTTTGCGGTCGTATTCTAGATTATGGTCCTAAAACTAGAAAAAAATTTAAAACAGATACCTTAGTTTGTGCGATGCCACTATTGAAAGTTGATCAGTGGGGTTATCAAGCGACTGGTCTTTCCCCTCAAGCTTCTGGTGGTTATGCCGAACAAATCTTGGTGCAATCTCAACTCATGTTTGCGGTGCCAAATGGATTACATCCCGATCTTGCGGCAATGACCGAGCCAATGGCGGTAGCTTTACATGCAGTACGTCGGAGCAGAATAAAGAAATCAGAACCCGCAATTGTTATTGGTTGTGGTCCAGTAGGCTTAGGTGTCATTTTAATGCTCAAAGCGATTGGTGTGAAAAAAATTATTGCCAGTGACTTTTCACCAAATCGCCGTAGGCTGGCTCAACTCTGTGGCGCAGATGTCGTCATTGATCCTAAACAATCATCGCCTTTTGAGAGTTGGAAAGAATACGGTTTATTGGGTGATGCTTCTGAAGCGATTAACTATGGAATCGGTATTTTTGAAAAGATTCAGTCTATGCATATTCCATGGTGGCATGCGTGGCGTGTGGCTGACAAATTAGGTGCTTTACCCAAACGTCCTGTGATTTTTGAATGTGTCGGGATGCCAGGCATCCTTCAACAGATTATTAACGGTGCGCCGTTATTTTCTAAAATTATCGGTGTGGGTGTATGTATGCAATCCGACAGTATCGAACCCGCTTTGGCTTTAAACAAAGAAATCGAAATCCAGTTTGTGATTGGTTATACGCCACTTGAGTTCAGAGATGTGCTCCATATGATCGCTGAAGGTCAAATTGATTGTTCTCCTCTGATAACGGGCGTTGTAGGTCTTGCAGGAGTCAAAGATGCTTTTCAGGCCTTAGGTGATCCTGAACAACACGCTAAAATTTTGGTCGACCCCAAAAAGACCGGATCTGCTATCAGTGCACTTTAGATAATCTTTAGGATCTATACGACATAAGTGCTCAGCGATTTTTTTACTATGGGGCTCAAACTTGATCAGAGTCCTTATTCATCCTGCGTGATACTCAATCGAACTTTAAAATTTTAATTTCATCTATGAATAAATCTTAAACAAGGAGGTTTTATGTCAAATTTAAATCACATGCCTTTCAATGTTGATGCAAGTTGTTCTTGTGGCGCAAATACTTTTCGCTTTTCTCATGCACCCATCGCACATTTTATTTGTCACTGCCAAGTTTGCCAAGAATATACAGGTAAGGCATTTTCAGATGTTTTAGTATTCTTGAAACAAGATGTTTGTGATTTAAATATTAAACAGACTACTTTTAAACGTTTGAAGTCACCACCCAATATCCGTCGTGGGATATGCAAACAATGTCAGTCTCCTTCTATTGAATTTGGAATATTAGATCAGTTGGTATTTATTCCTAAATGGAACTTAAAAGACTTCTCGCAAGTTCCCCCTGAAAATATGCATATTTTTTACCATCGTCGTGTGCAAGATGTAGCTGATGATTTGCCAAAATTTAATGGTTTTATCCAGAGTCAAACTCAAGCAGCTAAGTTTATTTTAAAAGGGCTTAAAGAGCGAATATTGTCTTTAAATGAACATTAAAGTTTAGATTAGTAAGGTAAAATTAATCAAGGTGTACTCGGTAAGGTATGAGAGGTTATTGAATTCCTTGAATGTTCAACCTATTTAAATCTCAATTGTGCTTCAATGACCCATTTTCCAAATTATGGTAAGATGCCGAGCTTTTCACGATTTACTAAATCTAGGTTTCACCATGTCTGATATCCAATCCTTACAGCCTCGAATTTCCGTCGCACCCATGATGGATTGGACGACCCGTGATTACCGCTTTTTTGCACGTCTATTCAATCCAAATATCATCATGTACACCGAGATGGTGACCACAGGCGCAATTTTATTTGGCGATGCAGCCCATCATTTAGATTACAGCAAAGAAGAACACCCTATTGTGTTACAGCTTGGTGGATCAAATCCTAAAGACCTCGCAACCTGTTCTAAAATGGCTCAAGATTGGGGCTATGATGAAATCAATTTAAATGTTGGTTGCCCTAGTGATCGTGTTCAAAACAATAAAATTGGTGCTTGCCTCATGGCTGAGCCTGAGCTGGTTGCTGAATGTATTGCTGAAATGCAAAATGCAGTTGATATTCCCGTCACGGTAAAACACCGAATCGGCATCGATGATATGCAATCGTATGAGGAGATGCTGCATTTTGTCGATACCGTTGCAAAAACGGGATGTCAAAATTTTATCGTGCATGCACGCATTGCTTTACTACAAGGTTTGTCACCAAAAGAGAATCGTGACATTCCGCCTTTACGTTATGAAGATGTCTATCGTTTAAAGCAAGATCGCCCAGAACTATTGATCGAAATCAATGGTGGGATCAAAACATTTGCTGAAACTCAACAACACTTACAACATGTGGATGGTGTCATGATTGGTCGCGAGGCTTATCACAATCCTTATCTACTGGCTGAACTAGGACAATTATGGAATTTGTCAGCACCTGACCGTTTTGAGATCATGCAGGAAATGATGCCATATATTGCAAAACGTTTAGCTGATGGTGCGCCACTATCAGTGATTACACGTCATATTTTAGGCTTATTTCAAAACCTTCCTGGTGCACGAAAATGGCGTCAAGCCCTGAGTGGCGGTAACGCGAAAACATTAAAAGATATTGAAAATGCCTTAATCGGTATGCAACAAGCCATTCAAAGACATGCTGAACAAGAAAGCTTAAAAATCAATGCTGAATAAACAAATAACATCAGTAAAAAGGTCTCTTGATAGAGACCTTTTTTGATAATCACTTTTAGGCTTGTTTTGCTTGAATCGAATCTAATCGTTTTAACACTTCAGCCACAGCTACCATTGCAAAACTTGATGTCACCACCACGGCTGAACCATAACCACCACATCTTAACCCAGCACTCGCACAAACATTAGCATTCGAAAAAGGATTATCCACCGAATAAATACAGGTGATACCGAACTTCTCTTTCGGCTTTTTACAGATACCTTTTGAGCGTAACTGACTTCTTAATTTTGCCAGCATCGGGTCGTATTCTGTTTTTGACAAATCTGCGACCCGAATTTTGAGTGGATCTAACTTACCACCAGCACCACCAGATACAATCAAGGGGACTTTATTGAAACGACAATGTAGCATCAATGCGAGTTTTGCTTTGACATCATCAATGCAATCCAACACAACATCTGGATTTGAACTCAAAATCTCCGTTACATTTTCAGGCGTTAGATAATCATCAATTAAATTGATTTTTATACGTGGATTGATTTGGCGACAACGCTCTGCCATCACTTCAATTTTTTCATGACCTAATGTTGATGTCATCGCAGGTAACTGACGATTAATATTTGATGCTGCAACAGAATCCATATCCACTAATGTGAGCTCGCCCAAACCTGTTCTAGCCAAAGCTTCGACAGCCCAAGAGCCAACACCGCCAATACCGATCACCATGACATGACTGTTTTCATAATGCTGAAAATTTTCTTCGCCATAAATTTTGGCTACACCGGTAAAACGGCGTTCATATTCATCATCATGAACTAAGTCAGTCATATTGCTCTAACACTATTTGGAAAAGGCGTATTTTAGCAAAACTTCAGAGGAATAGAGAGTTTTGAACTCACGACAATTTCAGTTCATTTTTTAAGTTGAGTGCAGACACACTATTCTCCCAAACACGTTGCGCAATGTCTTCGACTCTCGTATTTAGACTATGTGCCAAACCATCTAAAACATAAATTAAATTCTGTGGGGTATTACGGGTACGGTGTTCAGTTGAAGCTTGACAACATAATGGCGTCATATCAGGACAGTCTGTTTCAATAACCAGATGTTCAATGCCAACATACTGAACTATTTGGTGTAATTTTTTAGCATTGGGATTGGTAATCTGTCCCGTGACCCCTAACTTAAATCCAAGTTGAATAAATGCCTTTGCTTCTTCTACCCCTCCACTAAATGCGTGGGCGATACCTCCCTGAACAAATTGCTTTGCTTTTAACAGTCTTAATACTTCAGCATGAGATTTACGAATATGTAACAGCACAGGAAGCTTAAATTGTTGAGCCAAATCGAGTTGTTGCGCAAAAAAATCCTGTTGCTTAGCGAAAACTTCCGACTGCTTATGTTGCTTGAGAAAAGTATCTAAACCAATTTCACCAACGGCGATGCATTGTTGTACTTCAAGAATTTTTTTTAAATCGTCTAGATGATGAGGCTGATGTTGTTCGATATAAAAAGGATGTAGACCAGGAGCGAGATAACTCCTCGGTGCTTGATCTAAACCATTTAACCAATGGTGTGTTTCAATCAGTGTATGAAAGCGTTGGTGTTGAAACCCGATCAATACAAGGGCATCCACTCCCTTCTGTTTAGCTTGATACGCAAGTTGCTCACGATCGAAGTCAAAAACTTCTACATCAAAGTGCGTATGCGTATCAAACAAACGTGGCATGGGCATGTTATTTTGCTTCACCTGCAGCTTGAGGTACAGCAACTTGAACCGCAGGATGAACAGCTTCCAGCATTTCAGGTTTAATCACACCCTCTAGCTTTTCATAAGGAATCGTGAGTCTTGGCAAACCCACCACATAAGGACCAATTTCATATTCACCGTATTGAAGAATTAAACCCTTTTTACCCAAATAATAGTTATCAGTGAGTTTAAATTTCCAAGCCTCTTCATACTCTTCAACGTTATCTGCTAACTGCGAATCTATGACCCATTTTTTAAATTCTTCATGGGCCAATTGATTTAATTTATTCTTTTGGTCTTTCACTAAAATTTGATCCAGTGACACTTGTTTCTGCTGTTTCAAATCAAAATTAAAGTAAGTTTGTGAAGAAGAACCATGTGCACCTCCTAAATAGTTACTCGTATTCAATACGACGGTTGCAAGTGGTCCTTGTGAATTTAAAATTTTAGGACTAATACTCAAACTAATTTGATGTCCAACCCCCAAGTGCTTTAACTCTTTATCTAAACCCACAAAGTTATCAATATAGGGCTGAATCTGCTCTGCAAGTAACTGCGCTGCAGTTTTATATTCAACAACTTCACTTGCGGCTTGAGTATCTTTGTCTTTAGACAGCGTCTGCTCAGGTTCGAACAACTCTAGCGTTTCTTGTAAATTTTTGATAATCGCTTGATCAATTAAGCCATCTAACACAAATTGATTCGTTCTCAATCGATCAATTGAAATTTCTGGACAATTGTTACCATCACATTCTACCAACCGAACAGGCACTTTTTCAGTTTCACCCTGAAGCACGAGTATCTGAACTTCCGATGCTGCTTGAGTTTGAGTGTCAGGTGACTCTTTAGGCCCGTCCCCTTTTGGCTGACATGCGCTCAGCGTAATTGCGGCAGTAAGTACAGATACAGTCCAAACTATTTTATTTTTTAACATCTCACAACCTTGAGGAGAAACGGTCATTTATCATTGATTTAAGCCTAACCCGATGAAATTGATAGCTCAAGCTTCGTTTGTATGGGTTTAACTGCAATTGTATATGCTACATTACAATATTTGTAATATTTCAAAACATCTTTTGAAAGATCTGCGGTACAACCACCTGCTTGGTTTGAGCATGATTCAAATAGATATCCAATTGCTCACCACCTTTGACTATTTCGTTCGCACGAATATGAACACCAATCCCTTCACCATCAAAGAACCATTCCTGATTTTGCCAGCTGAGATTCACTGGAGCGATACTTCTCACTTCACCACTCTGGGCCTTTAACCATTTTTGATAGGACACTTGAAGTATTCTTTCAAAATCATTTATTTGGTTCTTTTGAATCACATCCTGCAACTGTAAAACTTTTTTCTGCTTTCGATCCAATACCATAAAGTAACCACGATCTTTAACGATCACTTCAGCTTGTTTTGTGTTAACAATGAATTGGATCAACACATATTGATTTCGTTGGGTGGCGACTTGCGTCAGTATATCCAACTCATAAGGCTGATTCAGTGAAAACTCCTTCATCCATGATTCAGATCGACTTATATAGGTTTCGATGGATTGATCCAAACTCAATTTTTCTTTTTCATTGATTTGATCTTGAATCACAAAAGCCAAATGGTTGTTAAGTTGTTGATTGACCCACTGATCTGCTGTTTTTAGACTTAAAATTTCAATTTTTTCGCAGACCGATTTTGTGCAATTTTCGCTCTTTATTTCAAATTGAAACGCGTCATCATTTAAGTATGGTAACACATCAGCGTTTTTAACTTGGGCAGACTGCCCTGAGTTTTGTGTCGTAGACTCTGGTTGTTTTTCACAAGATGCCACCCCAATGACTAAGGTAGCAAGAAGAATACGCAATCGTTTTTTTTGTAAATTTAGAGTAATCACAAGAATCAACCAAAATTAAAGCATTGGTTATTCTGATACAAAAACAGCTTCACGAGGAAGCTGTTTTACATTTTCAAGCAAAATTAATGTTCACGTGTATTACGGAAAACAATATCAGGATAACGCTCTTGCATTAATTGTAAATTGACACGGCTAGGTGCTAAGTACGTTAAATGCCCACCACCATCAACTGAAAGTTGGTCATGTGCTTTTTTCTTAAATTCATTAAATTTTTTCTCATCTGGACATGAAACCCAACGAACAGTGTTAATGCTCACAGGCTCGTAAATACAATCTACTTTGTATTCTTCTTTTAAACGATAAGCAACAACTTCGAATTGAAGAACACCCACAGCACCGACAATAAGATCATTACTGTTTTGTGGCATAAATACTTGAGTTGCACCTTCTTCTGAAAGCTCTTTTAAACCTTTTTGAAGTTGCTTTGATTTCAAAGGATCTTTTAAACGAACACGGCGGAACATTTCAGGAGCGAAGTGAGGAATACCTGTGAATTGCAAGTTTTCACCCGAAGTGAAAGTATCGCCAATTTGAATCGTACCATGGTTATGTAAACCAATAATGTCACCTGGCCATGCCTCTTCTAAATGCTGACGATCACCTGCCAAGAACGTTAATGCATCTGAAATACGCACATCTTTCCCAATACGGACATGCTTCATTTTCAAGCCTTTTTCATATTTGCCTGAACAGATACGCATGAAAGCAATACGATCGCGGTGTTTAGGGTCCATATTGGCTTGAATTTTAAAGACAAAACCAGAGAAACCCTCTTCAGTCGCTTCAACTTTACGGTCTTGGGTAGGATGTGCTTTTGGTGGTGGTGCATATTCACTAAATGCATTCAAGACATGGTCTACACCAAAGTTACCCAACGCTGTACCAAACAATACTGGAGTTTGACGCCCTGCTAAGAATTCTTCACGATCAAGCGGTTCATTTGCCATTTGAACTAATTCTAGTGACTCTTCAAATGCAGCCCAAGCTAATTCACCGACTTTTTCACGAAGGTCAGCATGGTCATAACCGTCACGAATTTCGATATCTGTAATGGTTGAACCAAAACCTGCTTTATAGACATAGAATTTTTCTTCGATCAGATTAAAAACACCCGCGAAGTCACGGCCTGTACCTAAAGGCCAAGTTAAAGGTACGCATTTAATCTTAAGTACGTTTTCAATTTCATCGAGTAGTTCAAGTGGCTCGCGAATTTCACGGTCCATTTTGTTAACGAAAGAAATAATCGGTGTGTCACGCATACGACACACATCCATCAATTTAATCGTACGATCTTCGACACCTTTCGCACCATCAATCACCATCAATGCTGAGTCTACGGCTGTAAGGGTACGATATGTATCTTCAGAGAAATCTTCATGCCCCGGTGTATCGAGCAGGTTGATCATTTTGTCTTTATAAGGGAACTGCATCACAGAGGTCGTGATCGAGATACCACGCTCTTTTTCCATTTCCATCCAATCTGATGTCGCAGCACGGTCAGATTTACGGCTTTTTACCATACCTGCAACTTGGATCGCTTGCCCCCACAACAATAACTTTTCCGTCATTGTGGTTTTACCCGCATCGGGGTGGGAAATAATGGCAAATGTACGTCGCTGAGCAACTTGCTCCGCTAACTCTTGCTTAAAGCTCATGAATAACACCTACTGCAGACATGCAGTTTAGAAGATCAAAAAAGATCAAAAAAGATCAAAATAAAAATTGGCGATATTGTAGCAGATCAATACCGAATGTGAATGTGATGAATCAGAAACTGACCAGAAGTTAATAGTTCTTAAATGTACTTTCTAAACGATCCACAGGTAATGGCATACCCAATAAATAGCCTTGTAATTGCTGACAACCTAAACGTTTTAAGATATCGGCTTGTTTTTGAGTTTCGACGCCTTCAGCTGTCACCACCAAACCTAAACGTTTAGCCAAGACAATAATACTTTCTAAGATAATTTCATCTTTTGTATTGGGTGAAAGATTTCGAATAAATTCACGGTCAATTTTAAGTTCATCTACCGGGAGATTCTTTAAATATAAGAAGCTTGAATGACCTGTTCCAAAATCATCAATCGCAAGCCCAATCCCCAGGTTTCGCAGGCTCTCAAAAGTACGAATACTGACATCGATATGATGCATTGCTGTCGATTCAGTAATCTCAATAATTAAATGGGCTGGATCGATCTGGTATTGCGTGATTAAACATCTTAATGTATCTACCAGCGCTTTATGTTCAAATTGAACAGCTGATAAATTTACAGCGATCGGGCAGAAAGGCAATTTCTTTTTTTGCCAAGCTTGAATCTGTATACACGCTTGTTCAAGGGCCCAGTAGCCCATTTTAATAATAAGACCTGTTTGCTCCGCACCCTCAATAAACATATTCGGTGCTAGAAGTCCTAGACTTGGATGCTTCCAACGAATTAAAGCTTCAACGCCACAAATTTTAAAATCTGCTGTGAATTTCGGCTGATAAAATAAAATGAATTGTTGTTCTTCAACAGCACGATACAAATCATTAATAAGTTTTGATTGGCTACGTGCGATTTCTTGTTGATCTAATGAATAGTTAAACACACTGTAAGTATTGCGACCTTGCTCTTTGGACATCAGCATTGCAGCATCAGCATTCACCAACAAATCATGTAAATCAGCACCATGATCTGGATAATAGACCACACCTAAACTTGCTGAGATATTGATTTCCTTCCCAGAAATCACAAAGCCTTCTTGGATTTTACTCAATACTAGATTGGCAACTTGATCAATTTGGTCTGTAGAAAAGTCTTCAACGACCAATAAAAACTCATCACCACCAATACGAATTAATTTTTGGTTTTTTTCGAGTAATGCATGAAGTCGATGTGCTAAATTCACTAAAAGCTGATCACCAATATGATGTCCAAAAGCATCATTTACTGCCTTGAAACGATCCAAATCAATATAAATGAATGCAACTTTATGATCTTTAGATTGGTGAAGTGAAAATAATGAAGTGGTGTAATCAAGCAAAAAAAGTCGATTTGGAAGTTTGGTCAAATTATCTTGAAGGGCAAGGCTTTCCAATTCCTTATTCATTTTGATTAGTTGTTGATTTCTCTCTTCAAGTCGTAATTCTAAAATAGCGACAAAAAAACTGACCACTAAAACCAAGCAGGTGACAAATATAATGACAAAAAGTAATAAACCTTGACCTTCATGGAGTTGATTCAATGCTGCATATTTGGCATCCACGGGTTGAAAAGTCGCAGCCGCCATACCAATATAGTGCATTCCCACAATACTAAAAGCGATCATGAATGCCACGGCAAGCTTGAATGCCAATTTATTGTGATAGGTACGCTTATATTTAAACATCAGCCAGAATGACAACCCTGAACCACATACAGCAATCAGCACAGAAAAAATCACCAAAATGGTGTCATAACGAATAATGTAGTTGGGAACGATCAATCCCGCCATTCCAGTATAGTGCATACCTGAAATACCGAAACCCATCAGAAGTGCACCCAAAACTAATCTAGCTAAAGGAAGTGTAGATCTAGTCGTGAGCCATATGGCAAAAATTGAAGCGAGAGCTGCGATCACATAAGAAAATAGCGTCAAACCTACATCGAAACTATGATCTTCGGGCAAATGACAAGCTAGCATTCCAACAAAATGCATGACCCAAATCGCAAGACCAAATATCATGCCACTTACACCGAGCAGCACTTTTTGACCAACTGGGTTTTTGTGGGTACTAATGAGTTGTTCAAATGAAATAGCAATAAAGCAGACGATCACTGCCGCCACAGCAGAACCCGCCACCATTGCATAATCGTAACTCATATGAATCATATAGAGACTTATCCGTACCTGAACCTGTTTTTATTTTATTTAAACCCCAAAAGTACAGCAAATAAATGTAAGAAGGTTCAACTTTTTAATGAGCATTTGTCGCCTACAACAATATCACCATCTCATTGAACGTCAAGTTGTTTTTCGGCGATATCCATAAAAAATGGCGTATCGAAATACGCCATTTTTTAAGTAAAACTTAACAATAAATATTTTTATTTTTGCAAGGCAATGTAATCGAGCAAGATATGAGCTGATTCAGTGACAAATGCCTCTTCTTCAGGTAAAGGTGGGCGTTGATTAGTTTTCATCTTAGCACGCGATTCAGCCAAAGCTTCCATCGATGCCTGATAACTTTCCCAATTTGGATAAGCAGTTTTACCCATTGCTATACGGCGTTTATTTTCTTCTGCCAACGTTTCTTTTTCCAAAGCGATGAGTTCAGCTTTACGTTGATCGATATCCAACACGATTTGTTTATTCTCTTTAGCTTTCTGCGAAATCGCTTTACGCGCTTCTAAATACTTAAATTGAATATCATTCGCAACACGCTGTTTTGAATGAGCAGCTAATTTTGGTACAAAGGCTTGCACTTCTCCCTCACGTTTGAAAGGAGCTGTAGGGATGGTATCCCACTCTAAAGCATTCTTAGCTTTACGCTCCCCAAACTCTTCATCGTAGATATCAACCAATTGAATATCAGGCACAACCCCTTTATTTTGTGTGCTTCCACCAGTAACACGGTAAAACTTTCGTTGCGTCAATGTCGCTTGACCATACGCTAAGCTGTCCAATTGAACTTGAGCTGTACCCTTACCTGTCGTAGTACTTCCAATCACAATCCCACGACCATAATCCTGCACAGCAGCTGAATAGATTTCACTTGCTGATGCAGAAGCCAGATTCACCATGACAGCCAATGGACCTGCGTAGGTTTGAGCACCTCCATCACGATCTTCGAAGACACTGACGTTACCATTCCCATCCCGAATTTGAACCACTGGACCAGATTTAATCACTTGCCCAATCATTTTTGCCACTTCTTCGAGTGAACCGCCAGGGTTATTACGAAGATCGACGATAATGCCATCGACATTTTGCGCAGCTAAACTTTTCAATGCATTATTGGTATCTTCAGATACTGAACGATAGCTTTCACCAGCACGACGGGCACGGTAGTTGTAATAGAACGATGGAATTTCGACTACCCCAACTTTATGTTTCTTGCCATCTCGTACAATTTCTACTGTTCTTGAACGTACACCTGCATCCTCTTCTTGAATCACATCACGTACGATAGTTACGGTACGTGCCTGACTCATAGATGCTCCAGGTCCGAGCAATTTAATGGTGACTTTAGTCCCACGCTTACCTCGGATCAATCCAACGATTTCAGAACTGGTCCATCCAATGACGTCGACCATTTTGTCACCGTCTTGCGCGACACCAATAATACGATCACCAGACTTAACCTGTCCTGTCTTAAACGCAGGACCACCATCTACGATCGTCTCGATACGCGTATAGTCTTCATTCCCGCGTTCTGGGCGGATCGACACACCAATCCCCTCAAGCTGCAATGTGGTCTGACGATTTAACTCAATCGCATCGATTGGTGGGAAATAATTACTGTGCGGGTCATAAGTCGCTAACATAGCATTGAGCGTTTTTTCTAAAACGTCATCGCTTTTTGTACGCTTCATACGTTCTAATTGACGCATATAGCGCTTGGTCAAAGTCTGAACTGGCGTTAAATCTTCAGCTGAAGTGAGATCTTGCCCTGCTGCTAAAGAAGGATCATCTTTCAGCGCTTTTTGCTTAGCCAAATCTTCTTCTTTAGCAATCGTTAAATTGATTAACTGAGACACCAGCATTTTGCGCCATTGATTTTCTTGCTCAGCTTTATTTTTGAAAAATGGAGCCTTTTCACGATCAGACTCGATAAACACATTACGTTGATTTAGGTTTTGCGGTTTTTTTAACTCCGCCAACATAAACTCATAGAATGACTTTAAACGATCACGATATTGAGCGTGAATGGCATAAGGTCCTTCAAGGTTACCCGCTTTGAGCGCCGCTCCAAAAGTTGGTCCGTATTTTTTCTTATAGTTTGCCACTTCATCTGCCAAGAAAAGGCTATGGTCAGGATCAAGACTATCAATATACATATCAAAAATACGTTGTGAGGTCGTAGCATCTAAACGCATATTTAAATAGTGCTGACGATCCACCAAAGTTGCTAATTGTCTTGAAACTAAAGCTTGTTCTTGTGTGGGCTTTATATTCTGAACCTGTTGAACCGCTGGTTCATTCGCTGCGATCGCAACATTAATTGTATGACCAAAAAATAAACCACCAGTGGCAATGGCTACCGCGCAAGCGATTGTTTGAAGTTTCATAACGAATTTGTCTTTCCTTGGATAAACCAAATTTACACTATTGTTTTCAGATAGAAATATTAATATTCAAAACCTTAAACAACTTTTTTATTTCTGCCGTATAGTTTTATCATAATCTGTACGGAGAAAATGTAGCAAATCATTGCAGAATTCGGGTATTGTTTTCTCTTTTAAAATTAGAATCACGGATTCCACTATGATTGGCGCATTGATGCTTGATATTGAGGGCACAACACTTAATCAAGAAGATATTCAACTCCTTCAATCTCCACAAGTCGGTGGAGTCATTTTGTTTGGAAGAAATATTGAATCACCCCAACAAGTTCGCGTCTTAACGGATCATATGCGCCAAGTTCGCCCCGATATTTTAATTGCAGTCGATCAAGAAGGCGGACGCGTACAACGTTTAAAACAAGGCTTCTCTCTCCTTCCTGCCATGGGACGTTTCGGTGAGCTCTATTTAAGTCAGCCAGAACGAGCAATTGAATTGGCTGAACAATGCGGTTGGCTCATGGCTACCGAAGTTCTTGCAGTCGGGATCGATTTTAGCTTTGCACCTGTATTAGACCTTAACGACATCAGCGATGTTATTGGTGATCGTGCTTTTGCTAAAAATATCTCAGATATCATCCCTTTAGCCCAAGCCTTTATGCAAGGTATGAAACGCGCAGGTATGGCAACCACGGGGAAACACTTCCCTGGCCATGGCTCGGTTAAAGCAGATTCACATATTGCTGCAGCTGTGGATACACGAAGTTATGCTGAAATCGAAGCTCAAGATATGCAAAGCTTTATTCAACTCCAACCTCAACTTGACGCACTCATGCCAGCACATGTGATTTATGAAAAAGTAGATCCAAATCCTGCTGGTTTTTCTCAGTATTGGGTTCAAAAAGTACTACGGGAAACACTTCAGTTTGACGGTGTCCTGTTTTCTGATGACTTAAGTATGCAAGCAGCTTGTGTTGCAGGTGGTGCAGATGCTCGCATCAAAGCCGCACTTGAAGCTGGCTGTGATATGGGTTTGGTCTGCAATAATCGAGAATCTGCATATGTCGCGCTCAGTGCCATAGAGAATTATCCATTGCCGAACCAAGAACGCTTAGAGCGTATGCGCGGTAAGATTCAGGAGATTCCCATTGGTGAACAACTTGACTTAGGCAACGAATGGAAATCTGTCAAAAAGGTCATTGAAGATTTTAGACAATCATTTTAATAATACAGGGAGCATTCTAATGCTCCCTTTATCTTGACCAATCCAATAATAATCATAGCCAAGGATGTGTATGTCTCAATCAAAACAATCAAAGCACCGTCATATTTCGTTTACTGCTCACTACACTGGCTATATATGGTATCAAATGGGTATCTCTCACGAAGCATTTGCGACTTCGAAAGGCAAAGCATTAGCGCAATTCGCTCACCCTTTTGAAAGTATGGCTGAGAAGTTTGTCGGTGGAAGTATGCGTTCAACCCTGAAGACACGACATACATTATTAGACGACCATTTAAAATTATTAATCAAACAATATCCAACCCTGCAAATTTTAGAAATTGCAGCGGGACTTTCACCTCGTGGTTGGTGGTTTAGATCTCATTATCCCGAAATAGATTATCGCGAATTAGATTTACCAGACATGGCTACCACAAAACAATCCGCTTTGAATAAAATCGATCCCGAAAGCCCTAAAGTTTTATCAGCAGACTTATTCACGGATGATTTCAAAACAGCTTTTGACGAATTCGACCCAACACGACCGCTAGTGATTATCAGTGAAGGATTAATCAATTATTTTAATCAAGATTTACTCAAACAATTGCTGAATTCAATTGTACGTTTTGGTCAACCATTCCAAACGCTTCATTATTTAACTGACCTTTATCCCGAACCTGTCCAACATAAACTGGCTAACTTAATTTGGTCGAGCAGCAAATTACTCAAATACGCTTCAAGAAGTGCATTTACCTTCCACTTTAAAAACCCTTTAGAGGTACAGCACTTTTTTAAACTGTCAGGTTTTACTGAAGTTGAAGTCATTCAACCTCAACTGTATTTTGAAAAAAAGAATCAAAATATGGATACAGATCAGCATCTTGGTGATCTAGTATGGATGATTCATGCAATAAAATAATGATTCGTTTATCTAAATATTAAGAAGAGTCTATTTTCTGATTCAATTGAATTTAATGACAGCCTAATCCACGCTGTCATTGTGTTTATGGGTATCTATAAATTGAAGTAAGCGATCAGCCACTTCAAAATAACCATGCTTGAATAATGCTCTTACTTCATTTCCAATAAAATCGAACAATAAACATTCGACAGCAAAATGTCCTTGCTCATCCTCAAATTCAATTGCAAAACTTCGAGCATCTTCCTGTAAGACTTGAACTTGAGATGGGTCATCCAAAAAGAATGATACACCAAAGTAATTCAGGTCTTTAATTTCAACTTCAAAACGTTGTGCATTTGTTTGATGAATTAAAACAGAATGTGCATTTTTAAGGGCAAATCGAACTTCCCCTCTGCGATCCAATGATTGCATTTGGTCTTTATCTAAATAAATGATCCCATCTAGATTGTGAATCGATTCGCCTTTTAAGAAACTAGTAAAAAGATTCATGGTTTCTTTACGACGTTGCAATTGAGGCACATGATCCGCATTTGCAATCATTGCAAACTCAACATCTGGACATTGCAAGGCAAAATTCGCATTCTCAAATGGCAAAGTAAAACTATCGAATTGACCACATGCGACCAATGTTTTACACATCGGAATTGGAACATGGGAAAGACGCAATAAACGATTACAGTTAATTTCATATCGCTCACGCTCAGCGATATCAAACTCAGACATCTGCTTATAAAAAAGTCGTTTAGCTGTTGGAGACATACGCGTTTGGTCTAATTTTGCATGATTCACCAAGTACAAAATGACAGCCTGACCAAACTCATCCATACGTTGCTCTTG
This sequence comes from Acinetobacter sp. ANC_7512, assembly GCF_056779935.1. NCBI lineage: Bacteria > Pseudomonadati > Pseudomonadota > Gammaproteobacteria > Moraxellales > Moraxellaceae > Acinetobacter > Acinetobacter sp. ANC_7512. The sequence continues at coordinate 80,022 of NZ_JBWYIX010000008.1, read as the reverse complement.
CATCAATATTAATGACTCTTCAAGCAACATACGCCAGCTTTTACGCGTCTTCTGCATGACGCCCATCAGAATTAATCGATCTACCAGTTCTGGACGATAATGAGCAAAACAGGAAGCAACCACAGAGCCTAATGACATCCCCATAACAGAGACTTTCTTAATCTCCACCAAATCCAACCATTGACCTAACATTTTTGAAAGCTCTGGTAGCTCTAGAGTACCAGCAGAAATTCCAGTATCACGATTGTGGATTTGTTGATTTGAACCTAAAGATGGTAAGTCGATTAAAATAACAGGTCCTTTCTCGAAGAGCTGTTCAACGCAATATTTATATGAATTAAAATTTTGAAATGCGCCTCCGACAATCAGCGTTGGCGTCTGATGCAGTGTTTCTGGCGATGCGATCGCCATATATTCAATTTTCCACCCATCAATCCATGTGGTTCGTGGCGGCTCTTTAAAACTATTTTTATGGTACAGATCAAAAAAATGAGTGCTGTCTTCAGCTGAATAATCTTCAAGCTCCATTTTTATCATGGAATTCATTCCCTTATCTCCATTTGGCTTTATTGTTTTGTTTTCACAGCCGTTAATTTGATCATACTCTCAATTCGTTATGATTATGCAACATAATTAACATTCATTTCATTTTATACAGATGCATGAAATCTGCGCAATGCAAGAATTCACCTTTTATCTTTTTTAACTGCCGTTAGGTTCTAAAAATAGTTACAAGTTTTATCAACTTAGCTTTTTTCGCTTATAAACATAGATTGTTGTCATCTGCGCTGCTACTATTTGAATGAGATTTTAAAATGATCAGTTAAACTGCTATGCAAGACTCCATCGAACAGTACATGCAAGTCGTCGGTCAGAATGCGCGTGAAGCTTCACGCTTTTTGGCTGGCTCTTCGACTTTTGAACGAAATAATGCTTTGACGGCAATCCATACCGCTTTGGAAGACCATCAAGCTCAAATTCTAGCTGCGAATAAACTAGACATGACTCGTGGTCATGAAAACAATTTAGACAGCGCATTACTCGATCGTTTGGAACTTACACCCACACGCTTCAGTGGAATGTTACAAGGTCTTAAAGATGTCATCAGTTTAATTGATCCCATTGGTGAAATTACTGACCTAGCTTATCGCCCGTCTGGTATTCAGCTTGGAAAAATGCGAGTGCCTTTAGGTGTCGTAGGTATGATTTATGAATCACGTCCTAACGTCACTCTAGAAGCAGCCTCTTTAGCGATTAAGTCTGGCAATGCCATCATTCTTCGCGGTGGTTCAGAGGCATTAGAGTCGAACAAAGCCATTGCTACCGCAATTCAAAAAGGTTTAGAGCAAGCTGGTGTACCAGTTAACGCAGTCCAAGTTGTCAATACAGCAGATCGTGCTGCAGTTGGGCAATTGATTACCCTCTCTGAGTATGTTGACGTTATTGTTCCACGTGGTGGCAAAGGCTTAATTGAACGTATTACACGTGAAGCGACTATTCCTGTAATCAAACATCTTGATGGTAACTGTCACGTCTTCGTTGAGGCCCAAGCAGATCTACAAAAAGCATTGCCAATTGCGTTAAATGCAAAAACTCATCGCTATGGCGTATGTAATGCCATGGAAACGCTGCTGGTTGATGAAAAAGTTGCTGATGACTTTCTGCCTCGCATTGCTGAACTTTATGCTGAAAAACAAGTTGAGTTGCGTGGTTGCTTGAAAGTCAAAGCAATTTTAGGTGAACAGATTAAAACTGCGACCGAAGAAGACTGGTATGAGGAATATCTAGGACCTATTTTAGCGGTTAAAGTGGTCAGTGGCGTTGAAGAAGCAATTTTGCATATCAATAAATACGGATCGCATCACACTGATTCGATTATTACTGAAAACTTTAGCACGGCGCGAAAATTTCTTACACGCGTCGATTCAAGTTCGGTCATGGTCAATGCCTCTACTCGTTTTGCTGATGGTTTTGAGTATGGTTTAGGTGCTGAAATCGGTATTTCAACAGATAAAATTCATGCCAGAGGTCCAGTCGGTTTAGAAGGACTTACCTCACAAAAATGGATTGTCTTAGGCGATGGCCAAATCCGTCAATAAACCTAACTTAAAAAACAAAGCCCTTTGAGTAAAGGGCTTTGTTTTTGAGTGATTCAACTCATTATAACTAAATAAAAAACGTATAAATTAAATCAATTACAAAGCAGAAGTGGTATATAAAAAATACAATACATGCTATGTTTTACGCATACAATTTAATTAAAATATAACCATCATTTATTTAATAAATGAATAAAGAAAGACTATAAATTTTAATTATTATTGCCTTAGTGGTCGATAGTGCTTAAGTCTAATCACCTAAAGTCTATCTAGGACAATAAAAAAACGCATGATACAAATGCTTCACGATCAAGAAATAACATTTTTTGTTCATTTGGAAGAAAACAAACGAAATATTAAAATTGCCAGTAAAGGAACACACCATGCCTCATTCAGTTCTTATCATCAATTGCGGTTCTTCTTCGATCAAGTTTGCATTATTACTTAAAGATCAAGATTTCCGAATTCATGGTCTTGCTGAAAACTTAGGTACGCCAGAAGCGCGCATCAAAGGCGTGACTGTAGGCAACGAACCAGTTGATATTCGTATTCCAAATGCAGACCACAAAGAAGCACTTGAAGTTGGATTATCTCGCTTAGCGAATCACAAGCCTGATGCCATTGGTCATCGTATTGTACATGGTGGTTCTTTAACTCAAGCAGAGTTAATCACCGATGAAATTATTGAAAAAATCCGTGAAGCAACACCTTTAGCTCCATTACATAATCCTGCACATCTCGTTGGGATCGAAGCGACCAAACGTTTGTTCCCAGACTTACCGCAGGTTGCAGTGTTTGATACAGCGTTCCATCAAACAATGCCAGCGCATGCCTATCGTTATGCGGTACCAAAATTTTTATACACTGAACATAATGTTCGCCGCTATGGATTCCACGGTACGAGCCATGCCTATGTATCAGATCGTGGTTCTGAGCTTGCTGGTAGTTTCCGTGAAGGTGGTTGGCTCACCGCTCATTTAGGCAACGGTAGTTCTACTTGTGCAATTTGGAATGGTAAAAGTGTTGATACCTCTATGGGATTAACGCCACTCGAAGGTTTAGTGATGGGTACCCGTAGTGGTGATGTAGACCCAAGTTTACATAATTTTTTAGCCAAAAACCTAGGATGGGACATTTACAAAATTGACAGAATGCTCAATAGCCAATCTGGTTTATTAGGACTTTCAAACCTGTCAAACGATATGCGAACACTTATCGAAGCTTCAGAAGAAGGCAGTGAAGATGCTGCACTTGCTATTGAAGTATTCTGCTATCGTCTTGCTAAATCATTAGCAGCACTCAGCTGTGGTTTACCTCGTCTTGATGGCTTATTCTTCACAGGTGGTATTGGTGAAAACTCAGCATTTATTCGTGAAAAAACATTATCTTATTTGCCACATTTTGGTTTTAACTTTAGTAAAGAAAAAAATGACCAATTAGCTCGCGGTACAGAAGGTCGCATTGATAATGGTACTGGTCCGCAAATTTGGGTCATTCCTACAGATGAAGAAGGACGTATTGCACAAGAAACAGAACATGTGGTGAATCAAATCGGAGATGTGAATTCATCTGAAAAAAAGTCTGAACTTGAAACCACGACTGCTTAAGTAGTCGCCCACGCAGACATATTTATTTTTTATTTTTAGATATAGATTTTGATGATATGAAAACAATTGTACTTGTTCCAACTGGTGAAGGTGTAGGTCTGACATCAGCGTGTTTAGGCTTAATTTATGCACTTGAGTGTCAAGGTGTAAAAGCTGGTTTTGTGAAGCCATTTTCACAAGAAGTACATGCTGAAAATTTCGATCGCACCACAGCGTTATTCCGCCATGTTTCTCAGAACGAAACAGTTGAACCAATCTCATATCAAAATGTAGTTCAGCAATTAAATGCTGGTGAAAGTGATGAGTTATTAGAAGAAGCTGTTCGTCTACATCGTCAAATTGCTAAAAAACATGATCTTATTATTGTGGAAGGGTTAGTTCCAAACAGTCGTGATAGTTTTGCATCTGAACTGAATGCTCAACTTGCTCAAGCACTAGATGCGAAAGTCATCATTGTGAGCAATGCTGATATCAAACAACCAGCCTATACAGCAGAAAAAGTAGAAACCCAATTACGTAATTTTGGTGGAGCAAACAGCAACCGAACAGCTGGTGTGCTGTTCATGCGAACCAAAGGTCTGTCCGAGGAGTCTGCACAGATTCCAGTGACCATTGATCCAAGTCTGCGTCTGACACAAGAGACTCAACAATTTGTTGGGGAAATTCAAAAAACACATCCACTGATTGGTTCCGAACAACTTCCTGTTATTGCATTAGTACCATTTAGTAATACTTTAAGTGTGCCGCGAATGTCTGATATCGCGCAACATATTCAAGCAGAATGGATTAACTTAGGTGAGGCTGCACAACGACGTGTTCTGCATAGTAGCCTGATCGCTTCAAATATCGAGCGCGAACTGCACAAATTCACGGCAGGCGAACTGATTATTAGCGCATCAGATCGTATTGATGTCTTACTTGCAAGTAGTTTAGCAAGCAGCAATGGTATCCCTCTTGCTGGTTTAGTATTGACTGAACATTATGCACCTAATCAACAAGTACTGGCTTTCTGCCAAGCAGCAATAAAACAGGGCTTACCTATTTTACACACACCATTGAGTACCTTTGAAACGGCAACCCAACTGGCTAATTTAAGCAATGAAATTCCTGTAGATGATACAGCTCGCGCTGAACAAGTCACTCGATTTGTATCTAGCCATATTGATGCGGATTGGGTAACGCAGTTGCTGAATGGCTCATACCAACCACGACTTTCTCCATCTGCATTCCGTCATGAGTTGGTACAAAAATCAATTGCAGCGAAGAAAAGAATTGTTCTTCCTGAAGGTGATGAACCTCGTACGATTCAAGCAGCCGCGATCTGCCAATCACGTGGTATTGCTCACTGTATCTTACTGGCAAAACCAGAAGCAGTTTTAGATGTAGCCAAAGCTCGAGGGATTGAATTACCTGATGATTTAGAAATCATTGATCCAGACCTCATTCGCGACAACTATATTGCGCCAATGGTAGAGTTGCGTAAAGGCAAGTTAAATGAACTGCAAGCGAAAGAACAGTTACAAGATACAGTGGTTCTTGGAACGATGATGTTAGCACTAGATCAAGTGGATGGATTAGTTTCAGGTGCAGTTCATACCACAGCCAATACAGTTCGCCCTGCATTTCAGTTGATTAAAACGGCACCTGATTACTCTTTAGTTTCGTCTGTTTTCTTTATGTTATTACCAGATGAAGTGTATGTTTATGGTGACTGTGCAATCAATCCAGATCCTAATGCAGAGCAACTTGCTGAAATCGCGATTCAATCTGCCGATTCAGCCAAAGCGTTTGGTATTGATCCACGTATTGCCATGATTTCATATTCAACTGGTACATCTGGCACAGGTGCTGATGTTGAAAAAGTTGCTGAAGCAACACGCATCGCAAAAGAACGTCGTCCAGATTTATTGATCGATGGCCCCCTTCAATATGATGCTGCATCTGTCGAAAGTGTGGGACGTTCTAAGGCTCCTGACTCTCAAGTGGCTGGACGTGCCAATGTCTTTATTTTCCCAGATCTTAATACAGGTAATACCACTTATAAAGCTGTTCAGCGCTCTGCCAATGTGGTGAGTGTTGGACCAATGTTGCAAGGTTTGAATAAGCCAGTCAATGACTTATCTCGAGGTGCTTTGGTTGATGACATTGTATTCACTATTGCACTCACTGCTATTCAAGCAGATCAGCAAAGTCAATAATTTATTTAACAGAGGGGCAACCATTATGGCAAGAGCTAGGGTTTTTTTTGACTAAGTTTTTTAAAAATATTCAGGTCAATTAATAAATCTGAGGTGTTATGCCTATGGATCATTTTGTTTATTGAAATCGTATTCAAAAAACAAGAACTCTGATGAGTTCTTGTTTTTTTTATAATAATTAAAATTAATTCTGAATAAATTCAAGAAGGTCAGGATTAATCACGTCAGGATTAATAGTGAGCATCCCATGTGAATAACCTGGATAAATCTTTAAAGTTCCATTTTGTACCAATTCAGCCGATAACTTTCCTGAAATATCAAGAGGAACAATTTGGTCATCATCACCATGTAAAACTAATACTGGCACTGAAATTTTCTTAAGGTCTTCTCTAAAATCAGTTTGGGAGAAAGCCACAATCCCATCATAGTGTGCTTTAGCAGAACCCATCATCCCTTGTCTCCACCAATTTTGAATCACTGGTTCAGACGGCTTCGCATTCGGACGATTAAAGCCATAAAATGGACCTTCAGGTACAGCACGATAGAATTCAGCTCGATTTTTAAATAACTGAGCCTGCATATCATCAAAAACAGCTTTCGGCAATCCATTTGGATTATCTTCAGTTTTCACCATATAAGGTGGTACAGAGCTCACAAGAACAGCTTTAGAGACACGTTCCTCACCATATCTTGCTATATAGTGTGCAACCTCTCCACCGCCTGTTGAATGACCAATATGAATCGCCTTTTTAATGCCCAAATGCTCTACAACAGCCGCAACATCATCAGCATAATGATCCATATCATGACCTTCAGACACTTGAGAAGATCGTCCATGACCACGGCGGTCATGCGCCACTACACGGTAACCTTTGTCTAAAAAGTAAAGTATTTGCGCATCCCAATCATCTGAACTTAAAGGCCACCCATGATGAAAAAAAAGAACCTCACCGTCACGTGATCCCCAATCTTTATAAAAAATTTCAACACCGTCTTTAGTCTTTACATAACTCATTTTCAACTCCTTAAATTGGTTGAATAATAATTGAATATGAAATCAAATTAATTCTTAAGCAATTGAATATTTTTTAAAATTTAATTCGATTTATTAGGATTAGAACTTCATTAAAAACTTAAATGTGTTAAAAACCAAGTAACCATTTAGAGTGTTAAAACTGTTCTACCTCAGATTAAAGTAACGGATTTGGCATAAGTTTAATTGACTCAGATGATATAGTTTAAGTATCAATTGAATCATTTTCTGGAGATTTTTCTTTTTCGGTATTGCAAAGGTGTCTCACCCGTCCAACGTTTAAATGCTCGTGAAAAAACAGAACTCTCTGAGAAACCGAGAACGCTGACAATATGGCACATGGAAATCTCTTTGGATGCTAATAATTGCTTTGCAGTCCGAATACGATAATGAGTTAGAATTTTCTCAAAAGAAGTGTCAATATCGTTTAAAGATGCACGCAAGGTGTTGACCTTCATATTTAACTTGTCTGCCACATGCTTTAATTGAACATTGCCTGATTCGAGTAAAACTTCAGCTAGAATTTGTTCTATATCAGAAATAAGTTCATATTTTTCAACCTGTCTCATCTGACGTTTTGCATAAGTTTCATGGATGGCAAATAATTCAGGCTCATACCAGTCAAATTTTAAATTCAACAACGCTGCATCAAATATAATTTTCCCATCTGGACAGCCCAACTCAACTTCACATCCCCATACGCGCTTGTATTCTATTAATGTCGCACCATATTCATAGGGTAAATAAATTTTAATTGGGCGGAATTGATCATCTGTAATGAATTTCAAAAACTTTAAAATCACACTGATCACAATCTCTAAATAGTGCCGAACAGGATGATTAAACCCTTGAATTCCAGCAACATGCTCATCTGTGAACAGGCTAAAATGAAAAGCTGAGGAAAGTAATTTTTGGTAATTTAAAGCTTTCTCTAGTCCAACTTTAAATCCCGAACTACTCAAAAACAGATACTCAATCACTGAGCCTCTAATTACAGGAAAATGCTCTCCTACATGTAAACCAATATCTCTGTCATTAGAAACTTTTTGCGCTGTATTCCAAAATCGGTACTGACATGAATTATCTCTGCGAACTGTCTTATCAGGCAACTGTGCGGGCAATCTTACATCTTCTAAAATTTGCTCTACATTTAATCCCATCTGTTGCATTGTGATATAGGCATAACTCAGAAAGACTCCAGCGTCACTTGACTTCATATTTAATTAACTTCTAGATTTTATGAAATATATAAATAATATTGATTTTTAATTATATAAATATTTACTTAATACTTTCTATTGAAAATCTTAACAAAATTTAATTTCATAAAGTCAATGTATTAGAATTATTGATGACTAAAATAGTGAAATTTCACCCATTTAATCTAAAAATATTATGAGATAAATTTGAAAAAAATTATTGTTACGTATAAAAAAGCTTAAACAACTTATTACGTAAACGTATTTCCATCTAAAAAATTAATTAGCAAATACTAATTTTAACTTTTCTATGAATGAATCTGCTCTCTTAAACTTTCGCCCAATTCCTCAGCAAAAAAGCCACAATTGAATCATTTTGTCTTATAATTTAGCCCGCTAGCTATCAGCCCGCTCAAGAGATATTTGTATGACAACTATTATCAAGCAAGACGACTTGATCACATCCGTTAAAGATGCGCTTCAGTTCATTTCTTACTATCATCCACAAGACTTCATCCAAGCAATGAGTCGTGCGTATGACCGTGAAGAAAACAAAGCTGCCAAAGATGCGATCGCACAAATCTTAATCAATTCACGTATGTGTGCCGAAGGTCACCGTCCGATCTGTCAAGATACTGGTATCGTCAACGTATTCGTTGAAGTGGGCATGGACGTTAAATTTGATTTAACAATGAGCTTAGACGACGCGATTAATGAAGGTGTTCGCCAAGGTTACTTAGAAAACTCTAACGTACTTCGCGCATCTGTACTTGCTGATCCTGCTTTTGGCCGTAAGAATACGAAGGACAACACCCCTGCTGTGATCTACCATAAACTTGTTCCAGGTAACAAAGTAGATATCACTGTTGCAGCAAAAGGTGGTGGTTCAGAAAATAAATCTAAACTTGCTATGTTAAACCCATCCGATTCAATCGTGGACTGGGTACTGAAAACTGTACCAACCATGGGTGCAGGCTGGTGTCCTCCTGGTATGCTTGGTATTGGTATCGGTGGTACTGCTGAGAAAGCCATGATGCTTGCAAAAGAAGCATTGATGGAAGAGATCAACATGGACGAACTACTTCGTCGAGGTCCGCAAAATAAACTTGAAGAACTTCGTATCGAAATCTTCGAGAAAGTAAATGCTTTAGGTATCGGTGCACAAGGTCTTGGTGGCTTAACGACTGTTCTAGACATCAAAATTAAAGACTACCCTTGTCACGCTGCGGGCAAACCAGTGGGTATGATTCCGAACTGTGCTGCGACTCGTCACGCACACTTCACACTAGACGGTACAGGTGTTGCGAATATTATTGCACCTAAACTTGAAGACTATCCTGAAGTCACTTGGGACTCATCTTCTTCTAAACGTGTTGACTTAGATAACATCACACAAGAAGAAATGAACTCTTGGAAACCAGGTGATACGCTTCTTCTTAACGGCACAATCTATACAGGTCGTGACGCTGCGCACAAACGTATGGTTGATATGTTAAACAACGGTGAAGAGCTTCCTGTAGACCTTAAAGGTAAGTTCATTTACTACGTTGGTCCTGTTGATCCAGTGGGTGACGAAGTTGTAGGTCCTGCAGGTCCAACAACTGCAACACGTATGGATAAGTTCACACGTCAAGTTTTAGAAGCAACTGGTCTTTTCGGTATGATCGGTAAAGCGGACCGCGGTCCTGCTGCGATTGAAGCTATCAAAGACAATAAAGCAACTTACCTCATGGCTGTAGGCGGTGCTGCATATCTCGTATCTAAAGCAATTCGTGAAGCGGAAGTTGTCGCTTTTGAAGATTTAGGTATGGAAGCAATCTATAAGTTCGTGGTTAAAGATATGCCTGTATCTGTTGCAGTAGACGTTAACGGAACATCAGTTCACGCAACTGCACCAAAAATTTGGCAGGCTAAAATTGGTAAAATTCCAGTTGTAGATGCAGCTGCACAATAAATAATATTCGACTTGTCTCAAGTTCAAAAAGCACTCTATCATTAGGGTGCTTTTTTATACCGAGAATACTCATGAAAATTTTAAGAACATTATTTTTGAGCGGATGCATGGTCTGCTCACCTGCGGTTATGGCAGCTCAAGCGACTGATCAACAAATCGAAAAACTCATACAAGTATTGAATTTAGATCAGCTCTTACAAAGTACACTTAAACAAATCCGACCTCAAATTGATCAACAGGCCTATAGCATTGTTAAAAATATTGTTAAGGCCGAAAAATTAACACCACAACAACAAGTTATTGCCAATGAGCTGGCTGATAAAATTCACCAAGAAAATATTAAGCAAACTTCTTGGGAAAAACTTAAACCGATCTATCTCAAAATTTATAAAGATGTCTATGATGCCCAAGAAGTTCAAGCCCAGATCGACTTTTATTCCTCTCCAACAGGTCAATCCATTTTAAATAAAGGTCCACTTGTTGCTCAAGAATCCATGAAAATCCTGAATCAACAACTTGCAGGCTCTTTACAATCTACAGAAAAGAATTTTGCTGAAGTCCAAAAGAAATTAGAACAACTACAAAAACAAAGTATTCATACTGACTCGAAATAAGCTAAAAACCATTCTGCTGAATCAGAGTTACCATGTGCGTGGATCATATATCTTAAAAGGTTCTGTTAAGCGCACATCATCACTGGCTTTATATTCTTTATTTTTAATTTTTTCTTTTGATTTTTGCAATGTTCCGTTCGGTTGAATAACGGCAACATAGTTAAGCCCAGGCGTTTTCAACTGAGTCATGCCAATTTCTCTTAATGCCTGTTTTGTTGGCATTTGCATCAATGGTCCAACTCTGAGGAGATCTTCACTACCATTTGGTCCACCTCGAAACTGTTCTTCTTCATATTTTAAGAAATACTGCTGCCCCGCTTTAACACTAAAACTTGCAACCAAAGGTTTTTGAAAATGCATCACAGTTAAAGGTCGACTGATACTAAGTTGATAATCCCCTTCAGCCAGCTCTATCCAATAATAATGATTGCTGATTAAACTCGGAATGCGCTTACCATTTAGAAAAAAACTCGGTGCAATAATTTCCTGACGATTCCACTTACTATCAGGACGGTACAGATACAACACTGCGGCTTGCTGATGTTGAGGTTTTACACGGCTGAAAAACTGTCCTGGTTTTTGATTTACCCATGAGCCCAGATCAAATCCTGCAACTTTATATTGAGCTAGCTTCTGAGATACAAAAGTTTTTTTCTCACTAAAATCTACCGGTTTTAACGTTGAAACCACATGAGTTTGATTATTTTCGTTAAGCCCTTTATGTGTCTGACATGCCACAAGAAACAGACTCAAAGCACACACTGCTACGGTTGATCGCATGATTATCCCTCATCACGAATACTTTTTATTCTATGTCATATTTTTGTTATCGTTAGATTATCATCTCAATCCGAGATTAAAAACAAAAAACGCGCAAAAAGTGGGACTTTTTACGCGTTTCAGATGAATTACAATCAATTAAGCAGATTTAGTATCTAAAATCTTTAAATCGACCTTTTCTTCAACTTGTTGTTCTTGTTTAGGTTGGCGCTCAGTTCGATATTCTGGTTCAGCATTTTCATTGATCACAGCTTCATTGATCACAACAGTACCAATATCAGAGCGACTTGGTAAATCGTACATCGTATCGAGTAAGACGTTTTCAAGAATTGAACGTAAACCACGTGCACCTGTATTACGCTCAAGTGCTTTTTTCGCAACAGCTCGCAATGCTGAATCTTCAAATAATAGATCAACATCTTCCATTTCGAACAAGTATTGATACTGACGCGTTAATGCATTTTTTGGTTCAGTCAAAATTTGCATTAATGCTTCTTCGTCCAATTCTTCGAGCGTTGCAATCACTGGCAGACGACCAATGAATTCAGGGATTAAACCAAATTTCACAAGATCGGCAGCTTCTACCTGACTAAATAATTCAGATAACTTCTTAGAGTCATCTTTAGTCTTCACGTCAGCAGTGAAACCAATTCCACCTTTTTCTTGACGCTGTTGCACGACACGCTCCAAACCAGAGAATGCACCACCGCAGATGAACAGGATATTAGACGTATCAATTTGAATGAACTCTTGCTGTGGATGCTTACGACCACCTTGAGGTGGAATTGAAGCTACCGTGCCTTCGATCATTTTTAAAAGCGCTTGTTGAACACCTTCACCTGAAACATCACGTGTTATTGAAGGATTTTCAGACTTACGGGTAATCTTATCGATCTCGTCGATATAAATGATACCCTTCTGTGCTTTCTCAACATCGTAATCTGCTTTTTGTAGCAATTTTTGAACGATATTCTCAACATCTTCACCAACATAACCAGCTTCAGTTAATGTCGTTGCATCAGCCATCGCAAATGGCACATCTAATAAGCGCGCTAAAGTTTGCGCCAACAAAGTCTTACCCGAACCTGTTGGTCCTATGAGTAAGATATTGCTTTTAGCAAGTTCTACACGATCTTCTGACTTTGCAGTTGATTGAGTCACTTTAAGACGTTTATAGTGGTTATATACCGCAACAGAGAGCGTTTTTTTCGCAGTGTCTTGACCAATCACATATTGATCTAAAGCTGCACGAATTTCATGCGGCTTAGGTAATGGACGAGTTGCCCATTCACCAGTTTCGACTTGCTGGCTCGTCTGAACTAAATCTAAGCATACATCTACACATTCATTACAAATGTAAGCGTCCTCGCCTGCAATGAGTTTACCCACTTCAGACTGCGTTTTACCGCAAAATGAACAATGCTTTTGTCCTTGAGGATTTTCAGACATCTTCACTCCAAATAAATTTCTATGCTTTACAGCTTAAAGTTGCGGACGTTTCGTTAAAACTTCATCGACCAAACCATATTCTTTTGCAGCTTGAGCGGTCATAAAGTTATCACGGTCTGTATCACGTGCAACAGTTTCATAATCTTGGCCACTGTGTTCAGCCATTAGACGGTTCAAACGCTCTTTAATAAATAGAATTTCACGTGCATGAATTTCAATATCTGAAGCTTGACCACGGAAACCACCCAATGGTTGGTGAATCATAACACGAGCGTTTTCTAAGCAGTAACGTTTACCCTTAGCACCAGCATTCAATAAAAAAGCGCCCATTGAGGCTGCTTGGCCCATACAATATGTCACGACATCTGGTTTGATGAATTGCATCGTATCGTAAATGGCCATACCCGCAGTCACTGAACCACCAGGTGAGTTAATGTACAAATGAATATCTTTTTCTGGGTTCTCAGCTTCTAAGAACAACATTTGCGCAACGATTAAGTTCGCCATATTGTCTTCAACTTCACCCGTTAAGAAAATTACACGTTCGCGCAAAAGACGCGAGAAAATATCAAAAGAACGCTCACCACGAGATGATTGCTCTACGACAACTGGAACCAAAGCATTATCAATTGTTGGAACATACATACGTTATTTATTCCTGAATTTTTTGTCACTCAATACATTTTCACAATATGAGGGATAATTGTCGAAAATGCAAAATATTCACCATTAAATATCAGATATTTTTTAATTAGGCTTTGTGAATACAGGACAAGTTGATCCATATTTTTTACAAGAAAAAAGGCGCGTTAAGCGCCTCTTCCTTCGGATAACCGATTAGCCTTGTTGACGAGCTTGTTGTTCTTTCAACAATTCTTCATAGCTAACAGCTTTATCAGTTACTTTAGCAGACGCTAAGATGTGATCTACAACTTGGTCTTCTAAAACAACAGCTTCGATTTGTGCACGTTGTTGCTTTTCATTTTTGAAGTATTCAATAACTTCTGTAGGATCTTCATAAGAAGTCGCCATATCTTCGATATAAGCTTCTACACGTGCTTGATCAACTTCGATTTTTGCTTCAGCAAGAATACTGCTCACCAAAACACCTAATTTTACTGATTTTTCAGCTTGCTCTTTGAATAATTCATCTGGAAGCATGCTTGAATCAAATGCTTTAGCGCCTTGAGCACCAAACTGTTGAGTAAACTGTTGGATCATTTGTTGACGTTGACGGTCAATTTCTTGAGACAACATAGACGCAGGTACTTCGATTTCATTTGCAGCTACAAGCGCATCAAAAGTTGCACCTTTCACTTGATTGCGAAGACCGTTTTTCACTTCACGTTCCATATTTTTGCGAACGTCAGCTTTTAACTTCTCAACACCTTCTTCTTCAGTTAAACCAAAGATTTTTAGGAATTCAGCATCTACGTCAGGAAGCTTTTGTTTTTCAACAAGCTTGACTGTGATTTTGAATTGAGCTGATTTACCTGCAAGGTTTTCTGCTTGGTAATCTTCAGGGAAAGTTACATCAATTACTTTCTCTTCGCCTTTCTTCATACCAACGATACCGTCTTCGAAGCCAGGGATCATACGACCAGAACCTAATACAAGTTTGAAGTCTTCAGCAGAACCACCTTCAAATTTTTCGCCGTCAATAGAACCTTCGAAATCAAAAGTAACTTGCATGTCTTTTTTAGCCATGCCTTTTGTTTCAGTCCAAGTCGCGCGTTGCTTTTGAAGATTTTCGATCATTTGATCTACATCTTTATCATTTACTTCAGTAGATTTACGTTCAACTTCTAAACCGTCAAACTTAACTGAAACTTCTGGGTAAACTTCAACAGTTGCTTCATAAACTAAAGCATCTTCTTTGTTTTCAACTTTTTCAATGTTAGGCATGCCTACAGCATTGATTTTCTCTTGTTGAATTGCTTCGAATACTGTGTCACGAATAACATCATTTACCACTTCTTGGTAAATGCTCGCGCCGTATTCACGACGAACAACATTTAAAGGCACTTTACCTGGACGGAAGCCGTTGATCTTAACTGTTTTAGCAGTACGTTTTAAACGAGCTTCGAATTGCTCATTAACACGGCTCGTCGGTACAGATACATTTAAACGACGGGCTACGCCCGAAACCGCTTCAGAAGTTACTTGCATGGCTTCCTCGATATAGAAATAGTAATTGCAATTTTTAAAGTGCCACATTATATGACAACAATCAAAGATATACAAAATACCTTTTTCAAACCATCTTTTTTATAAAGCTGAGAATATTTTTTTTGCTCACAAGGTTTGACCATATTCAATTCATTTTTCTTAATTATTGTTTGTTTTTTATTGCAAATGATAAAGTTTATCATTAATATTTGCATCAAATTTGATCATGCCCTCAAGCATCACTCATACCAGCGGAAGAACATAATATGAGTAAGTTTAAGCTTCAACCTCTTACAGTTGCATTATTCGCTTTGTCTAGCGGTGTAACATTTGCAAATACCACAAATGAAAATAGTGCTCATCAACTTTCTACAATTGTAGTTTCTGCAGCTGGTTACGAACAGAAAATCAAAGATGCTCCTGCATCAATTACAGTTTTAACAAGCGAAGATTTCAAAACCAAA
Organism: Acinetobacter sp. ANC_7512; assembly: GCF_056779935.1. NCBI lineage: Bacteria > Pseudomonadati > Pseudomonadota > Gammaproteobacteria > Moraxellales > Moraxellaceae > Acinetobacter > Acinetobacter sp. ANC_7512. The sequence continues at coordinate 64,456 of NZ_JBWYIX010000008.1, read as the reverse complement.
CGTGTAACCTCTCTTGCTGATGCACTTAAAGGAGTTGAAGGTGTTGATATTAGTCCAGCAGCTGGTAAAACAGGTACACTTAATATCCGTATGCGTGGTATGCCAGCAGAATACACCTTAGTGTTAATTGATGGAAAACGGCAAAACTCTGTAGGTAGCATCACCCCTAATGGCTTCGGCGAATCAAATAATAATTTTATTCCACCAATTTCTGCAATTGAACGAATAGAAGTTATTCGTGGTCCAATGTCAACCCTTTATGGTTCAGATGCTATGGGTGGGGTAATTAATATTATCACCAAAAAAGTCTCAGATGTATGGACAGGATCATTAACACTTAATGGTACCATTCTCCCGAATAGTTCTGACTTTGGGAATCAATATTCAGCTGAAGTGTTTGCTTCTGGCCCTATAATTAAAGATTTAGTTGGCGTGCAATTACGTGGCCGTAAAGCCGAGCGTCAACAATCTTATCTGAGTGATCCAAATGGTGCTTTAACACAAGGTAATAGCCCGACTAAGTCTGACATTGAAACTTTAGGTGCACGTATTACTTTAACACCACATGCTGACCATACAATTGCATTAGATGTTGAAAATACACAACAATGGTTCGATAACAGCCGCGGTCAATTAGGTACTTACCTTGATAACTCTGGTAAACCATTAGCCCCATCAGCAACACAGGGTTATGGCCCAAGCCAAGAATATGAACGTACTAAAGGATATATCTCACATGAATGGGATGCCGACTTTGGTAAGTTTGAGAGCAGCATTTCACATGTTGAAACTGAAACTATTGGTCGTCTAATCCCTGCAGGCATGTTAAGTGCTGCTGAAAAAAATAATTTCAATGATCGCAAACTAACAAGTGAAGACACCTATTTCGATACTAAATTTAGCACCCAAAAATTTGAAAATCATAGCTTAACCGTTGGTGCTCAGTGGTGGGAATCAAGCGTTAAGGATGGCATCCGCCGTGCCAACCCTGAACTGTCTTTTGACCAATATGGCTTATTTATTGAAGATACTTGGAGCATCTTACCAAACTTAAACTTAACTTTAGGGGGGCGTTTTGACGACCACAGCAGCTTTGGTGATTTCTTCACACCACGTGCATATGTCGTATGGAATGTGAATGAACAATGGACTGCAAAAGGTGGATATTCTGAAGGCTATAAAGTGCCACGTTTAGAGCAATTAACTCAAGGTCTATCAAACGTTGCGAGCCAAGGTCGTGCACCGGTATTAGGTAGCGCTAACTTAGAGCCTGAAACAAGTGAAAACTACGAACTTGGTGTTTATTTCGATAACCAAGCTGGCTTTAATGCCAACTTAACATTCTTCCAAAACAAGACTAAAGATAAAATCACAACAGTTGGTGCTGGTTACTCTTTAGTACATATTCAGGATAAAGATATTGCTGATTTAGTTGCGAAAGGTACTTATGTGCCTGGGGTGAGTTATAACGGTCGTCCAATTGAATTCGATTGTTCTGGTGCAGTAGATGCATGTAATGCCAAGTTTGCAGAATGGGGCATAGATTGGAATACCGCATCAAATCGTAACTTAACCCTTGCTCGCCCTTATAATGCGGATGAAGCAGAATCTCATGGTATTGAAGTAGGTGCAGGTTATCAGTTAAATGACCAGTGGAAGTTATCGGCGAACTATACATGGACTAAAGGTGAACTTACCGATGCTTTGGGTAATACAACCGATGACATAGATAATGCAGAACATGTGGCAAACCTTTTAGTTAACTATGTGCCTGCTGATAACATGAGCTTATGGTTGCGTGGTGAATATCGTAGTAGCCAATTACGTGAAGAAGGCAATGTTAAAAATGCGTTAGGTGATTTCAAAGGTTACACCCAATGGCACCTTGGTACAAACTATACTGTGAATGATAATATAGATGTCGGCGTTGCTATCTACAACATTTTTGATAAAGATTTTGTTGATCTTCAATATGTCACTTTAGATGATCAGTACTACAACCGTTATACCAACACTCAAGAAGGTCGTCGTGTACAATTAAGTACAACTTTTAAGTTCTAAGCAAAATTTTTTTAAAGACCCTGCGCTAGCAGGGTTTTTTATTTTATTAAAATAAAATTCCCTATTAAAAATAGCCATACAAAAATGTAGAAACTTTAATTTTTCCAATATTATTTAAATTCATTTACTTATACATAAAATATTACATTATTACATTTAAGCTTCCGTTATTTAGTTTAACTTAAATCGCAAATATCAATTTTAAGACCCGTTAAAGCTAAAAAAGAATCATTATTATTCTCAACCTGAAAACAAATTCATATCAGGTTAAACATGGCCTTTATCACGACACGTAAAAAAATCGTTTCATCTGCAATAGCAACGTCATTGGCTGTTATTTCAGGTCAAACTTTTGCACAAGAAGATACAGTGCATTTAGAAACAATTAAATCCGAGGCTCAATCAGAGCAGTCATTTAAAGTCGACAAATCCTCAAACGCTAAATACGTTGCTCCCTTACTCGATACCCCAAAATCAATCTCTGTTATTTCTCAAAAACAGATACAAGATACTCAAGTGACTACGCTTTCTGATGCTCTAAGAACTGTTCCAGGAATTACGCTTGGTGCGGGTGAAGGTGGCAACCCAAATGGTGACCGTCCATTTATCCGTGGTTATAACTCTGAAAGTTCAATGTACGTTGACGGTGTAAGAAACTCCACTTCTCAAAACCGTGAAATGTTTGCTGTTGAACAGGTTGAAGTCACCAAAGGCTCCGCCTCTACTTTAGGTGGTGGAGGTTCTACGGGTGGTAGTATTAACCTAATTTCCAAATTAGCCAAATCTGGAAATGCTTTCCAAGGCTCTGTTGCTGGCGGTACTGATGCTTATGCACGTATCACATTAGATGCAAATAAAGATTTTGAGAATGGTATTGCGACTCGTGTCGTGGCAATGGGTCACCAGAATGAAAAAGCGGGACAACATAACGGCGCTGAATATAAACGAGCTGGTATTGCGCCAAGTATTAGCTTTGGACTAGACACGCCTACTCGAGCAACTTTAGGTTATTACTTCTTAAAATCTGATGACACGCCAGATTCAGGTGTGCCTTATAACAACCCATTTGCCTCAAATAATGCAAATGCGAGCCTGAATGGAAATGGTAAACCTATAGATGTAAAACAAGGGATTTACTATGGATGGGCGGATCGTGATTTCCAAAAACAAGAAAATCAGATTGGTACAATTAAGTTAGAACACGATTTAACTGATCACTTCACAATTTCAAATATTGCGAGCTACTCAAAGTCTAAAAATAATTATTTGTGGACAAACCCTGACGATTCAAAAGGTAATATTTACCTAAATAATAGTGTCTTTGCGCGTGCCAACTCTCGAATCGCTGATACAGATACATTCACTGATCAATTATCACTTAGAGGTAAATTCAAGACAGGGGCTTTGCAACACAGCATTAACTTAGGTGCAGAATATTCTGATCAGGAAAATGAACGTACTCAGTACATTATTAATGGCTTAAATGCGACAGGTAATGCTTATGAAAAATGCCCCACATCTGCACCATCAGGTTGGTGTACATCTGTGAAAAATCCTGACCGTGGTGAATGGACAGGTTCGTTGAACACAAATGGTGCAGATCAATACAATACCAAAACAGAATCAACCTCGATCTTTTTCTTAGACAGCATTGAGTTCAACCCTCAATGGTTATTAGATTTAGGTATTCGTTGGGATCAGTTTGATACAGAACAAACCATGACTTATGGCGCATTAAATAGCGCAGTCACTGCTGAAAAGCCTACAGTAAATGCAGGCGACAAAGTTAAAACGAAAAGTAATACCGACTTCTTCTCGTATCAAGCAGGTCTAACATTTAAACCACAAGAAAATGGTTCAATTTACGCAAGCTTTGCAACATCAGCAAACCCTGTGGGTGTTGATGCAGGTGATGGCTCCGAAGGTATTGGTGCGAACTATAGTAATCTAGATCCTGAAGAAAGTCGTACATTTGAATTAGGTACAAAATGGGATCTGTTCAAAGACCGCCTCAACTTAACTGCTGCAATTTTTCGTACAGAAAAACAAAATGCTCGTATTCAATTAGACCCAACCACCTATGCAAATATTGGTGAAAATAAAGTAGATGGTTTTGAATTTGGCTTAAATGGACGCCTTACTGATCGTTGGGATATTAGCCTTGGATACACCTATTTAGATAGTGAATCAACTAAAAATGGTGTGAGCTGTCGTGGTACAACATGTACAGACCAAACTGTGTATAACGGCAATCAAATACCAAACGTACCAAAAAACAGCGCAACACTTTGGACAACCTATGCCTTAACACCTGATTTCACCATTGGTGCTGGTACATTTGCGATGGACAAAGTCTATGGTGATATAGCTAATACCAAATTTGTACCAGGCTATGTTCGTTATGACGCCATGGCTCGCTATCAAGTAAATTCAGATATTGATCTTCAATTGAACGTCAATAATCTCTCAGATACACGTTATTTCACGAAAGCTTATGCTTCGCATTATGCAACTGAAGCTGAAGGTCGAAATGCTGTATTGTCTTTAAATTTCAAGTTTTAATTTCATTTCAGCATAGCTCTATACAAGCTATGCTTTTCATCACCTAAAGCAGTGAGTGATCGTAGTGATTCATCATATTCCAAATATTCTAAGCCCCGAACAAGTTCGATATTTTCGTGAAGAAATGTCTAAAGTAGATTGGGTCAATGGAAAGGTAACAGCTGGAACACTCTCTGCAACAGTGAAACATAATCATCAACTTTCCAATGATCATCCCCTGACCAAACATCTAGGTGATATTATTTTAGAATCCCTAGGTCAACATCCTTTATTCTTATCAGCAGCAATTCCACTAGATATCATTCCCCCTCTGTTTAATCGCTATGAACAGCATCAATCATTCGGTTTTCATGTCGACAATTCGATTCGCAGAGTTCAAGGCTCACAAGAACGCTTGAGAACAGATTTATCTTGTACCTTATTCTTGAGTGATCCGCACGAATATGACGGCGGTGAATTAGTCATTGAAGATACTTATGGATATCACGAAGTCAAACTCCCTGCAGGAGATTTGATACTTTATCCATCTACTAGCTTACATGAGGTCACTTCTATCCAATCGGGTTGTCGCTTGGCATCATTTTTTTGGGTACAAAGTATGATTCGAGATGATTCAAATCGACATATGTTATTTACTTTAGATCAATCTATTCAGCAACTTCGTATGGCATTAGGAGATCAACATGAGCAAGTCATCAAACTCACGAGCCTCTATCACAATTTAATTCGAAAATGGGCAGAACTCTAATTTATTTTTCATTGTTAATTTTTATAATGAAAAATTTTATTAAAAAAAAATATATTGTGAAAAAAAATTTCACATTCATCATACTTTGATCTAAATCAGGGAATAATTCTCTTGAAGATCGCACTATAATAAAAGAAAGAATTTACAAGCACTGTGACGGTATAGCTAAGCTCTATATATTCAAAAGATTTTTAGAGAATTCAGCAAAATGATGCAGTAAGCCACTTGTAAATTGATAGAATAGACACAATCGATATAAATAGCGCAGTGCCTTTACACAAGACCCAAGCATGTTGTGCTATGAAAGGAGTTATCTCATGATGTTGGCTGATCCAAGCAAAAAATACCGTCGCATGTACCAACGTGTAGACTTACCTGACCGTCAATGGCCAAATAACGAAATTAATAAAGCGCCTATCTGGATGAGCACCGACCTTCGTGATGGTAACCAAGCTATTTTCGAACCAATGAACATCGAACAAAAATTCAAGATGTTCCAAATGTTGGTGAAAATTGGTTTCAAACATATTGAAATTGGCTTTCCATCTGCCTCACAGATTGATTTTGACTTTACCCGTAAATTAATCGAAGAAAATCATATTCCAGATGATGTCTATATCGAAGTATTAGTTCAAGCTCGTGATCACTTGATTCAACGTACATTTGAATCATTACAAGGTGCAAAACGTGCAATTGTGCATATCTATAATTCAAACTCACCAACATTCCGCCAAAAAGTATTGAATGTTGATGTAGCGGGTGCAAAAGCCTTAGCGGTGAATGCGGCTCAAAAAGTGAAAGAATATGCAGCGCAATACCCTGAAACTGAATGGGTGTTCCAATACTCTCCTGAATGCTTTACCGCAACTGAATTAGAAGTTGCAAAAGATGTCTGTGATGCAGTCACTGAAATTTGGGATGCTCGCCCAGATAATAAAGTTATCTTGAATCTACCCGCGACTGTTGAAGTTTCTGGGCCTCATGTTTACGCTGACCAAGTTGAATGGATGCATCGCAACTTACAACGCCGCGATGGTGTCATTATTTCTGTACACTGTCACAATGACCGTGGATGCGGTATTGCAGCATCCGAGTTAGCGATCATGGCTGGTGCTGATCGTGTGGAAGGTTGTGTATTTGGTAATGGTGAACGTACAGGTAACGTTGACGTTGCAGCGATTGCATTAAATATGTATACCCAAGGTGTCGCTCCAAATCTAGATTTTTCAAATATTAATGAAATCATTTCTACTATTGAAGAATGTACAGGTATACCCGTTCATCCACGTCATCCATATGCGGGTGATTTAGTATTTACTGCATTTTCTGGCTCACACCAAGATGCGATTAAAAAAGGCTTTGAGTTCCAGAAAAACGAAGAAATTTGGGACATGCCTTACTTACCAATTGATCCTAAAGATTTGGGACGTGATTATGACGCAGTCATTCGTGTCAATTCACAATCAGGTAAAGGTGGTATCGCATACTTGTTAGAGTCGAACTACAACGTCGTATTACCACGTCGCTTACAAATTGAGTTCTCGCAAGTCGTGCAACAGGTAGCTGACGAAGAAGGCGTAGAAGTTTCTGCTGAGCAAATTTGGAGTTTATTCCAAAGTACATATGTAAATCAGAAAGATAAACATTATGTCGCGAAAAACTATCGATTATCTGATGAAAATGGCAATCAAGTCATTGAATTAGATATTGAAGTCGGTGGTCAAGTTCAACATCTACGTGGTGAAGGCAACGGACCAATCTCTGCAATTTTAGATGCTTTACAGTTGCCAATCGATGTTGTGAACTATGAAGAACGTAGCATTGGTTCTGGTGCAAATGCTAAAGCGTTGGCACTAATTGAACTTCAAGTCAAAGGTACAGGTAAATCAGCATTCGGTGCTGGTGTACATGACAACATCGTGACTTCATCTATTGAAGGAATTATTGCATGTACAAATCGTTTAATTGATCAAGGTGTTTTGAGCACAGATCAAGTGATCGCTGCGGCAGTATAAATATTAGCAATAATATTTAGCACGAAAATGACTTTAGAAGGATACCCTCAAGTGGTATCCTTTTATTTATTCATACTTAAGATTTTAGGCGAATTTATCCTGTGTCTTTTCCAGCTGACTCAGTGGGCATTGTTGTTCCACAAAAGTTCCAATTTGAAGAACCACTCGCATTAGAATGTGGCCGCGTTTTACCACGTTTCGAATTGATGGTCGAAACTTATGGCACACTCAATGCAGATAAATCTAATGCAATTTTGATCTGCCATGCGCTTTCTGGTCATCATCATGCTGCTGGTTATCACCATGAAGATGATAAAAAAGCAGGTTGGTGGGATGCTTGTATTGGGCCAGGCAAAGCAATTGATACCAATACATTTTTTGTGGTGGCATTAAACAATATTGGTGGTTGTAACGGATCAACAGGACCAACCTCCCCAAATCCTGAAAATGAAAATCGTCCTTATGGTCCAGATTTTCCATTAGTGACCGTGCGCGATTGGGTTAAAACTCAAGCAATGCTGTCTGATCGTCTTGGTATCACTGTTTGGCACTCTATTATTGGTGGCTCTTTGGGAGGCATGCAGGCACTTCAGTGGTCTGTAGATTATCCTGACCGATTAAATAACTGTGTCATTATTGCCAGTGCGCCTAAACTTTCAGCGCAAAATATCGCATTTAATGAGGTCGCGCGCCAATCCATTTTGTCCGATCCTGATTTTCATCATGGTCGCTATTTAGAAAAAGATAGCTATCCTAAACGTGGTCTTATTCTAGCGCGGATGGTAGGTCACATTACTTACCTTTCTGAAGAAGCCATGAAACAAAAATTTGGTCGTGATTTAAAATCTGGCAAATTCATGTATGGTTTCGATGTTGAATTCCAAGTTGAAAGTTATCTTCGTTATCAAGGTGAACAATTTAGTCGTAACTTTGATGCGAATACCTACTTGATCATGACTAAAGCTTTGGATTACTTCGATCCTTCTCGTGAGTATGAACAATCTTTAGTTAAAGCAATGTCGAATACAAAATGTAAATTCCTTGTGATTTCATTTACTACGGATTGGAGATTCTCTCCTTCCCGATCTGTTGAGATTGTGGATGCATTGATTACCAATCATAAGCCTGTGAGCTATGTTGATATTGATGCAGAACAAGGTCATGACTCGTTCTTGTTCCCTATCCCTTTATATGTCAAAACTTTAAGGGCTTTCTTAGGTGGTGTAGACCATCTTGCTTCAACCCCTAAGGAGACCGTGTAATGCGTATCGATCAGAAGCTTGCAGAAAAATGGATTAAACCTGATTCAAGCGTTTTAGATCTTGGTTGTGGCGATGGTGAATTACTGGCTCATATGAGCAAAAAGCACAACATTCGTGCATACGGATTAGAAATCGATCAAGAAAAGATTGCAATTGCAGTCAGTCGAGGGTTAAATATCATCCAACAAGACTTGAACCTCGGTTTGGGACGCTTTGCAGACCAGTCATTTGACTATGTTGTCATGGCACAAGCTTTGCAAGCTGTAGATGCACCTGATGTGCTTTTGCGCGATATGGTGCGTGTTGGGAAACAAGCAATTATTACTTTTCCTAACTTTGCACACTGGAAAACACGCTCTTTCCTTGCTTTAAAAGGGAAAATGCCTGTTTCGGATGCCTTACCCTATATGTGGTATAACACTCCAAATATCCATCTGTGCACGTTTAAGGATTTCGAAGCACTTTGTGCTGAGAATCAAATTAAAATTATTGACCGTTTAGCCGTGAATGGGAATCAACAAGGGAGTTTGCTCAGCAAGCATATCCCGAACTTGTTTGGCGAGGTCGCGATTTATCGAGTGAGCGCTCTATGAAAAAGTTATTCTTAGGTACTTCATTATTTCTAGGGTTGTTGAGTTTCCAAGTTCATGCAGATTATGTACCTCAACAACCATCAACTTCTGCACTGGCTGCACAGTATTCACGTATGCCTGTATCTGAGCTGCAAAAAGCTGCTCGAGCAGGTCAACCGGCTGCCCAGTTTTATCTGGCAACACATTATCAACATGGTAAAGATGTTGCTAAAGACCTAAAACAAGCTTTCGTTTGGTATAAGGCAGCAGCCGATCAAGGTATTTCATCTGCTCAGCTGAATGTGGGTCGTATGTATGCTGATGGTATTGGTGTTACTAAAAATGAAACCTTAGCTCGCCAATACTTCGAAAAAGCAGCAAGTCATGGTGACAATCGTGCAAGCTTCAATTTAGCCGTTATGGAAGAGCAAAAGAAAAACTATATGGGTGCTTACCAATGGTATGAGCTTTCTACACGTGATGGCATGTTAGATAATAAAGTGATCAATATGTCTGAGACGAAAAAGACGGCTTTGGCTGCCAACCTGACACCAGAACAAATTCGTACTGCACGTGACCGTGCTGATCAATGGATTCAAAGCCGTTAATTACGCTTATAAGTTTGAAGAAAGCACCTATCGGTGCTTTTTTTATTCGATCATCTTCTTCATTCTTATGAATTTCATATCTTCGAATATGTCCACTTCATTCTGTGAAGTAAAACCTAATTTTTTATAAAAATGAACAGCCCCCATATGCGCATTGACTGTTATCTACTGGATATCCGTTTGAGTTAATTGATCTAACACATAATTAAATAAATGAGTTCCAACGCCTTGAAATCGCAGATTTGGATGAACAAAAAAATGAAAAATATGAGTGGGTTGTTTGTAAGCAATCATCCCAACAAGCGACTGCTTTAATTCTGCAACAAAGTATTTTATCTCTTGATGATTGATGTGCGATACAAGAGCTTCTTTTGAAAATAGGGACTTACTTTTTGGCATTTCATCAAAGTGATTCAAAGCTAAAGCAATACAGGACGCAATATTTTCAACATCCGCGATCTCTGCTTGACGAATATGAATGGTATTTAAATCTCTCATGATTAATGATTGGTTATTTTAGAGATGAGTTCATCTGTATCATCGCAAATATCCGTTAGAATAGCTTCAAATTTGAAACTGAAAGCGATTCAACATGGCGTCTAAAGATTGGTTAGATCAAGGTACTTTGGTTTTAGCGAGCAACAATAAAGGGAAAATAGCTGAGTTCGAAAAGTTATTTGAAGAATTAAAACTCCCTGTTAACGTTGTGCCTCAAGGAAAACTGAACATTGAGGATGCGGTGGAAGATGGGTTAAGTTTTGTAGAAAATGCCATTATCAAAGCACGACATGCTTCTAAGATTTCGGGTAAACCAGCTATAGCAGATGACTCAGGTATTTGCGTCCCTGCACTTGGTGGTGCTCCTGGTATTTACTCTGCACGTTATGCTGGTGAGCATGGCGATGATGCTGCCAATAATGCTAAATTACTGGCAGATTTAGCACCATTACGTAACAATGGTGACGTGATTGAAGGGATGTTTGTGTGTGTACTCGCCTTAGTTCAACACGCCGAAGATCCTTTACCTCAGATTTTCCAAGGAATCTGGAAAGGTGAAATTTTGGAAGTAGCACGTGGCAAAAATGGTTTTGGCTACGACCCACTGTTTTGGCTACCTGAACTCAATATTAGTAGCGCTGAAATGACTAAAGAAGAAAAAAATAAGATCAGTCATCGTGGTCAAGCCATGCAGTTATTCAAAGCAAGCCTCGAAACGAACTAAACGATCAGTCCATGATAAACCATGGCAAATAAACCAATTGTCATGCAACTTACGATGGTACCCGCTGCGATATATTGGGCTGAAACACCTGTTCCTGAATAATGTGTTTCTAAAGCAACAATATTCGCTGCGGGTGGTAATAAAAAAAACATAGACATCAGTGCAATAACAACCAGTTCGTGAGGAATCGGTAGAAGAAAATAGGCTACCGCACAGCACACTAAACCAAATAGAAATTTAATCAAAGCAAGTTTTAAACTTTCAATTAAATCGGACAAGTGAATTTTTACTTGAGATAACCACATCCCAAGGATACACATCCCTGTAAAGGTCATTAACCACTTATCCAATATATACAATGATTGAATCATTGCATTCTGCTGAAAATGACTAACATTCCATAACGAAAGAAAACCAGCAACTAATAAAGCTAAAATCGGTGGAGAGAAAGTCAATTTTCTCAAAATCTCCATCGCAGACTGCTTTTCAGCACTTAATACGGTCACTGCACAAATATTACCAAAAATAGAGCCCCCGACATAAAGTGCAACCATAGGACTAGATGCTTGCGCACCAAAAATAGCGAATGCAAATGGAAAGCCAAGCCAAGCCATGTTGAGGTAACTGGAACATAAGGAGACTAATTTGTCTTTTGTACGGTAATAAACAAATAAATACAGCAAAAATGAAGCGATAAAACTAAATAACATCAACCATATACTGCCCTCTTGGTAAAACACCATATTGTAAATAATGATGAGAGGAATCAGCACTTTCGCCAACAACATCGCCATAAAGGGACGAATTTTTTGTAAATATTCTACGCCAAAATAGCCGATAAGAAAGGAGACTAGTGGGAGTAGAAGAACCATATTAAATATGAAATAGATTTTTTCTCATCTTAGCACAACATCTATTTCACTTCAGAGTAAGTCTCTTGCACACATAAAAAATCCATGACTTCAAACTGAAATAATTCCGTCAACTTGCTGTCATAAAGAACTGTTGAAATCATTCAAGATCATTTTCAATAAGGAATATATCATGGCTGGATTATCAATTTGGCACGTACTTATTTTCGCAATTGTCGTTTTACTTTTGTTCGGTACGTCTAAGCTAAAAAATTTGGGTAAAGATGTTGGTGGTGCGGTTAAAGATTTTAAAAAATCAATTAAGGATGACGAAGACCAGAGCACATCTGCTCAATTAAAAGAACCACGCACGATTGAACATCAAACATCTCATGATTTGAATTCAACAGCGAAACATTAAAGGTAGGTAACAGTAATGCTGAATATTGGTATGGCTGAACTATTAATGTTTGGCATCATTGCATTGCTTGTTCTTGGACCTGAAAAGCTTCCTGAGGGTGCGCGATTTGCTGGTAAATGGTATGGCAAAATTAAACGTATGATCAGCAATGTACAAAATGATATTGATCGTGAACTAAGAATGTCTGAACTTAAAGAACAAATGCAGACTGAAATGAAGCGCATTCAAGAATTAGAAGAAAAAATGAAAGCGCAAATGCAGGAAATTGAAAAACACACAGTATTAAGCGATGAATATTTAAATCCACCTATCCATCAACAGGTTCGCTCTGAAACAAGCCCTGTTTATGTGTATTTAAACGTTCAGCAAAGTACAACAGTTCCTTTTAGAGGACACGCTACACCTAAGCAAAGTTTTATTCATATTCAAAATTCGGCGCAACACAATAAACCCTATGTAGTCTTAGCGGAGGCAGTATGAGTCACAATACTCTCCCAAATATCATCTCTTCAAATGAGGAAAATCCTCAGCTTGAAGAAATGCCAATAACCAAGCATCTTATTATTTTAAGAAAATATTTATTTAGAATAGTTGGGGTCATTCTCGTTTTATTCTTTTGTTTATTACCATTTGCAAATCAAAGCTATCAAATGATGTCTGAGCCTCTTAGAGCTCAACTCCCAATAAATTCATCAATGATTGCAACTGATGTCACCGCGACATTTATGGCACCATTTAAGTTAAACTTCTTCGTTGCTCTAATGATCGCCATGCCATTTATCATTTATCAAATATGGGCTTTTGTCAGACCGGCGCTTTATAAAAATGAGAAAGCTTTAGCTCTACCATTACTCATCGGAAGTATTACATTATTTTATGCAGGTGTTGCTTTTGCTTACTTTATAGCCCTCCCTTCGATTTTACATTTTTTCATTAGCGTTGCACCTGAAACGGTTGCACCCATGACTGACATTAATAGCTATCTGAGTTTCTGTTTAAAATTATTCTTGGTTTTTGGTTTAACTTTTGAAATTCCAATTGTGACTTTATTACTCATTATGATTGGGGTCGTTACCACAGAACAATTGGTTGAAAAAAGACGTTTTATTATTGTAGGTTGTTTCTTCGTTTCTATGTTTGTGACGCCACCTGATGCACTCTCGATGATTATGTTAGCGATACCAATGTGGATGTTATTTGAATTGGGACTTTTGTTTGGAAAATTACTCGAAAACAGAAGAGCAAAGTCAGTACTTTGATATCTTGACCCTTTTACACATAGGCGAGTCTGAAGACTCGCCTTTTTCATACTCTTTAAATAAAAGCTTAATTCAACTGACATAAATCTATCACTTGATTGTCATGATTCCGCATTAAGTTGTTTGTGACGCTAAAAACTACCAAGCAAGATGCTAGGAACGAACATGACTGATTTAACACCTTTTAACGATGATTACGATAGCAATGATTCGGGGAATCCAGAATTTCACCATTTACTTGAAAAGCAAATTACGCGTAGAGATCTCATTAAGAAGACTGCTGGTGGTGCAGTAGCATTGACAGTAGCGGCTTCAGTAGCAGGCTGTAACAGTGACGACAATGACAATAACAACTCAAATCCTTCTCTACCTGAATTCGACAAATCAAAAACGCCAACTGAACTAACATTTAAAGCGGTTGATAAAAATATTAAAAATGAATTCACAGTGCCTGAAGGATATGAAGCACGTGTTATTTATGCACTAGGAGACCCGCTTTTTGAAGGTATGCCTGAATGGGATGCAGATAATATTCCGAGTGGTGCTTCATTTACCATGCGCTCAGGCGAATGTCATGACGGTATGACATATTTCGGCATGAAAAATAGTCGTTATGATCAAAATGAGTCAAATGTAGGTTTACTGGTACTCAACCACGAATATGTAGATAACAAAGCGATTTTGCATCCAGCGAATAATACCATTTCAGCGGATATTCGTTCTGAAGATGAAGCATTACGTGAAATCAACTGTCACGGCGTTTCAGTGATTGAAGTACAAAAAAATCCTACAACTCAACAAGTCACTCTAAACAAACGCTCTGTATTCAACCGTCGAATTACAGCTGCAACACCGATCGATTTCGCTGGTCCTGTAAAAGGGCATGAATTGGTACAAACCAAGATCAGCCCAGAAGGCACATTTACATTAGGTACGATCAATAACTGTGGTAACGGTTATACGCCTTGGGGCACATACTTAACCACTGAAGAAAACTTTAACCAATACTTTACTCGCGATGATAAAGATCGTTCTGAAAAGGATTTGGAGTCGTTAAAACGCTATAAAATTGCTTCAAATAGTTCTTATAAGTGGCACACAGTTCAAGCACAACTGTTCCCTCAAGATGTTTATGAGCGCTGGTTAACTAAAGTCTCTGCATCTTCTGCAACTCAAGATTTTAGAAACTCACCAAATACATTTGGTTGGATTGTTGAAATTGACCCATTTGATGGTCGTCAACGCCCAGTAAAACGTACAGCTCTTGGACGTTTTGCACATGAAGATTGTCGTGTCAGTCGTGCCATTCCTGGGCAACCACTAGCCTTCTATATGGGGGATGACTCTCAAGGCGAATATATCTATAAATTTGTTTCAGATGCGGTTTGGGACCCTAAAGATATCAACGGTGGTTATGCTGCTGGCGATAAATATATGAATAACGGTAAATTCTATGTTGCTAAATTTAACTTTAATGAAGCAACTCAAAAGACGTCTGGTGAGTGGATTGAACTCAATATCTCCAATCCACTAATTGCTAGTTATTCAAAATACAAATTTACAGATCAAGCTGATGTATTGGTAAATGCCCGTTTAGCAGGTGATGCAGTTGGTGCAACCAAAATGGATCGTCCAGAATGGGTTGCAGTAAACCCAGAGAATGGTGAGGTTTATGTCACCTTAACCAATAACTCATTACGTGGAAGTGAGCATACAATTGATGCTGCCAACCCTCGTAATTATGCTGATAATGATAAAGGTGGTAGTCCTCGCGGGAATATCAACGGACATATTATCCGTTTCCGTGAAACTGGTGATACTGTTACAGCAAAAACATTTGTATGGGATATCTTCTTATTTGGCGCAGAAGAAGATTCACTTCCGGGTGTAAACCTATCTGGACTCACATCAGCAAATGATTTCTCAAGTCCAGATGGCCTATGGTTTGATCCACGTGGTGTCTTGTGGGTACAGACTGATGATGGCGCTTATACAGATGAAACGAATTGCATGATGCTCGCTGCACTTCCAGGTCAAGTAAGTGATGGTAAAGTGACTTCTGCAAATGCTGGTTCAAATAATGCCACTCAACTTACTCCTGCTGGCGCACAGCTTGATGATTCAAAGTTACGTCGTTTTTTAACAGGCCCTTCAGGCTGTGAAATTACAGGTGTAACGATGACACCAGACTATAAAGCTATTTTTGTGAATGTTCAGCATCCAGGTGGCACTTGGCCTGCAAATCACAGCAACACTATCAGCGGTGGTAAAGGTACACGTCCTCGCTCTGCGACGGTCGTGATTACACGTAAAGATGGTGGCGAGATTGTTGGGGAAAGTCTAGAAAAGAAAGAAAACACTCCTGCTGCTTAATTCAAACATTGAAATAGAAAATGCCGACTACGATGTCGGCATTTTTTTTGAGAGATTCAGATCAATTTTGACTATGTGATTCTGATGTTCACCTTGCTGCGTTTTTTCAAGCCAAGTCCATTGGTTTCTTTTCAACAACAGGTAGTTTGAGCATCGTGTTCCATATATCGGGCTTTGTATAAAAGTAGAAGATAACAGCTGCTCCATTTCCACTGATATGCCCGTTTGAGGTAATAAGTCTAAATCAATTTTTCTTTCATCTTGTAAGATATCCCAAACGGCGTGCTCTAAATCATACGCTTTTTGAGCATTGGGATTTAATTGCAATAATGGTAAGAACTCTTGTGTAAAGCGTTTACGCAAATGTTTGGTTTTTTCCCATGGATCACTTAATACACCATTGGAAACCACATATACACCTTTGGCAAGCACTTGTGGAGATTCACCACGATTACTCATATAAACCGCTTGATCAGAGGTTCCAATAAACAGGTTAAATCCAGCGTAATCACATTGCTTTTTTTCTAATTCTTGGGCAAATCGGATCGGTGCTAAATCGGATTCCAGATATTGCTGAATGATATGTCCTCTTGAAGTTGGATATTCCTTCTTATCATTTGCATCACGGTAATTTGTCACAAGTGCCCAACGCCCTGCAGCAGTAATCCCCATCCATGTCCCACCAGATTGTAAATCTTGACCTGCAATAATTGGGCTATTTTCCCACTTATGAATTTGTGAAGCAGGTCGGTGATAAAACTCATCCCGATTTGAAATTAAGCATAATGGTGTTTCATCCAACACTTGCCATGCGATTGCTACAATACACATCGTTGCATCCTTAGAACTTTACACATTGAATGTACAACATTTTTTCAGTCTTTCCGTTAGAATCGACACAAAACATAATATAAAGGAAAAGCAATGCTGACCTATCCTTCTATTGACCCAGTGGCAATATCTGTGGGTCCATTACAAGTTCACTGGTATGGACTCATGTATCTACTCGCATTTTTATTTGCGTGGGGCTTGGCAACATTCCGTGCTAAGCAACGAGGATGGACACCAGACATGGTCTCTGATCTCATCTTTTACGGTGCATTAGGTGTCGTGATTGGTGGTCGAGTAGGCTATGTGTTCTTTTATGGTTTTGATCAATTCCTTGCAAATCCGATATGGTTATTCCAAGTTTGGACAGGTGGCATGAGCTTCCATGGCGGCTTCTTAGGTGTCATGTTTGCCATGTTATTGTGGTGTAAAAAATACAAAATGACTTGGTTCCAAACACTGGATTTTATTGCCCCATGTGTTCCAACAGGTCTGATGTTTGGTCGTATTGGCAACTTTATTGGCGGCGAACTTTATGGCCGACAAGTCACAGATCCAAATTTCGCATTGGGTATGATTTTCCCTACAGATCCTTTACAACTCGTACGACATCCATCCCAACTTTACCAAGCACTCTGTGAGGGTTTGATTCTTTTTATTGTTCTGTGGTGGTTTAGTTCTAAACCTCGTCCACGCATGGCTGTTTCTGCCCTCTTCTTAATTGGATATGGCATCGCTCGCTTCACAGTTGAATTCTTCCGTGAGCCAGATAATGGACAATTATTTATCGGATGGATGAGCAAAGGACAATTCCTTACAGTTCCAATGATTCTCATCGGGCTATGGATGCTTTGGTATGCCTACCAAAAGAAAGTATATGACTGGGGTCCTCTACAAAATAATGGCAAATAAGTAAATGATGTCTTCAAAGGTGAACATCTTGTTCACCTTTTTTTGTGCTAGAGTTTTGACTTATTTACTTTGATTCAGATTACTATGCTCGAGTTTTGGTTTGATCCTAAAGTTTCAATACAACACAAAGCTTTATTTTTTATTTTGATTGCGAGTGCTACCGCTACGTTATATTGGATGCAACCGCTTAACTTCGATGCCCTCTTAATGTTTATGGGCACAGGTATCGTTTTTCTTATTTGCCGTTACTGTAAAATTCATTTCGCTTCACACCATCCAACAGGGTTGATGTACCGATTATTTACTTGGATTCCTATGGCTCTGCTACTTGCCTTAATTTTCATGCATGCAAAGGATGGAGAAATTCTTTTACCTGGTGCTCAAGGATTAGGATTTATGGCTTTATCTATTTGCTTATTTTCTCCACTGTCTCTACTTCATCAACATCAGCATTAAGACGTCATTATGTTAAATTTCTGGTATTCGGAACGATGCACACGCAGGCTTAAATTGATCATTTGTATATCAACGTGTGTAGTGATTCTGTTGACAGCTGAAATTAAAAAACTTGATTTTCTATCGACACTAATAAGCTTATGTTTAGGCTTAAGTCTACACATTATTCATCATGTTTTGATCCAATCTAAGCGTCTAAAGCATCAGCTGAAAGCATATTATGCTTTTAGTCCTTTCATCTTGATTGTATTTTTTATCTTCATGCTTTCAGCGCTGAACTTTCAAAATAGCAGAGAGTTTTTTGCACTTTTTGTACAACTCATGGGTTATAGCGCAGTGGGATTATTCGTAGTGAGTTTATATGCATCTCGTACACCCCGCTGAATTTCAAAACAACTAAGCAAATGAAAATAAATATAAAATTAATCACACTCACTTAACGCTTTGCTACAGAACAGTATTATTTCTACTCCAAAACTGTGCCTATACTCAAAGGATGTATCTAATTTAGATTAAATGGAGTACATCATAATGAGTCAAAATTTAACGACCGTATCTAACTTCCAACTTGAACGCTATTTAGGTACTTGGTATGAGATTGCACGCTTACCAATGAAGCATCAACCTGAAGACAGTACGGATATTTCGGCAGTCTATACCTTAAACAGCGATGGAACTGTACGTGTTCAAAATCGTTGTCTTGATGACAACAAAGAACTGGATGAGTCTATTGGCGAAGCCACAGTTGTAGATGCTGAACATGGCAAATTAGAAGTCAGCTTTTTGCCTGAAGGATTTCGTTGGATTCCATTCACTAAGGGTGATTATTGGGTACTTAAGATCGATGAAAATTATCAAACTGCTTTAGTCGGTGAACCTAATCAAAAATATCTTTGGATTCTGCACCGTGAACCTGTGTTAAATGAATCTATCAAGCAAGCGTATCTAGCATATGCTCAATCCATTGGTTATGACCTAAGCGATTTAATTCATACTGTACATACAGGACACAAAACTGCTTAAGCCCTAAAATTTTGTGTTAAATGAGAGCACCCTAAAGGGTGCTTTCTTATTTCTTTAATTACTCGCTTTCAAAGAGTCTATTCCGTAAGGAAGATATTAAAATGCATGCTGCTTTAGTATAAACTGATGCCAATGAAATTTTTGGCATTGGTCTATTCTTCAAATGCCACATTCAAATCGATCAGGACATTTATGAAAGCGTATTTAGACCTACTACAACATATCCTCGACAATGGCGGTGATAAAGGTGACCGTACTGGTACAGGTACTCGTTCTGTATTTGGTCATCAAATGCGCTTTGATCTTTCTAAAGGTTTTCCTCTACTGACCACAAAGAAAGTTCACTTCCGTTCAATCGTGATTGAATTACTTTGGTTCCTTAAAGGTGATACCAATGTTAAATATCTGCAAGATCATAAAGTTACAATTTGGGATGAATGGTCGACAGCTGAGCAGACTGCTCGTTTTGGACGTCCTGAAGGAGAGCTAGGTCCAGTATATGGACACCAATGGCGTAACTTTGGTGCAACTAAGAAAGACGATGGTTTATACGAGCAAGATGGATTTGATCAAATCAAATGGTTAATTAATGAAATTAAAACCAATCCAAACTCCCGTCGTTTAATCGTATCAGGTTGGAACCCAAAAGAAGCTGGACAAGTGGCACTCCCTCCTTGTCACACGCTTTTCCAGTTTTTTGTTCAGGATGGAAAATTATCATGTCAGCTTTATCAACGTAGTGCTGATGTTTTTCTTGGCGTTCCATTTAATATTGCAAGTTATGCACTTCTCACCCATATGATTGCGCAAGTCTGTGATCTAGAAGTCGGTGATTTTGTTTGGACAGGTGGTGATACTCATCTTTACGCCAATCATTTCGAGCAAGCACAACTTCAATTAACACGTGAACCACTTCCATTGTGCCAACTCAAACTGAATCCCGAAATTAAAGATATTTTTGATTTCAAATTTGAAGATATTGAAATCGTAAATTACGAATCGCATCCTGCAATTAAAGCACCTGTTGCGGTTTGATTTTAACTAATGTCTTTTGGGATCACAGTTGATACTAATCGTGATCCAACTTTACATTTCCCTCTCTAACTCATATTCGCTGGAAGAATAATCATGGCATTTCAAGGTTTAGAAGTCGTACACGTCGTTGCAATGGATCAGCAACGTTGTATTGGCAAAGGAAATGATTTGCCATGGCATATTTCAGCTGATCTCAAACATTTTAAAGAAATTACCCAAGGTGGTGTTGTGGTGATGGGACGTAAAACACTTGAGTCTATGGGTAGAACGCTTCCTAAACGTGTAAATTGGGTCATTACACGAGATACGTCATGGCAATTTGAAGGAACAAAAATCGCGCATACAATCGAGAGTGCACTTGAGCAGGCAGTCCATGATGTAAAAGCTTCAGAAAAGCCTGGATCTATTTTTATCATAGGTGGTGGAGAAATTTTTAGCCAAACGATCTCTATTGCGGATCGCTTAGAACTCACGCATGTTGAATTAGACGTTCAAGGTGATGCTCATTATCCTGAGATTCCACCTGAATTTAAAAAAGTGGCATCAGAGCAACACATTGATGACAAAACAAATATTGCATTTGAGTTCGCAACCTACCAAAAATAAAGCTTTCTTACATATAGCCAATAACAATGCATAACATCGGTAAAAGAGAGTTTATTCTTGCGCTTGCAAAGGGAGCTTTTCACTCCCTATTTAGTTTATTTGTCATCTTCTCTTCAATTTGGTTATGTATGGCCTTATGGGTTCAAGAGCCATTTGGCTGGTTAGTCAGTCGTATTATCATTGGCTTTTGGGTCGCTTTTGCCTTAAGTGTTTTAGGCATATATGCAACACAACATTTTTTCAGCCGTAGTAAAGATGTTGTCTTATACATTGTCTTTTTTGCGTTCAGTTTAGTTTGGTATTTTAGTATCCCTGCCAAACAAGACCGTGAGTGGAATCCTGAAGTCGCAAGAATTCTCAATTATGAACGTCAAGGTGATTGGGTCACTTTACACAATGTGCGTAATTTTGCATGGAATGAAGACGGAACCTATCAAGAACGCTGGGAAACACGTCAAATTGATTTGAATCAAATCAGTGGCATTAACATCATTACTTCATATTGGATGGGACCACAAATCGCCCACACTTTAGTCAGCTTTGATTTCAAAAACTCTAAACCACTGACCTTTTCGATTGAAATTCGCAAAGAAAAAGATGAAGAGTTTTCTGCTATTGGTGGTTTTTTTAGAAAGTACGAAGTCAGTTTAGTTGCTGCTGACGAGAAAGACATTATTTATACACGTAGCAATGTACGTAATGAGCAGGTCTATTTTTTCCCAATCAACATGGAAGCTGCTGAAATGAAAGCTTTATTTGAGAAATATTTAGAGCAAGCAGATCAACTTAGTCAAGAACCAAAATGGTATAACACCTTGACCAGTAACTGCACCACTTTGGTTTTTGATATGGTTCAAGCGATTTCCAAACATGAACTGCCAGTGGACTACCGATTATTAGCCTCAGGTTATTTACCTAATTATCTGTATGACTTAGGGGCATTACAACATCATTGGGATATCAAAACATGGTACAACAAGGCACATGTCAACCCAAGAACAGACCAATTTAATCAATTTAAATATCAAAGTAGTGAAAATTATTCAAAATTGATTCGTCTGGGTCTCCCTCAGAGTCAGCCAGAGCTTGCACCTTAGCGTATCAGTTGATATACATAAAATTGACTTGAATTTAATTTACATTAGAAAGAAA
Organism: Acinetobacter sp. ANC_7512; assembly: GCF_056779935.1. NCBI lineage: Bacteria > Pseudomonadati > Pseudomonadota > Gammaproteobacteria > Moraxellales > Moraxellaceae > Acinetobacter > Acinetobacter sp. ANC_7512. Next base: position 42,490 of record NZ_JBWYIX010000008.1, on the reverse strand, counting down.
TAACACAGGGGCATTTCATATGTTAAAACAACTTTTAGCCGTATCCGTTATAGGCTCAGCATTACTTTTTACAGCATGTACCACAACACCATCTGCTGAAAAGCAACAACAAGCACTTAATCAATTGCAAAATAAAACTTGGATTTTGACACATATTGGCGCAACAGAATTTAAGACCGACCCTACTGCACACAATGTTCCAAGTATTCAATTTGATGCAGCATCTAGTCGTTTGAGTGGTGCAGATGGTTGTAACCGTTTTATGGGTGCATATAGCATTAAAGCTGACAAAATTAGCTTGAGTGAAGTTGCAACTACACAAATGATGTGTGTGAATACTCAAGAACTTGCAAATCGCTATAATGCTGCCTTGGCAAAAGTCGCGGCATTCCAAGTCTATGACAAAACGCTTCGCCTACTCGATGAGAATGGTAATCCAGTATTGCAGTATGAGTCTGCAATACAACCGCGTTAACAGTTAAGCAACCATTTCACTGGTTGCTTTTTTCATTCTACACCCCATTATTTCAGTCATTGCAACTCAATAAGGTGAATCCCATGCAACAAGCTTTGCTCGGTGGCGGATGCTTCTGGTGTGTTGAAGCAGTTTTCCTTCAACTCAAAGGTGTCACTAAAGTCGTGAGTGGTTATGCGGGTGGGTATACGGCCAATCCAAGCTATGAGGACATTTGCAAAGGAGACACCCATCACGCAGAAGTGGTTTTAGTGGATTTTGATGAAAGTCAAATTAGCTTTGCTCAATTGCTTGATGTATTTTTTGCAACACATGATCCAACCACACTCAATCGCCAAGGTAATGATATAGGTACGCAATATCGCTCTGTCATTTATTATTTTAATGAAGAACAGCGCCAGATTGCAGAGAAAGCGATTCAACAGTTAAAAGCAGAAGGTTTAGATATTGTTACAGAACTAAGCTCAGTACCGACCTTCTACCCTGCTGAAGAATATCATCAAAATTTCTTTGCTCGTAACCCGACTCAGGGCTACTGCAATTTTAGTATCCCACCAAAACTTTTAAAGCTTCGCTCTAAATTTGAAGGTTTACTCAAAGACTAATACAGGTATAAAAAAAGCGACCTTATGGTCGCTTTTCTCATGTTAATCAGTTAATTATCTGTGGCAAAGGCAATGTCAGCAAGCCCGGCTTCGCTTGCACGTGACATCACTTGAGCAACAGTATCGTAACGTGATTCTTTATCTGCTTTAAGAATAATTGTCGGTTGTTGTGCTGAACCACCGGCATCGTTAAATCTTTTTTGCAATTCATCTAAGCTGATAATTTCTGAATCCCATGCAATCTCACCCTGTGAGTTAATGCTTACTTGAATCGATTCAGGTGGCGGATCAATGATATCCGCTGTCGTTTTTGGTAAAGTTAATGGAATTGATGGGTTAGCAACGGTCGCTGTCACCAAGAAGATGATCATCAAAACCAACATAATGTCAATTAACGGGATGAGGTTCATCTCCGTCATGCCTGTATCGTTGTCTTCACCCAATTGAAAAGCCATTAAGCTTGACCTCCAACGTAACTTTCTTGAGTCGCTTTCACTTCAACTTTTTGCGCAGAAGAATCTTGTTGCAGCATCGTGTCGATTAAAAGACTGTGAGCATGATCTTGTAGTTCATTACTTAATGTACGATTAAAGCGAATACAAATGTTGTATGCGATCACTGCTGGAATAGCTACTGCTAGACCAATACCAGTCATAATCAGGGCTTCACCCACAGGGGTTGCAACTTGTGCAAGTCCTGCTTGACCGCTTTTACCTACTGCAACCAATGCATGGAAGATTCCCCATACTGTACCAAATAGCCCTACAAATGGTGCAAGTGAGGCAATTGTTCCGAGTACAGCAACACCTTTTTCAGCAGATGCTTTTTCCAAAGCAATCTGACGCAATAAAGCTTGCTCAGCAACAGCTTTACGTTGTTCAAATCCCAAAGGAGCGAGTTTTGCTTTCAATCCTGCTAATGCTTTAGAGAGTTGAGCATAAGCAACTTCTTTCAGTTGACGTGTTCCCATCACACGTAAAACGACAATTGTCCATGTCGCAATAGACATTGCGAGTAAAACGAAATAAAGCGTCTTACTGACTGCATCAGCATGTTGCCAATAAACTGAAAAGTTCATACTCGAACTCCTAATAAAAGTTAGCCGTTAGAATTCAACTTAAGTTCAAATGGTTGTTCCGCTCTAAACGGATAAGCCACGCCATTTTCCTTATAAGGTCTGAATTTTGCATTACGCACCGAGCGTAAAATCTTTTGATCAAGCGAATCAATTCCACTTGATTTTGTGATTCTGGCATTCACTACATTACCGTTAGTGTCCGCTTCAATCGATACTACAACAGTACGATCAGAACCTTGTAAATCTCGGTTGGTATATGATGGCTTCGGTGTACGAGACCATGATATTTGCCCAATACTTAAATTCTTTGGTGTATTACGTGCTTGCTGCTCACGACGTTCTTGTTCGCGTCTTTCATTTTCCAAGCGCTCACGTTCTTGTTGCTCACGTAGCTGTTGGTCACGCAATGCTTGCTCACGTCGCTGCTGTTCAAGCAACTCACGATTTTTACGTTCTTGCTCTAAACGCTGTTGTTCCTGCTTTTGCTTTTCTAATTTATCTTCTTGAACAATTGCTTTTTGTTCGACAGGTTTAGGCTTTTCAGCAATGACTTTGGGTTTAACCACAGGAGGTGGTTCAACGACTTTAGGTTCTGGTTTTGGTTGAACTTGAGGTTTCACAGGTTCAACAGGAGGTGGCGGCGGTGGCGCATCCTCTTTTATCTGAACAAAACGAACCTTAATTGGATCCTTATCAATAGGTTTTAATTCAGGTGTTTTCATCTGACTCACGGCAAATAAAACACCAATATGCCCGATCACCACTGCAATGAGCGAAGTAAGCACTTTCTTTTTCATTGAGATTGGATTTTGCATCATAGGAATGGGAGATGGGCTCATTAAAATTTATGATCTGATATACATTGACGCTGTCTTCATAAGGAAGATTTCAATCAAACTTATCGGTTAGTACAATTAAAGTACGCCAATAATAAATGAGAAGTGTTTTCATTTGCAACTATTAATTCTGCAGTTTTGATGAGTTTTTTTGATCATCAATAAAAAAGGCATGCTCATGCATGCCTTAATAAATCAGTGATATTTAATTAAAAATCACTGGAATACCACAGTTTTATTACCATCAACAATGATACGGTCTTCTAAATGCCACTTAACAGCACGCGCCAAGACATTACGTTCAACGTCTTGACCTAATTCACGTAATTGATCAACTGTAAAATCATGGCTGACACGCTCAACATCTTGTTCAATAATCGGACCTTGATCCAAATCAGCTGTCACATAATGCGCTGTTGCACCAATCAGTTTTACGCCTTTTTCATACGCTTGCTTATAAGGGTTAGCACCCACAAAAGCTGGAAGGAAAGAATGATGAATGTTGATCACTTTCATTTCCCACCTAGAGACGAACTCTTCATCAAGAATCTGCATATAACGTGCGAGTACAAGCAAATCATTACCTTGCATTAACTCATCAATTTTTGCATATGCTTCGCGCTTGTTCTCTTTATTGACAGGCACAACTTCAAAAGGAATACCGAAGTTTTCCACAGACTCACGTAGATCTTCATGATTCGACACAACCTTAGTGATTTCACAAGGTAATCCACCACGTGCATGACGCCATAAAAGTTCAAGCAAGGCATGATCGACTTTCGATACCAAAATACCTACTTTCTTTACATCTGACACTAAAGCTAGACGCCAATGCATGTTGTAACGTTCAGCTACGTTTGTGGCGAAAGTTTGTAGAATATTTTCCTTACGGCTTTGCAAATTGTCGAGTTCAAACTCAACACGCATGAAATAACGCCCGCCCTGAGCTTCTGTTGCATATTGATCAAGCGCAGTGATGTTTGCCCCTTGATGATACAAAAAGCTCGATACAGCCTGCACGATTCCTGGTTTATCTTCGCAAGTAATCAGTAAACGTGCTGTGTTAGCAGTTGTCATATTCATGATGATTTATATCACTTAACAGTTAAATTGAAAAACAGCCGCGTATTCTAACTCTTTTTTTAATGCTTTCAAATTATCTTTGCTGAAATCAATCTTCTCGATCAGCAGAAAGACTAGCAAATAATTCAGATGTTCCCAACGTTTCAAGCAAGCGCTCATAAGTCTGACGACTTTCACCACGTAAATAAGGACCTTCAAGAAACACCATTTGACGCAGTGCCTGCCAAACCCACTTTTCATCTAGATGGTTGGAATCTTTTAAATGACCAGACATATAGAGAAAGTTCGTCCAATTGGTTAGGACAATCCATAGGTTAATGATCAACGCTTCAATTTCAGACTCTGTCATTTGCATGAGACCTGCATTGACGAAGGCTCGGTAAATCTTTTGACCTTGTTGCATCACTTTACCTGCGAAACGCGGGTAAATTTTTCTAAAGTCATCATTATTTTCGGTTAAATGATATACATCACGATGCAGAAAACGATAGGCCCATAACTGACTACTGAGTACTTGAAAGTATCGGATTTTATCATTGGCATTTACATCACGGTCTTCTGGCAATGCTAGCAGCTCTAAAGTTGCATGCTGATATTGCTCCATCAACTCTTTAATGATCTCTTGCTTGTTACGAAAGTGATAATAGAGATTACCAGGGCTAATACCTAACTCTGCTGCGATATGGTTAGTTGTGACAGATCGCTCTCCACGTTCGTTAAAGAGTTGCAAACTAATTTGCAAGATTCGGTCTTTGGTTTTTAACGTTTTGGAATGCGACATCCTAATACCATCTATAACAAGAATAATGACGTTTAGCCCAAGCTAACATAAAAGTGACTTGACTTTTAGAGTATTTACTCTAAAAATAAAAATCACATCAACCCTTACATTAGTGGTACTGGTCATGAACAGTCAAACAAAAACAAATTTAATGACGACTGAAGCATCGGAAGTTCAGCATTTACATGATCTTCTAGCGCTTCAGAAAGCAGCCTATCGACGTTATCCGAACCCGACAGCAAAACAGCGTATTGAACGTTTGGCTCGTCTTAAAGCAGTTTTGATTAAATATCAGGACCAAATTGCAGAAGCAATTAGCCAAGATTATGGTAATCGTTCGGTTTCTGAAACGAAAATTGGTGAACTACTCACTTCACTCGAACAAATCAAATATTACAGCAAACATTTAACAGAGTGGATGAAGCCTTCTAAACGCCATATCGGTATTTTACATCAACCTGCAAAAGGTTGGGTTCAGTATCAACCTTTAGGTGTTGTCGGTATCATTTCCCCTTGGAACTACCCTTTATTATTGGCGATTAGCCCATTAGTATGTGCATTGGCAGCGGGCAACCATGCCATGATTAAAGTTTCAAGCACCTCTCGTAACTTTGGCTATGTATTACAAAATGCTTTATCTGAAGCGTTCCCACAAGAGTTAGTTGCCGTTGTTACAGGTGGTGGCGTAATCTCTGACACATTCAGTCATCTTGCATTTGATAAATTAGTCTTCACAGGCTCTACCAATGTTGGTAAGACTGTGATGAAAGCAGCATCTGAAAACTTAGTTCCAGTTATTCTAGAACTTGGTGGTAAATCACCAGTTATCGTGCACCCTTCAATTGACTTAAAGGATGTCGCGGAGCGTGTTGCATTCGGTAAATTGTGGAATGCGGGTCAAACTTGTGTCGCACCAGATTATATTTTCCTACCACGTGGTAAAACTTCAGAGTTTATTCACCAGTTTGAAACCGTTGCGAAAACGATGTATCCAACATTACGTGACAACCAAGATTACACCTCTATAGTGAGCGATAAGCAAAATAAACGCTTACAAGGTTACTTAGAAGATGCGATTCAAAATGGTGCTCAAGCCACTGAAATTAACCCATTAAAAGAAGAGCTTGCTTCTGTACGTAAAATAGCGCCAACCCTTCTGACCAATATCAGCCCTGATATGGAAATTATGAAGAACGAAATCTTTGGTCCAATTTTACCAATCTTAGAATATGATCAAATAGACGAAGTTATCGAGTTTATTAATGACCGACCACGTCCACTTGCATTATACTATTTCGACTTTAACGATGCTCGAGCAGAATACGTTTCGCAACGTACTCACTCTGGACACTTTGGTCAAAACGCTGTTGTTACTCATGTTGCACAAGATGATCTACCTTTCGGTGGCGTTGGTGCATCTGGTATGGGCAGATACCATGGTCCCGAAGGCTTCTTCAGTTTATCAAATGAACGCTCAGTCATGTCTATTCCAAAGCTATTCAGCTTGAAATACGTACTGCCTCCGTTTAATAGACCGATCCCTAGTCTTATCCGTAAAGCCTTTCTTCGTTAAATGATCAAGGCATGATCTATCACAACAGGTCATGCCCTGTTTTTATCAATTTCGCTTGTCTTTTAAGCGTATTTTTGATATAAAACGCCCCTTGAATGAATTCAATCCGTTTTATTTTGACTGGCCATACAGGTTTGCTGTTGGCTAAATCAATGGAGTTACACCATGTCTAAGGTTTGCCAAGTTACCGGCAAGCGTCCAGTCGTTGGTAACAACGTCTCACACGCCAACAACAAAACTAAGCGCCGGTTCGAGCCGAACCTGCACCACCACCGTTTTTGGTTAGAAAGCGAAAAACGTTTCGTACGTCTTCGTCTAACTACTAAAGGTATGCGTATTATCGACAAATTGGGCATCGAAAAGGTTGTTGCTGACCTACGTGCTCAAGGTCAAAAGATCTAAGGAGCAACGAAAATGCGTGATAAGATTCGCCTAGTTTCTTCTGCTGGTACAGGTTATTTCTATACCACTACTAAGAACAAACGTACTATGCCGGAAAAAATGGAAATCAAAAAATTTGATCCAAAAATCCGTCAACACGTAATCTTCAAAGAAGCTAAAATCAAATAATTTTAGTTCTTTAAAAAAATACGACCCATTGGGTCGTTTTTTTTGCCTTTTTTTTCTTCAGGTTGTTAAAATTTAATCTCAGTTTGGCATTTTTTATGCTTATACAGCTCAAAAGCCAATTCATAATTTATAAATATTTAAGGGGTGATTAGTGCCACATGATGTAGATTTAATTATATTGCTTGCGGTTGGTTTTGGCTTAGCCCTTATTTTTGGCTTTATCGCCGCACGTTTACGTCTACCCCCTCTTGTTGGCTATCTCATTGCCGGCATTATTATTAGCCCCAAAACCCCCGGTATCGTCGCCGATATCACACTAGCCAATCAACTCGCAGAACTGGGTGTCATGTTTTTGATGTTCGGTGTCGGGATGCACTTTTCACTGAAAGATTTAATGCAAGTTCGGCGTATTGCTGTCCCTGGTGCAATTTTACAAATCACAGTGGCTACCATCCTCGGGATTGGCGTCTCTATGCTATGGGGATGGAGTTTTGGGTCAGCATTGGTGTTTGGCTTAAGCTTATCTTGTGCGAGTACTGTGGTACTCCTAAAAGCTTTAGGTGACCGAGGCTTACTGGATTCAGTCAATGGAAAAATTGCTGTGGGATGGCTACTCGTCGAAGACCTAGTCATGGTGCTCGCATTAGTTTTATTACCCGCTACAGCTGTACTCCTTGGCGGAACAGCACTGGAAGGCGCTGATCCAGATCAAAATGTCTTTGTGACTTTAGGAATAACCTTACTTAAAGTTGCGGGCTTTATTGCCTTTATGCTGATTATTGGTAAGCGCCTCATCCCTAAAATTATTCAGTTTGTCGTACGCTTAGGTTCTCGCGAGCTATTTACATTGACTGTGGTTGCAGCAGCCGTATCCATTGCCTATGGTTCGTATGCAGTTTTTGGCGTTTCAATGGCATTAGGTGCATTCTTTGCTGGGATGGTGGTTAAAGAGTCTGACTTCAGTCATCGTGCTGAAGAAGAAACGTTACCACTGCGTGAGATATTCTCCATCCTATTCTTCGTCTCTGTCGGAATGTTGTTTGACCCAACAATTATCGTTGAAGAACCACTTCATATTCTGGCTGTGATTGGCATTATTATGATCGGAAAAACATTGGCAGCAATGGCGCTGGTTTTGTTCTTCCGCTATCCATTAAATACCGCACTTACAGTAGGTGCCTCACTCGCTCAAATCGGTGAGTTCTCCTTTATCTTGGCAACACTCGGTCTATCTATAGGATTATTAACCCCTGAAGCTCAAAACTTGATTTTAGCCGGGGCATTATTTTCTATTTCGCTCAATTCTGTTTTATTTTCAGCCATTGAACCCGTACAGAAATGGATTCGTGAGCGCTCGCATTTGGCTCGTTTGCTTGAGCGTAGTGGTGATCCATTGGCGATGTTACCTGACGAGGTCTCACAGGACTACCTGCGCGATCAAGTGGTCATGGTCGGTCATGGAGAAGTTGGACGTCGCTTAACAAAAACACTGATGGAAAATAACATCAAAGTGGTGATTGCTGAAGAAAATCGAGAAATTGTTGAAAAACTACGTGCAAAAGATATTGCTGCAGTATCAGGTTCAGCAACAGAACCGGGCGTATTAATTCAAGCGCATATACAACATGCGAGGCTTTTAATTATCTCGCCGATGGATATTTTAGATATTCATAAGATTGTAGATACTGCCAAACTTCTGAATCCACAGATTCAAGTTTTGATCTGTGCGGAAAGTAAAGAAGAAGCTGAAGCAATACGTGCAGATGAAATTGGTGAAGTGTATTACGCGAAGGAAGAAATGGCGAAGAACATGAGCAATCATATTCTAAATCAAATTGAAATCGCACATCATCATGCACCATCTCACTAAGTAAAATAAAAACCGCGCTATTTGCGCGGTTTTTTCTTAGCTATAAAACTGTGGTTTTTCATCTACGACTTCCGCATGCCATTCATTCGATTGTTTTTCGAGAAGTGCAAATAACGCAGCCTGAATCATGTGTTGGGCAATCAAAGGCATATGATCACCTAATAAAGCTTTCACTTCATCATTAAATTGAATTTTCACAAGTGGCTCATCTTCAGATGCAGCGTGACGAAGCGCTAACTCGCCATTCTCAAGTTGCACCAATTCTAAAATTGCTTCTTGTGTTCCGAATAATTCTTTCAATTGCTCTATAGACATATACCCTCCATGATTCACATGGTGGCAAAATGCTGAATGCACTTTGCATTGCTTAGACTATTTTATATAAGTTCTAAAATTTATATTTCAAGTCTAATCGTTTAAAACTGTCATGATTACAATTAAAACTCAACCATTTCGTTACGAAAACCGTCAATAAGATGGGTTAAGTCACGATGCCACTCTCGAAGAATTTGAGTGTCTGGCAACCACGCTTGAGGTGTCTGCGTGACTTTAATAATAAGATTTGAAGAAGTCTCATCCTCAGGTTCTGGTGCACTTGGTTCAGGTGCATACTGGCACATACGATAAGCGCGCTTTAGTTCTGCAATAAAACCATCCTTTGCAAGATGCTGTAACACGGTGATTTCTGGAGAAACTTGCCCTTTAGCGGCCATATGCTCTTCAATAGATTTTAATGTAGGTGAAAAATCATTTAAACGGTAATAACGCACCAACTCTTGCAAAAATGCCAAGACCGCTCCATGCAAATGAAAGACTGCCGCTTCACGATGGGCTTGAGCTTGTTGAATATGCTCTGTCTGTTCTGCTTGCTGACATGATAGACGGGCAAAATAGAGTTTTTGATTAGTGCGATCTGCATGAAAACGAGCAACACGAGACATGAAAACTTCCTAACAACATTTATGTCATACAACTTAAATGTTGACGCCATATCACGCAATGCTTTTAAGAAAAAAATCAAGATTAATTTTAGATCAACAAGATTGATTGAAAGCCTGATGATTAATGCATACTGCTTAAATAAAAAAGCCAGCCAAATGCATGGCTGACCCTTTCGAATGAATCTAAGGTTATATTAGCGAACAATACCCTTAAAAATTCCTAATGGATTATAAGTCCCATCGCCTTTTTCATTGTCATAATGAAATTTGACCTGATCTTGATCGCCACCTAACAGTGTTCCAGCCCTGTAAAGACCTTCTGAAATCGCAAGGAAGCCAACATCAATTGCTTGATGAACTGTACCAACACCAGGAATTAGGCTCAATGGCTTCCAAATTGGAGCTTGAACATTCAATGTGCTCGAAAATAGGTTTGATGCGTTTTGAAGCGTGTCACCGATTAACGTACCTGCACCTGATACGATTTCTGTTTCTAGATGATTTAATTCTTGAATAGACATTTTTATAACCTTTTGGGGTTTTATAATGGAGCTTTTATACTACACACTTCACTCAAACTTATTCAATCTATTATTAAGATATACTTCACAATAATTTGTATATAAATGTGATTTTAAATGTATGTTTTTAATAAAAATATTAATATATAACAGAAATACATTTCAAAAATATGTCAACTCTTCAAAGTACAAAAGTTGGTCAAAAAAGCTAAAAAAGATTCATATTTATTAGTAAAATTAAATAAAATATCAAATAAAAAGGAGCAATAACTGCTCCTACTTTATTTAGACATCAAGTTATGCTTCTGGCTTTTCGTCTGCAGCTTTTACTCGAATACCTGCACCTTTAACTTTACGGGTGTTCAGCCCCTTAATTGCTTTCACAGCTTCACGGCCATGTGGCATTTCAACAAAGGCAAATCCTTTCGATTTGCCTGTTGCAGCATCTAACACCAATGTACATGAGTCTACTGTTCCAAACTGCTGAAATAACTCCAGAATCTCAGCTTCAGTAATGCTGCGCTCTAAGTTACGAACTAAAATTTTCATGAAAAAACCTTAAGAAGATAGGCAAAAAAACCAAAAAGTACGCGCCTACTCTACTTTTTGTATGAAACAATCTAGATAGTTTAATCGAGATCAATCCCAAAATCTAAATTAATCGACTGTCGCTCAATCAAAGCACTCTTAACCGTTTGCTGTCTGGTTTTATAATGTGTTTCACTTGTACACAAATGTCTTGAAAGATCATTGAGAAAATAGCTTTCGATTTTTCGCCCCTGTTCATCGACTTGTTCCCTCGCCCACGTCACCAAATTTTGCTTGGTTAGAATCAATTCATTTTGTGCACGGGTAAGTGCCACATAAAGGACACGGCGTTCTTCTTCAACTTCATCAAAATCCCCTTGAGCTCTTGCGTGTGGATACTGACCAGGTGTCACATTCGCCACGTAACAAACTTTTTGTTCAGTTCCTTTAGCAGAATGTATCGTGATCAAGGTAACAACATCAGTATCTGACTGGCGTTCGATTTCACTGATTGAAACTGGATCAAGCACGTAGGCTTCTAAAAACTCACTTAACTGAGTATGTTTTGAAGCTAACTGTTTCACCAACTCAAAGTCTCCTTGACGACGCCCCCAATCCTTTTTGTAATTTTCACTCAACTGAATTTCTATTGCCTGAATTGCCAAGCTTACGCAAGCTTGAACTTCAGTCTTTAACACATTCAACTGCTTCATAATGAGTAGAGCATCAGCAGGAATACGTCCAAATTTTTCTAGTTTTTCCGCAATGACGTCATCTTGAGGGTCCTGTAACAACTGTTGCGCTAAACGGCTTGCGCCAACATCACCGACCCCATCCCAAAGCGTCAAAAACCGCATCCATGCAATATCGTCTGAAGGATTGGCAATGACCCGTAGTAAACTCAGTAAATCCTTAACATGCGCAGTTTCAAGAAGTTTCATACCACCAATAAACCGATATGGGACATTGGCTGCAATGAAAGCTGCTTCAATATGACGAGCTGCAAAGCTTGAACGTACCAGAACCATATGATCGCGCCAAGGACTTCCCTCAAGCAAATGTCGCTCTTTAATATCTATGGCAATCCATTTTGCTTCATCAAACTCATTCGGGAAAATATGAATTTTAGGCTTTATGCCTGTACCTCGATACGCATTTAAGCGCTTGTCATATTTAATCTCACTTTGATCAAGCAACCAATTTGATAAATCTAAAATTTCTTGAGTAGATCGGTAGTTTTTTTCTAATTTAAAGATCTGTGCTGCTGGCACACGCTCTTTAAAATGATGAATGTTTTCGAAATCTGCTCCACGAAAACCATAAATCGATTGAGCATCATCCCCGACACAAAACAAACTTACTCGATCCTTTAAAGGCTCTAATAGCGCCCATTGCAATGGATTGGTGTCTTGCATTTCATCCACAAGCATATGTCTGCAAATCGAGGCCACATAATCGACTAGACCCTCAGACTGTGCTAAAGCTGATGCCACGATCGCAAGAATATCGTCATAATCAAGAAAGCTGCGTGCCTGCTTTCGAGTTTCATATTCTTTCATGATTTCTGCAATCAGGTCTTTCATTGCTAAGAATTCAGGCATTTGCTTTTCTATGGCAACACTTAGCTTTTGACGCGTATTTCTAGCATATGAATACAGATCACATAATTCAGCAGGCTTCGGGAGCTGATTGGGATTCTTCTTATCATCTTTACCACGTATCAAACGAAACATCATGAGTTGATCATCACGATCAATAATTGAGAATTGCGCTAAGCCGAAAGCTTTTGGTATACGACGCAGCAAGTACATACAAAAAGTATGGAATGTTGATGCTCGTAATCCTTTTGCTTGTTCACCGAGTGCCAATTCGACACGCGCCACGATTTCACTGGCAGCACGACGCGTAAACGTCAAAATTTGAATTTGATTGGCGGGTACACCTTGATCAATAAGATAAGCAGCACGTGCCACAATCGTTTTGGTTTTACCACAGCCCGCACCCGCCAACACCAAACTATGTAAGGCTTCTGTGGTTGCAGCTTGTTTTTGTTGAGGATTTAATTCATCAATCAGGCTGTCTAAACTCATCGCTACTCATCAATTTTACAATAACAATAGTTTAACAGAGCTAGATTTAGAAAATACAAACACGCTTCAGTTTTAAACCTCAAAGCCCACTTACATAGAGGATTAGATATACTGCCTTACGATATTTTGTACCGTTAAATCTAAATTCTGAACTGCATTTTTCAAGGATTCTGACAAACTTTGATCCAGAGGATTAATACTACAGATGTGATGAAACCCTTGTTCGTACAATGGTTCTACCCCTTCACCAACTCTACCAGCGAATGCAAATACAGGCTTGTTGTGCCGATATGCGACTTGAGCAACGGCAAATGGGGTTTTACCAAATTGAGTCTGAGTATCAATTTTCCCTTCACCCGTAAATACATAATCAGCTTGCGCAATTTTTTCAGCCAATTGAGTTTCCTCAATGATTAATTCAGCACCCGATCGAATATCTGCGCCTGTAAATGCCATCAAACCAAATCCCAAACCACCTGCTGCACCAGCACCAGATCGATGACGTAAATCGACTAAAAGCTGCTGCTCTACCACCCCTGCAAAGTGCAATAAATTATGATCCAATACTTGCACCATTTCAGGTGTTGCCCCTTTTTGCGGACCAAAAATATAAGATGCGCCAAGTGGACCACATAATGGATTGTTTACATCTGAAGCAATAACAATATCTGTTTTAGTCAATCTTGGGTCGAGTTGTGACACATCAATGGAATCGATTTGGTTTAAGTTTCCACCTGTTGGCTCAAATGCTTCATGATATTGATTAATAAATTTCACGCCCAAAGCATGCGCCATACCAGCACCACCATCATTGGTCACACTCCCACCCAATCCGATGATGATCTTTTTCACCCCGAATTCGAGAGCTGCAGCAATCAGTTGCCCTGTTCCTACAGTATTAGTGAACAAAGGATTTCTTAAATGAGGTGGTATGAGATGAATGCCATTGGCTTTCGCCATTTCAATGACTGCTGTTTGTCCCTGATCAATTAATCCAAAATGAGTCATGACACGCTGATTAGCGAATGGGCCTTGTGCTTCGCACGCGATTTTTAATCCTGATTTTGCCATGACCAATGCATCAATGGTTCCTTCACCACCATCTGCCATTGGATTCAAAATACATTGTGCATCGGGTAAGACTTTATGGATGGCATTTTTCATAATCATGCATACCTGCTCAGCAGGCATGCTTTCTTTGAAAGAGTCGGGAGCCAAAATAAAAGTTTCTATCCTTTGCTGCATACTTTATTGCTATTCTCATATTTAAATTAATTCAGATACTTATTTATTACATTGAGATTTTCAATTTTTCAAATAGAACCCTTATATATATTGTAATAAACTTACAATTCCCCAAAAAAAATAACGGTATAACAATGCAAAAATATCAAATATTTAAAAAAACTTTAGTGCTGTGTACATTCATTTTTGTATGTAATCAAGCTACCAGCTCGTCTGCAACCAATTCACACAGTAGTGAAAATATTCAATTATCAGCACTTTCAGCCAAATGGAAATGTACTGAAGAAATGGATTACATGGGTTATGCTGCGAAAAACGAAATAGTGTCTGAGTTCAAACCAAATGGTCAATATTTTGAAAAAAATCAAATGACCTTTATTAAAGATAACGAGAAAGCAATTGCTTATACCCAATCTGAAGCTCAATGGAGTTTACAAGAACATATACTCACAATTGATCAAAATAAATTACTGAAATTTGAAATAGACAATGCTCAAGTTGAAGAGCAATTAAACCTTAAATCAGCTTTAGCTGATCCTGATGCTGTGAAATTACTAATTAAAAAACTCGATAACAAAGAAATGATTGCGAATTTCATTCTATTTGATACAGAAATAGAAAATCTCTCAAGAGTATGTGTAAGACAATAAATTTAATGTCATAAAAAAATGCTGACCTAGGTCAGCATTTTCTGTTATTTAAACGTTAAGCTTCAATCCATTTACCATCTTGGTAAATCAAAGACCATTTCGTTTGTTTACCTTCAGGCGTTTCAGAACCAATATATTGCGCTTGATTTTTACGACTAAACTTCACTAAAGTTGGGTTTCCATCAGGGTCAGTATCTGGCGCTTGCAGAATAAACTGATACTTTGGATCTAGCTGTTCAGCAACCGTACGCAATTCCGCAACCTTAGGAGCACGAGTTTCACGCACTTTAGGGAATTTACTTGCTGCTAAGAATAAGCCTGCTGCTCCATCACGTAATACGAAAAAGTCGTCATGTTTCGTTGAGCGCAAATGTTCCATTTTAATCGGGTCGACACGAGGAGGTGCTGGTTGACCATTCTTCAATACTTTACGTGTATTTTCACAGCTTGTGCAGGCAAAATAAGGACCAAAACGCCCTGTCTTTAACTGCATCTCACCATCACATTTGTCACATGGAATTGTTGGACCATCGTACCCTTTAATTTTGAACTCACCTTCTTCAAGCTCAAAACCTTCGCAGTCTGGATTGTTCCCACAAATATGAAGTTTACGACCACCATCAATAACGTAGCTATCCATTGCTGTTTCGCAAATTGGGCAACGTTTTTTCGACATTAAATCTGCGGTTTCTGCAGACTCATCATCAGATAATGCAGCCAAAGACTCTACTGGCGTTAAGTTAAGTGTACCTTTACAACGTTCTTTCGGTGGTAAGTTATAGCCAGAACAACCTAAGAATACACCTGTGGTACCGGTACGAATCTGCATCGGACGATCACATTCTTTACAATGCACAGCATCAACTTCAACAGGCTGATTACGGCGCATGCCATTTTCACCCTGTGCAGTAGTCAGACGTTTCTTAAAATCACCATAGAAACTATCTAATAACTCTTTCCAATTACGCTCACCATCTGCAACTTTATCCAGTTGACCTTCTAGATCTGCAGTAAATGCATAATTCATTAAGTTGTTAAAACTTTCGTCCAAACGATCTGTAACGATTTCACCCATCTTCTCTGCATAGAGACGACGGTTATCCAATTTCACATAGCCACGATCTTGGATCGTTGAAATAATCGCTGCGTAAGTTGAAGGACGACCAATGCCTTTTTTCTCAAGCTCTTTCACCAATGATGCTTCTGTAAAACGTGCAGGCGGTTTAGTGAAATGTTGCGAAGGATCTAACTTTTGAAGTTGTAGAACTTCACCCACTTTCACAGCAGGCAGTAAAACATCATCATCCGACTTGTTCTGGCCACGTACTTTCGTAAAGCCATCAAATACCAAAGTACGACCTTTAGCTTTAAGCTCTACACCATTCGCGTCAACCAAGATCGTCGAAGACAAATATTCAGCAGGTGTCATTTGACATGCAACAAACTGACGCCAAATCAGATCATATAGACGCTGAGCATCGCGATCTACACCCGCAAGTTGATCACCCTTCAGTGCGACGTTTGATGGACGAATCGCTTCATGGGCTTCTTGCGCACCTGCTTTATTTCCAAAACGGTTTGGCTTTGCAGGGAGATATTTTTCACCATACTCAGTTTCGATATGTCCACGTACCATATTGACCGCATCATCACTCAAGAATGTAGAGTCGGTACGCATATAGGTGATATAACCTGCCTCATACAAGCGCTGTGCCATCGTCATCGTTTTCTTTACAGAGAAACCGAGTCGAGTACTTGCTGCTTGTTGTAAGGTCGAGGTGATATAAGGTGCGCTCGGATTAACTTTGGTCGGTTTATCTTCACGGGCAGCAACTTTGAATTCAGCGTCTTTTAAAACATCTAATAAAGCATCTGTTTGTGCTTTGTTTTGAAGTTTTAATGTCTTACCTGACTGTTTGACTGCTTCTAAACGAATATCATCTTTTTTAGATTTGGTATCTGCAAAAACTTGCCAATATTCTTCAGGAATAAAAGCACGAATTTCTCGCTCACGCTCAACCACAAGTTTCGCAGCAACTGACTGTACACGACCCGCAGATAAACCACGTGCGATCTTCTCCCACAATAGTGGTGAAATCATAAAGCCAACAATACGATCAAGGAAACGGCGTGCTTGTTGTGCATTGACTTTATCAATATCTAAACGAGCAGGCTGTTTAAATGCTTCTTGAATGGCATTTTTAGTAATTTCGTTGAAAACCACACGTCTATAACGAGAGTCATCACCACCAATAACTTCTTTTAAATGCCAAGCAATCGCTTCTCCTTCACGGTCCAAATCAGTTGCGAGATAGACCTCGTCAACCTGCGAAGCAAGCTTTTTCAGTTCTGAAACAACATTTTCTTTACCAGGAAGCACTTCATAGTGTGCTTTCCAACCGTGCTCAGGGTCTACCCCCATACGATTGATCAGTGCCTGTTGAGCTTTTTCAGCTTTCTCTTCAGCAGTCTGTTTGGTACGTGTTACTGGTTTCTTTTCCGTACTTTTTGAAGCACCTGTTGGTAAGTCACGGACATGACCCACAGATGATTTCACAATGTAGTTTGAACCTAAGTATTTATTAATGGTCTTCGCTTTAGCAGGCGACTCGACGATCACTAAAGCACGTTTTTTTCCAGCTTCTGACGATTGAGCTGTAGCGCTTTTGGATGTGGACTTAGGAGCATTCGCCATAGTGAACCGTTATTCCTATAAGATTAAAAAATTAAATTTCAGCCAATTTGTGTAAAAGTGCTTTCATTTCATCAAGTTGTGTAGCATGAAGATCTTCTTCTTCCTTCCAGTACAAACCGACGCAATTAGACTGCATATCAATAGCATAAATCCCTTTTAATGCAATGGGGAAATCATTAAATTTCTCATTCCCGTGAACAACCTTAAGTTTTTCATTTTCAACCAATGCGCGCATTAAAGGTAGGCGACCATCAGGAATGATAACGCTGTAATACGCTACCATACTGGCACGATTTTCTGATGCCATTGGAATATTGGTCCATGAAGGTGCAGCAATCAAACGCGGGTGTAATCCCATTTTTCGCGCTTTCTCACGCATGATCCCCAAAGCTTTTTCTCTTGGATTTACACGTAATCCGAAGATCGAGCCCAGCACAAAAACAACGATAAGAATCGTTATCCAAAGTCCAGCATTTTCCATAGTTCACCTTTTGCTTCTTATATTAGAGTTGCATAAGCCGAATATAAAAGGCAAGTTGAAAATTAAAAATACGATTTATAGCGGCATGAAACCAGTATTGAGACCTGAACCAAATAAGGCATGATGTGGTATAACTCACCTAAGCACAGTGCAACTGAAATAAAAAAAAGCGATAAAATCATCGCTTTTTTTCGAGGCATTTTTAGTTCAAAAACATCTCATGGCTATAAAGTACTTCATGACCATTCCAATAAATATATCCTTTATCAATCATTTCCTTAAGCAATAACCGCACATCTGATTTTGGAAATAGTTGTTCTAATAAATCACGCAGTTCATAAATATCTTTAGGCTTTCCGGATTTTAAAGCATTCAATTTTTGGATGACTTCCAGCTGGACAGGATCTATTTTTTCAAAATTTTTAAACAAATCACTCTGAATATGTTGAATGTCTTGTGACTCTTCAATTTCAGCTAAAATGTCTTTTGCTTCGATATGTAGCTTCGCCAATAACGCATCTACCTGCCCAAGCTTGTGGTCTGCTACTACATCTTCATCAACATTCATATCCAATTGAGCCCACTGCTTTAATACCTTTTTACGAAAGGAAATTTGCTCACCTTCTTTTTTAACTACCTTTAAATTAATCAGCATGCCAATCAATTTAGCGCTGTGCTCGTCATTTATTCTCAACGTATTCTCGATCGAGTTTTTAAGCTTAGCTAAGGTGTTGGGCTTCCCTTCCATACGAACCACAACATCACAATACTGCTTTACTTTAAATAAATCATGATTTTGACGAATAGTTTCAACTGAAGGCACGTTGTATTTGAGTTTTGACACAGGTTGCTCTGGTTGTACCTGTATCAAATTACATTGAATGCCAGAAGCTCGCATCATGTCAGCCAACATGGTGCTACAGTCTCGTGCAGAAATCACATCAATCTCTGCGCCATGCTCAACCAATGCCAAGATTTGCCCCACAATCACAGCGTACTCAAATTCTTTTTCTTTTGCCTCAAGCATTTCTAAAATGACAATTTGACCACTACTAATCCAACTCGCAAATTCAGTCAAATCAGTGAGACTGTAATGAAAACTCCCTTTCGAATGAAATAGATAGGTCGTGGTGTAATGTTGCACAATCTCCCGAAATAACGTCGAAGTCGGCATGTTATTTTCAAGATCTATTAGGACAACTTTAGCGCTCATAGGATAAGATTCAGAATTCGGCAAGTGAAAAGACTATTACAACGACCTTCATATCAAAGGTCAAACTATTTACGCATACTTCTTGATAAATAATCAGTATTTATGTCACGTCTTAATAATGTGGCGGTTTATCCAAAATTGGATCAAATGGAGCAACACCATCGTCAGCATGAGTAGCTTCAACACGTTGATACAAAATTTGCATTTGTTTCTTTAAATCGCTGATTTCACGGCTTTGTAATGCAATTTGAATATTTAACTGATCAACTAATTCATCTAAAAATGCAATTCGGACTTGCAAATCTTCTATGGGTGCGGAAAATGACGCCTGCTCATTTAGATTTTTTTGATTCGACATTATAAGTCCTCATCAGGGGATTTCAGGAAACATTATGGCCTATATTACCTTAAGGGACGTCCAACTCGCATTTGGTGGACCGTACTTACTCGACGGCGCGAATTTTAGTTTAGAACGCGGCGAACGAGTGTGTTTGATTGGCCGTAATGGTGAGGGTAAGTCTACTTTACTTAAACTCATTGATGGAAGTTTATTGCCTGATGCTGGTGAAGTTTCCCTGCAAAATGGCATCACCATTTCTATGCTGGCTCAAGACGTGCCAATGGACTCGGGACGTGTTGCAGATATTGTGGCAGATGGCGCAGGTGAAGCAGCTTCTATTCTTAGAGCTTATCACGAAGCAAGCGAAGCTTGTGTACTCGGCGATATGGAAGCTTGCGATCGCATGGGTAACTTGCAACATAAAATGGATCAATTAGATGGTTGGGCACTTGAAACTAAAGTGAATTCAATCCTCAGTAAAATGGGACTTGATCCTGATGCTGATTTAGCTGATCTTTCAGGTGGTCGTAAACGTCGTGTGCTTCTTGCACGCGCACTACTCACCCAACCTGATGTTTTGTTACTCGACGAACCAACGAACCATTTAGATGTTGAAAGTATCGAGTGGTTAGAAAAATTCTTACTCGATCAAAATAATTTAACATTACTCTTCATTTCGCATGACCGTTCATTTGTAGACAGTATTGCTACACGTATTGTGGAACTGGATCGTGGCATCTTACGCAGTTATGAAGGGAACTATTCACGTTACCTCGAACTCAAAGC
Organism: Acinetobacter sp. ANC_7512; assembly: GCF_056779935.1. Classification (NCBI taxonomy): domain Bacteria; kingdom Pseudomonadati; phylum Pseudomonadota; class Gammaproteobacteria; order Moraxellales; family Moraxellaceae; genus Acinetobacter; species Acinetobacter sp. ANC_7512. The sequence continues at coordinate 22,129 of NZ_JBWYIX010000008.1, read as the reverse complement.
TGCACAGATGGAAGCTGAAGAAAAACAAAATGCGCTGTTCGATAAAAAGCTAGCAGAAGAAGAAGTTTGGATTCGTCAAGGCATTAAAGCACGTCGTACCCGTAACGAAGGTCGTGTACGTGCCTTAAAAGCATTACGTGAAGAATCTAAAGCCCGCCGTTCGCAGCAAGGCAAAGTGAGCATGGCTACCCAAGATGCTCAACGTTCAGGCAAAGTGGTCTTCGAAATTGAAAACCTCAGTGTGCAATTTGGCGACAACACTCCAATTATCAAAGATTTTAATGCACTGGTTCTGCGTGGAGATCGTATTGGTCTCGTGGGCGATAACGGTGTAGGTAAAACCACGCTAATCAAAGCAATTTTGGGTCAACAAGAACACTCAGGTACGGTCAAAACAGGGACACAACTCGAAGTGGCTTATTTTGACCAGCTTCGTAACGTGCTCGATCTTGAAAAATCGGTAAAAGACAACGTGGCCGAAGGGTCAGACTTTGTCGATATCAATGGCGGACGTCGTCATATCTATAGCTATTTACAAGATTTCTTGTTCTCCCCTGAGCGTGCTCGTACACCTGTAAAAGCCCTTTCTGGCGGTGAACGTAACCGCATTTTATTAGCGAAATTACTGCTTAAACCATCGAACCTCATCGTGATGGATGAGCCAACCAATGACTTGGATATGGTGACGCTTGAGCTGCTTGAAGAGATGCTCAGTGATTACAAAGGAACTTTATTGTTGATCTCGCATGACCGTGCCTTTATGGACAATGTCGTGACCTCAACTTGGGTATTCGATGGCAAAGGCAATATCGATGAATATGTCGGTGGTTATCAAGACTACCTCATGCAACGTCCTGATCAAACTGTAGTCGATCAGAAATCTGCGGTGAAGAAAGCAGCTGCAAAAGCTGAAGCGGCGGCAACCCCTGCACCCGCAGTTAAAAAAGTAAAACTAAGCTATAAAGATCAACGTGCTTTAGAACAACTTCCTGCTGAAATGGAAGCTTTGGAAAAGGAACAAGCCGAGATTAATGCGCTTTTAGCAGATGGTTCTTTATTTGTGACAGATAGTGACAAAGCAACTCAACTTTCGATTCGCCTTACTGAAATTGATGAGTTACTTTTAGAGAAATTAGAGCGCTGGGAAGCGCTTGAAAGTCTTGCGAATGGTGGCTGATTACCCTGATGAATAAAAAAACTCCGCGCTTGCGGAGTTTTTTATTTTGCCAAGTTTGATCACGCTAAACCAATTACTGCAACCAATGCTGCTAGTACACCTACAATCTTTTTACCTTGTGGAACAAATTTCACCATCAATGCCCCTAAACCCAGTCCAAGAGCATAAATCATTGCCATGGCAGTAATCATGCCTAAAATCTGAACGCCAACATTTCCATTCATCGCTAATTCAGCTCCGTGTGCTGAACCATGAAAAACTGATAGAAACACTGCTGCAACTGGAAAAATTCTGTTCGATTTGGTCCATAAACTTACAGCTAAGATGAACAATGAACCTACAATTCCAATTTCTGCAACGCCATTCGGAATAATTCCATGCGCACCCAAACTGAATCCAGCAACGAGCGCTGTAAGCAAGCCCCATGCCCCAATCATCTTCCAAATTTTAGACATGCTCCACATCAAAACGCCGAAACTGAGTGCCATCATCAAATGATCCAATCCTGTAAACGGATGAATGAAGCCCGTCCAAAAATTAGCGTCATGGTGATGATGGCCTGGATGTGCCATTACAAGGCTCGGAACACTTGCCAGAATGAATAGACCGAATTTATTGCATTGTTTCATCCTTTAAGCCCTCTTGTTTAAGCTTTGAATAAACCTTGTTTTTCAATAAAACTGATAATCTCGTTTAAACCATCTTCAGTTTTCATGTTTGAAAACAAGAACGGTTTATCTCCTCGCATACGCTTGGCATCTTGATCCATCACCTGCAAATTCGCTCCAACCATTGGCGCCAGATCTGTTTTATTGATAATCAGTAAGTCAGACTTGGTAATGCCTGGACCGCCTTTACGTGGAATTTTTTCACCACCAGCAACATCAATCACATATAGCGTCAGATCAGACAGTTCAGGGCTAAACGTTGCTGCCAAATTATCACCACCACTTTCAATGATAATTAACTCTAGACCAGCAAACTTTTCACATAAGTCATCAATCGCTGCCAAATTGATTGAGGCATCTTCACGAATAGCCGTATGAGGGCAACCGCCAGTTTCCACCCCCACAATACGATCGGGTGACATGGCTTCATGACGAGTTAAGAAGTTGGAATCTTCTTTGGTGTAAATATCATTGGTCACCACCGCCATATTGTATTTATTACGCAATGCACGGCATAAATTTAAAGTCAGTGCTGTTTTACCAGAGCCGACTGGTCCACCAATTCCGACACGTAAAGGAGAACGTTCTGACATGATTGATTCCTTATGATAATTTTTAAGATCTAAATAAACGCGAATATTGTGTTTCATGAGACATGCTGAGCATGGCATATTGAGGTAAGGCACTGCTGAGTTGATGGTCTTCTATACACATTGCATGCGTTATGGCGTCTGGGACTAAGCCATGTAAATGCCACAAAATTCGTTGACCACTCATCTGACCGAGCGGCACAGTTTTGACTGCGCCAAGTACTTGGTTTTCTAAAACAGTAAACGTATACGCCGTTAAAACATCTTCGATATTCAGATTCAATCGCCCACATAACTGAGCATATACGGGTACAAATCCAAGTTGTTTTTTGACCGTAACGGGCATTTTCAATACATCTTTAATCCATGCGTTCAAGGAAAATGCCAACTGCTGAGATTCAGCTAATAACTCACGACTTTCACGACTAGCACGATAGAACTGCGCCCAATGATTAAACTGCTGTTCATCATCATGGGCCTGCATCAAACGCTTCAATACAGGTAGCTCAAAACGAACCAAAAGCATTTCCAGAACTTCTTCGAAGTACGCAATACTGGATTGCTCATCATGGATCAAACCTTGATCGATCGCACTTTCAACACCTTGTGAATAGCAATAAGCGCCTACAGGCAAAGCTGTAGAGGACAAAGTTAACAGTTTGAGTAAGTGAGCTGCATTAGTGATGCGCATGAGCATGAATCGCTTTGATTGGGCTGAGACGATGATCATGTCCATGCTGAGCATAAGCACCACTTTCTGGCTCAAATGGATGATCCACTTCCGTGACCAGTAAACCCAATCCTTCGACCATTTCGGCTAAGACATGATCAGGTTCAAAATATAGTGCACTAGGCGTGAGCATAAGAGGGACATGACGATTACCTAAATGATAGGCTGCTTTCAAAAGCTCAAATTCAGATGAAGCTTGGACACACATCAGGCGTTCAGGCAATGCATCCACACGCAGTAAGTCACCTGATTCAGTTGCAATAAATGATCCGCCGCGAAGAATACCTGTGCGCGGTAAATCTGCACCAATATCGCACCCTGTAACTAAAGTTGCACGAAAACGGCTCTTTTGTCGTGTATCAAAGTTGAGTTGCACAGTTTCGAAAGCTTGATCTTCTGTCACTGCTTCTATTCTTTGAGTATAGATTTTCATGCCTTTCCTATTGTCGCTTGAATACTTTGCTTTAATTTCAACTCGCGAAATGTCTTGTTCAACATCAATCCATTTACGCATCAAAATTAAGCATTATTCATGCCAACATGAAATCTATTGGTGCATCCCCTTCTTTCTTATTAAATAATATTTGATGATCTCTAAAAATATTTAAGCCCAGATCACCAAGATTGCTGCAATTACAACTAAGGCTAATCCCCAATGTTCGGCTTTCGCTAACTTTTCATTAAAGAAGTAAGCGGAGATCAACAAACTAAACAGAATCTCAATCTGACCGAGTGTTTTCACCACTGGTACACTCATCATGCTCATGGCGGTAAACCATCCCAGTGATGCCATAAAACTACATACACTGACTTTAAAGGTCAGTCCTAGACGTTGCCACATCGCCAGCAGCGTTTGACGACTGAATAAGCTCAGATACAAAAGCATACTCAAGCATTGAAAGCCAATCACCGACAGTAATACCCATGCAGCGCGATGAATTGTTGGCAACATTGTTAGTTCAAGACTGGCCTCTCTAACCAATAGTGAAGTGATAGCAAAACACAAACCACTCCCGATGCCAATCATCAGTGTTTTGGGTGAAAATCCAGTAAAACCATGTCCCCGACTCAACAGAAACACAGCAAAACCACCCAGTAACACCCCAAACCATGCCAACCATGACAAATGATCAGAGAGAAAAGCAACGCCAATGATTGCAGCTAAGATCGCTTCACTTTTAGCCAGTCCCACGCCAATGGCATAGTTTTTTTGTTTAAATAACTGCACCATCAATGCAGTGGCTAAAATTTGGCTAATGCCTGCGATAAAAATATAAACCCAATATTTTGTCGTAAATTGAACAGTCGCTGTTACAGGTGAGAAGTGATAAAGGCTACTCAAATAAATCAATGCAAAAGGCAAGGCGAAGATAAAGCGTGCAAGGGTGACGCCCCATACATCGACAGTGGTACTCAATTGTTTTTGAAAAGCATTGCGCCAAGCCTGCATAAAAGCAGCCATGAGGGTAAAGAGAATCCAACTGAACGCCATAAAAATATCACTTTAATGAGTAGGACTGACGGGTTTTATTCTATGCCTCATCCAGTGTAATGACTAATCAAAAAAGGATTGTATGTAGATAGCATAAAGTTTGATTTTATTCGTTAGATAAAAAGATGATATTTTTTGAGCTAACATTCCTCGTGTAACTGTCACCTAAATCAGTTGAAGTAACATGGTATCTAAATTGCATAACATTGAGATCACTGATAAATTTTTCACATGAATATTTTTATATGTTAAAAGTATGTAATTAGACCCTAAGTCTAATTGCAAGATGCTGCCCCTTAATGCAGTATTTACTTATAAAAAAAATGATTTATCAGTGACGATATTTCACCCTATACCCGATAGCCGGAAGCCATCTCAGGTAAGGACCTACAATGACCAGCTTACAATATTATCAAACTATTTTTGATAAAGCGGGCGATGCAATTTTTGTACATGATATTGGCAGTGTCCAATTTATGGATGCCAATGAAGCCGCTGTAGAACTTACTGGATATAGTAAATCTGAATTGACACAAATGAACGTTGAAAAGATCAGTGCTTTTCAACATGGTTTTGATTTGCATCATGCACTCCGAAAAGTTCAACAGGCCGCCACTACAAAAGACGAAGCAATCACATTTGAATGGTTAATAGAGTCTCAAGACCAACGTCATATCCCAGTTGAAGTATGTCTTAAAAAAGTTGAGATTGAAAATAAACCAAAGCTTCTCGCTCTAGTACGTAACATCAGCGAAATCAAAAAGTATCAATATGCTCTACAGTCTAAAGATCAATATTTCAAAATGCTGCTTGAGCATTCTGGAGATGGAATTGCTATTCTCGACTTACAAGGCAAACTACTTTATGCCAGCCCATCATTACAAGGTATTCTTGGTTATCGGGATCGCTTTGTACTCAATAAGAATGTGTTAACTGCAATTCATCCTGATGATCGTATTAAAGTCAGACAGCTTCTATTTAAGAAAACAGAACAACGTGCAGTTGGTGTGATTCATTACAAAATCTTGCACCACAATGGAAAATGGCGACACCACGAGGCAACCTATCGTAATTTATTAGATCACCCTGATATTCAGGGAATTTTGGTGAATTATCGTGATATCACTGAGCGTATTAAGGCTGAAGAAAAAGCACGTGCTCGTGAAAAGCAACTTGGTCATATGTCACGTTGCAAAACGATGGGCGAACTGGCTACAGCGCTCGCCCACGAATTAAATCAACCACTGGCTGCACTCAACAATTACGTTGGAGGTAGTATTATTCGCATTCAAAACGGTTTAGCCAACACACAAGAGACTCTTGATGCCCTCAATGCTGCTTTAAATCAAACACATCGCGTCAATGGCATTATTCACAGCATGAGAAGCTTTTTACGTAAAGGCGAAGCGAATTTCCAGATTCATTCTGTGAGTCATCTTATTCAAGAGTTACATCCTTTGATTAAGCTTAAAGCAGATCAAGGTGGATGTACCATCCATTATGAATTAAGTGTTTCGCCTATTTTTATATCAGCAGATGAAACGCTCTTTAGCCAAGTCATTATCAATCTCGTCTTCAATGCGGTCGATGCTCTACAAACTAACCCTGAGGGTGAAAGGGACATTTATATCCGCACTTGGCAACATAACCAACATGCTCGAATTGCAATTGCAGATAATGGGCCTGGACTCGAAGGGCAAAATCCAGAACAAATTTTTGAATCTTTCTATTCAAGTAAAAACAACAGCATGGGTATTGGCTTAACTCTGTCTCGAAGCATCATTGAAAACCATCATGGTTATTTATGGGTCTGTGAAGGTGAGTCCGGCGCTATTTTTAATATCTCTCTGGCAGCACAGGAGCGTACAAAATGTATTTAACCAATTCTCATGTTCCCGAGCCCATTGTGTATGTGATAGATGATGATCAAGACATTTGTAATTCACTCACATGGTTGCTCGATTCCGTGCAACTCGAAACCAAAACATTCAATAGTGCTACTGAATTCCTGAATTATCAGCGCCCGCAAACGCCTGCATGTTTGATTCTTGACATTCGTATGCGAGGAATGAGTGGCTTGCAATTACAACAACAATTGAACCAACAAAAAACCCGTATGCCGATCATTTTCATGACTGGCCACGGCGACATTCCAATGTCGGTCAACGCGATGAAAGCTGGAGCCTTTGATTTTTTAGAAAAACCTTTTAATCCACAACATATGCTTAATCAAATCCAAGCCTGTCTACAACTTGCTGAACAAGATTTTATCGAACAAGAAAAACGTCAAGAACAGATGATTAAATTGAAATCTTTATCACCAAGAGAAAGTGAGATTATCAATTTATTGGTCGATGGACTTTCGAGTAAACATATTGCACAAATGTTGAATATCAGCCATAAAACAGTAGAAATTCACCGCACTCATATTCGTCAGAAGTTAGGAACTGAATCTATCGCACAGATCGTCAATATGGTCTTGATGTGTCGTGATCGCTCAGTACCGGCGATGGGTTAACCATCGCCTGAGCGGGAGAAAGATGATATGTTCGATTAAAAAAAACGATCAAAATGAATTTGTTGTTGTGGAATACCAGCTTGGTGAGCCATTTGTTCAATTGATTTCACCATCGGTGGTGGACCTGCACAATAGATTTCATGCTCAATCAATTGTTCACCTAATACATCTTGAATGACATCATGAATAAAGCCTGAACGGATACCTTCAATGAATTCAGAGGAGGTTGCAGGTACATAATTGAGGCGTTCCCCTAATTCTGTCCAGTCACGTAATTGATTTTCAGTGAACAAATCACGCTGTTCACGTCCACCATGGAAAAACCAGACTTTGTGATTTTTCAAATGTGGATTGACTGCAACACCACGTGCAATCGCTAACATGGGGGCAAGACCTGAACCGCCTGCCACACAGACAATCGGACGAGGTTGTTCTTGTAAATGTGCTAAACCGTATGGACCATCAATTTGTATTTCTGCTTGTTCACGCAACTGTTCATCAAACAGTACATTGGTCATCTTACCATCAGGAACACGGCGGATTTGGAAGACCCATAAACCGTCGTCATTCGGCAGATTGGACATCGAATAGGCACGAAGTAACTCTTGATTCACCCAAACTAAGGCATATTGTCCTGGGATAAATTGTGCAGGTTCATCGGATTGCAAATGCACTTCCAAAATATCGTGAGTCACCAATTGCACATGTTTAAGCTTCACTTTTTGTAATTTTGGAATCACTTTGGGTACGCATTTTTCATCTAAACGAAGCTTAATCACGCAATCCGATTTAGGACGACATTGACACGCCAGTAACCGACCTTTACGTTTATCACGATCGCTTAATCCAGGTGCATCTGCCCATAAATTTTCCACTTCGCCTGACAGGACATCGATTTTACACGTTCCGCAACCACCCGCATTACATTCGTAAGGAATGCCTAGCCCTTCACGTAAGCCACCACGGAGCAATACATCATCCGCTGCGCAGTTGAATGTGCCCTGACCTTCGATTTGAATTTTATACATCGGCATCACTCCACCAAATAGACTTTGTCTTCACGCACGATGGATTGATAGGTTTTCAGTGGAATTGTACATGGCGCCCCACAAGGTTCACCTGTTTTGATATCGAATGCACCTGCATGAAATGGGCACTCCACTTCACAGCCATCAATTTCACCATCTGCCAATGATGCATCACCATGTGTACAGGTATCATCGGTGACATAGAACTCGCCATCTTCTAAATGAAATACTGCCAATGGCGGATAACCGTCAATGATGACTTGTAGTCCCTCACCCTGTTCCACATCAGAGGTTGAACACAAAAATTTCTCAGCAACATTGGTCATTTTAATGTTCATTGGCTTAACTCCTCTATGGGTGAATCTGTGGCTTCAGGACCTAGAATGTGATAACCACCATCGGCATGAATCACACTGCCTGTCAGTAATTTTGATTTCGGGCTACACAACAAACTTAATGCTTGTGCGACTTCCTCTGCATCCGCAATACGCCCTAACACATGGAAACGTCCTGCCACGCGGTCCGTCTTGGTACGGTCTCCGCCAGAGATCATTTGCATTGGTACTGACCAAGTCCAACCTAATGAGAGTGCATGTACACGAATACCATCTTGCGCTAGATCCAGTGCCATGCTTTGTGTGAGTTGCTCTAAAGTTGCTTTAGACGCTGGATAGACCCAGCGTTCTTTTTGTGCAATGCGTGCACTGACACTGCTAATATTGATCACTGCACCATCAACGCTGGCCTGCAGCAAAGGTCGACATGCCTGGACCAGTGCTGCATGACCAAACACGGTCACATTAAAAGTATTTTGCCAATCTTGACGTGTTGAGGCAGATCCATGATCTTCATACAAACACGCCAAATTCACCAAAATATCTAACTGTGTTAATTTGGCACTTAATGTGCGAATACTGTCATCATTAGCGAGATCTAAAAATTCATATTGCGCTTGGGTTGCGTCTGCCACTTGCTGACCTTGCGTTTGATTAATGTCGGCAACAATGACTTGTGCACCTAAGCTTTTTAATTCTTGCACCACGGCTTGACCAATGTGCGTTGCACCACCTGTCACCAGGACCACTTTGCCATTTAAGTCTGTCATGAAACCTCCTTGTACTCAGGCCATTCATTAAATTGACCTTTGCAGAACAACAGTGGACGTTGGTTACTGTGACGACATTGCTCAATTTTTCCTAAGAAAATTTGATGATCGCCTGCTTCAATTTGTTGTTCACGTTTGCAAACAAACTGCACCACACAACCTTCTAAAATAGGTGCTTTGCAATCTTGAATAGTCCACGTGCCATGTTGGAACTTATCCGCAATCGGCTTAGCAAAGTTCAAACCTACATCTCGCTGATGTGCACCTAAAATATTGATCGCAAAGTATTCAGCATTTTCAAAAATGGATCGGCTCGGAGAATGATTGACTAAACTCCATAACACCAATGCAGGATCTAAAGACACTGAACTAAAGGAATTAATCGTCAACCCTACAGGTTGTTGATCTTGGTCTAGGCAAGTGACGATTGCCACTCCTGTCGCAAAGCCACCAAATGCCTGACGGAGCGATTTCGCTTCCGCCAGATCAACATCCTGCCAAAGTAATTCAGGCAGCTGCATGTTGAAACTCCTTTCGTGACAAGTACTCTTTTGCCCCAGCTTCACCATCTACCGCTGGCCAGAAACCGCATGGATTGTTGAAATGCCCCATAAAATCATCTGCAATGGCTTGGTTTTGCGATGCTGCGCCTAACACTTGCAATAAGCTTTCACTTGGTGGGTTTAACAGCAAGTTGGTAAATTCTGTGGTATAACGACCTGACTTTTCCCAGAATTGCTCGAATACTTCTGTCATCCAATCTGCACTAAAGTCTTCATCACCTCGTGCTAAAATCGCAGCTAAATAATGCTCCACCATACGAGTTGCATTGTTTGCGCCTTGTCCTGCGATTGGATCATTTACAATGACAGTGTCTCCAATCCCCCAAATTTTTGCACCGTTATCTAAGGTTGCAACAGGATCTCGAACTTCAGGGCGGAATGCACCTTTGAGCCATGCATTTGGATCACTTAATTCCATATTATCGACCATACGGAAGCTTTGATCTGGTGTTACTTTGGCAACTGCTTCTTTCATGCGTTGGACCATTTCTTCGCCAGATGTCACATCATCGAAGATATCCATTGGACCATTCGGTACACATTCAAATAAGAAACTACGACATGGACCATGCGTGTGACTGTAGAATGGCATACTGAAGTATTCACCTGCACCTGCCACGAAGTTGAAATGTAAGGTCTGTGAGGGTTGACCTTGCCAACTATTTGGACCACACAAATCATCACCTACGACGAGTGCAGCAGCCAATTTACGTGGCGGTGTTTGATGCACTGAACGTGTTTCATTGCGTTTGAATAGGCTCGTGATATTGCCCTTACCTGCCGCCAAAATCGTCAGATCATTTTCAGCAGTGATTACTTCCAAATCTTCTGGACTGACATTTTGAATGATGAGCTTGCCACCACGGCGTGGATATTCTTCTAACCAACGGTGATACTTGGTTCGCTGATCCATCGCGATACCTTTGTTCTGATGCAAGAATCCTGTAAGTGGCAATGCAATTGAACCATCTGGACCACGGAAATCTACATGAATGGCTTGACCATGATGGGCTTTACCATCCCAGAAATTCAAACCAAGTTTGCGTTCAAACTCTAATGTATTGGCGAAGAACATCGTGGTACTGACCATACGACCGTGTAACAATTCATCCGCAGGGCGATCTACATATAAAGTGACATCATATTTATTTTCGAGTAGCGAGAACGCGAGTAATAAGCCTGCTTGTCCACCACCGATAATTGCGATTTTTCTCATCTTGAATTCCCCTTAGGCCGTACTGATACAGTGCCTATATTGCTGTGTTCGGATAAGGTTGATTGAAGGTCAGATTCAGTTCGACACGATCAAATTTCCATTCACCCCATTGATTCCGACGTACTTCCGTTTTATAAAAACCACCTAAACAACAGGTTGTTGGTTGGTTTTGTTGTGTTGATGAATCTGCCAGATTACAGACTTCCCAAAGCATCCATGACGCGTTTGCATGATTTTGATCAATGACTTCAATATCTGGCATCGCCATGATATGTAAGCTCCAAAGCACTTGTGCTTCTGCAATCTCTGACAATGCATTCAAGATATTTTGGCGTCCTTGATATTCTCCAAAACCCTTAGCACACCATATGGCATCCTCATGAAATACATGCTGTAAAATGGCTGAATTGTTGCGCTGATCAGCCGCTGTTGCATAACGACCGATCAGGCTACGAATCACCTCGCAGGTCTCCAGATAGTGCAAACGCTGTTCTAGATTGTGCTGGCTCATCTTCGAGATCCTTTTAAACGTTAACTACATCACCAGTTTCATAAACGAAACGCTTTTCTTCAAAGGCGTATGGCACACCCACTGAACCTTTATAAAGTTCAATATGTGGAGCAACTTCGGCAAAACTCAGGCTTAACCAGTACAACTTGTGCAGCTCTTCAGGCAAGGTCCCTAAAGCGTATTGGTCAAGTGCTGCAAGTAGCTTGCGCATTTCAGGCAAAATAGCATCGTAAAAAGCTTGCAATTCAGCTGTAGTCGAATTTAAGCGTGCTGCATGACGTTGTTTCGATGTCCCTAAAGCCCATTTCGCGACATAAGGTTCTAAGCTTGAAAAGTCAGCTGGCAATTGTGAAATGATGTTTGACATGTGCATTCTCCTTATGCGCGATTCAGGTATTGTTCAAGAACGTGGTAACCGTGACGAATCAGGATTTCTTCGTCTTGTAGATGCATCACTTTTTTCGCTCGAGACTCAAGTGCTTCTTGGGTATCTTCCATGGTGGCAGTATCTTCTAACCACGCATTACGTTGTAATACTTGTGCAAACTCTTGCGCCCAACGCTCTGAATAGGTTTTCGCTTTAGGCAGGTAATAGCGACCCTCCCAACGGGTTTGGTTATGACCGACCGGCCAGAACTGATGGGTGAACCATACACCTTCAGTCACATGCACCAAGATATTCGGGAAAATGACAGATAATTCAAACGAGAAGTCATCACGATCATTTGGATTGACTGATTTAGGTAGCTGAACACGTTCATAGTGATTCACCAATGATGCGCCAGTGATCTCACCTGACAATGCAGCCGCTGGTTTTGGATTGGCGTTTTTGGTTAAGCACACAGCGCAAGTACGATGATCACCAAACAATTGCACTTCTTGTAAACCTGATGCGAATACATTCGGGAAAGAGCCTGCATGAATGGTCGCCACGTGATACGCTTCAGCAAATGCGTCATGAGCGACTTTCCAGTTACAGTTCAGAACTGTGTTATAGGCAAAGCATTCTTCCATTTCATGGAATGGATAACCGCCTAAATGCTGTCCCATACCACCTAAGAATTCTTCTACCGATTGAGTGCCATCATTATCCAAATTGATGAAAATAAAACCTTCCCAAACTTGGGTACGAATAGGTGCAAGACCGTTATGACCTTTATCAAAACAAGAAGTGAATTTTTCTTCTTCAGGTACACTAACCAAATCACCTTTAGCATCGTAAACCCAGCCATGGAAACGGCAAGTCACGACTGCAGCTTTATTTGAACCAAAAGTTTCATTGCCAGTCTCCACCACAACTTTATTGCCACGGTGTGAACAAATATTATGAAATCCACGAATTTCACCATCTTTACCGTGCATTAAAATGACTGAGGTTTTAGCAAAATCTAAGCGTTTAACTTTGTAGTCGCCTTTCTTTGGTATTTCTTCTACACGCCCCACTTTCAGCCAAACTTTTGAGAAAACTTTTTCAATTTCCTCTTGATAGATCTCTGGCGAAATACATGGTTCGGTTGGAATCGGCTCAATACCAAGTTCTGGATATAAATCGCCCCAACGGAGTTTTGCATTACTGTTCATATGACATTCCTGTTCAAGTTCTCGTTTCTAAGTTTTAAGTTCAGTAAATTTCATGCTTATTTGCGAACAGCGTTTGAATCATCTGAATCAACCGCCGTTCACGTGATGAATTAAAGTTGGTAATGTTCGCGAACTAAGTTTGCGATCCCCAATTTTTCTAAAATTGGCATTGGGCATAAGAAGGTTGCACGTACCATTCCTGGTAAACGGCTGATTTCGATAGAGCCTGTGATGGTGCAACGGTTCATAACCTCATCCACACTTAAACCTGTGACTTTTGCCGCTCGATTTAAAGCATTGTCCGTTGCATCATTGAGGTTCTTACCTGTTCCCATAAATGTGATTGGACCACTTTCCTCAATCTCAGTTTGTCCCCAACGCGCACCTAATGCTTTCACTTTTTCACGCTCTTCCTTGGTAAATGGACGTGCCATTGGTGGTAAGTCATCTGGTGCTTGAAGTAAAATTGGGCCGTCAATTGTTAAACCTTTAATCACTTCCACTTGTAATTCTGTTTCGCCTGAAACGTCCGTGGCATGCCCTGCAATTTCACCATTGCCTTGTTGCGCATGCATATCTCCCATGTAGACACCTGCACCTGGTACTTTCACAGGACAAATCAAAATACAGCCTGGACGAATCGAATTGGTATCCATGTGACCGTCTGTTTTGGCTGCGATAAGTTCTTCTTCAGTCATTCCGAATTTATGCGGTGCATCAATCAAATACTGACCAAAGTCGTGGCAGTTGTGAGAGTCTGGTAAGTCACGTGAAGGTGTCGTACCAATATTTCCGAGGAATGGACGCATATGCGCAGCAACCCCAGGCATATCAGCACGTGCAAGCGACAAGATTGAATGTTGCGCTGCATGTTCAGGCAGTGCAGAAAGCTCATTGGCATTGCCTGCTAACTTGTTGGCAATCTCTTGATTGACCGTCAAGCTCACTTTGTTTTCTTCATCCAACACAATCACATAACCATGTGAAAAGCGAAAAGCACTGACTTCTGCCCCACAGTTTTTACAGTGAATCGCATCTTCACCAATTCCTTCTACATAACTTGCCGGTTGCTCTGTACCACATGCTTCACAGTATTTCGCAACAAACGGATCGCCTTTATAACGCCCTTCAACAAATTGCATCACACCCGATGAGGTTGCTGTAGAAGTGACATGCATATCCTTAATCTTTAAAGCGACAGCATCACCTACCTCTGCACCTTCAATAAAGACAGGGAGTGTCACTTCATGACCACCTTGGAATGCAGGTGTAATCATTGGACCCCAACAGCCAGGCGGTGTGCCTGTTTTTAACGTTCCACCATTTTTTAAAGGTCCCAGCATACGTTGGCTTGGTCCCACAATACCGCCTGAAAACTCATTCACCACTAAATAATCGACAGCTCCAGCACTGCCTGCTGCATATTCTTGATTCTCAATTTTCATGGCCTTATCTCTATATGCTTGCTCTAATGTTTAGGTAACAATGTTTTAAAATGGGATGGTGATATCAATTGCGAACTTCTGACCTTCTGGTCGGTTTTCAACATCAAATTCTTTTTGATATTTCGCTGCGATTGCATACCCTTTAGGGAATTGATAGCGAACTTGCGGACCTATGCTGGCTGCTTTAGCTTTAAAATCACCTAAAACAGCACCTTCACCTGAGTCACCTTCAAGCTGACGATGTACGTAACCACCAACACCAACCGCCAAAGGTCCCATGTGTTTCGCAACTAAGTAATCGACATGCAAAGCGTTGCCCGATTCATATTTGGTATCCTTATTCTCGAAATTGATGTCGTACATCCACTTTGTACTGACTTCGATACCTTGTTTATTTAAGTATGTGGTCGAGATAATTGGTTGAATGGTGTAATAGTTACGTCCAATATTCGCGAGTCTATTTTTGTTGTAAGAGCCAACTGGGATATAAAAGTCGATACCTGTAGCCACATGCCAATCCCCTTTATGCCAACCCAATAAGAATGGATCGATAATGAGATCACCCATTGACATGTGATCATCTTGACGACCACCTAATGTAAGATCTGCATGGGCATATACAAGGAATGCATGCATGCCCCATGTCGCGCCTAAAAATGTTTTGTCACTGACATAGACACCACGAGCAACTGTGGCAAAAGTATCAATTTTAAAATCATCAAATACTGGATGATCATTTTTAAATTTATTTGCGTTGTAGTATTGGTTATAACTGACGAGATACATCCCAGGTGGCGGCATTGCGCCACCAAAAAAACTCTCTGTCCCATCAGGATAAGCACTTCCGCCATTTTCAGCGGCAAGCGCTAAACTTGCGCTACTGAAAAGACATGTGGTCAATGCCACAGAAGTTAGATATTTCCTTACCATTTACCGCATCCCCCTCGTTGCTAAATTCCTTGCTGGCGATGTTCTAAATCGTCTAGCGCATGTCTTAATCTAGTCTTGAAAGGAGGCAGGGAAATATAAGGATGAATCTATGTTGAATTAAGGGATTATCTTGTAGAAATATTGATTTATTCTCACTGGTATAGAGGTTTTAGAGAAATAAAATAGGTTTTCTTCACTATAGTGATAGGTAAAATCCCCTATAAATGTGAATGATTTTTTATTTAAATTACATGTTTTGAAACATTTGAAAGTTAGCGTTGTCATATCGCTGTTGTACTTTTTAGAACACAGAGCAGCTAGATGTGCACAATCATGAATATTAAAAGCAACTCCATCATCGGCGTGGGCATCATGTTGATTGATCAACGTCAAAAAGTTCTATTGGGTTATAGAAACAAAATTGATGAACCTGCCTCATGGTGTTTTCCGGGTGGAAAAATGGATGCGCATGAATCAGTTGAAGATGCTGCAGTACGCGAATTGTTAGAGGAAACTGCTTTAGATCTGAGTCAATATATTGAGTCTATTCAACCCTTAAATACGATCATTGATCAAAATGCTGAGGCGGTGAAGATTACGTTCGGAACGATTTATCAACTTTTAGATGAACGTTTAAAAACTCAAATTTGCGTGACAGAATCTGAGATTTTTGAGCGTTGGGAATGGTTTAGCATTGATGAGCTTCCACAACCACTTTTTTCTGAAACTGAAGTCATGATTAGACATTGGCTCAAACAATTTCAAGATAAAAAATGGTCTGTATATTCCTTGTCTAAGAAAGATTAGTTTTAATAAATTAATTTCAAAATTATTTTATAAAGGTATCTTTATTTATTTCATATAAAATATGATTTTCAAGAATATGCCCTGTAGGTAATTCTGAATGCTTGAATTGCTTAACTTCGGTCATACCTAGCCTTTTCATAACTGCTTCTGAAGGCTTATTTGTCAAAGCTGTAAATGCAACTACTTTATTTAAATTAAGCTCTTCAAAAGCATATATCAATGCAGCTCTTGCACCTTCTGTTGCGTACCCCATTCCCCAATATCTTTTTAATAACCGCCATCCAATTTCAACACATGGAGAAAATTCGAATAACACTGGTTGATTGTGCAATCCAATAAAACCAATAAACTCACTAGTACCTTTCAACTCTACAGCCCAAAAGCCCCACCCGTTTCGTTCAATTAACTCATAAATTTTTTCCGCCATCTCAATACTCTGTTGTGGGGTCAAAACTTCATGAAAATATTTCATAACATCTGGATCTAAACCAATTTTTTATAAAAGATGAGTAATCTGCTTCCTTCCATTGTCTTAATATTAGTCTCTCAGTTTCAATCATTAGAGTACCTCTATGAATCTATTAAATTTAATATTTTTTGTGCTTGGAAAACTTCTAATATCGATTAAATTTAAAATTTATATATTTTAATTCAGTGTTTAATTTCTTTTAGCAAACGCGTTTATTCCGCTGAAATTTTTATGTATTTAAAATAAATCGATGAATTCTATCTAATGATAAAGTCTTATTAATTACATAAGACTTTATCACCTATCACAGTAATTATCTTTTCTAGAGACAACTTTAAAACAAGAAATACCGCTGTGCCATCGGCAATACTTCCGCAGGCTCACAGGTTAGCAATTTCCCATTGGCTCGCACTTCATAAATTTCAGGATCAACCTCCATCACAGGACAATAGGTATTTAGTTTCATATCTTTCTTCTGAATATCGCGTGTACCTTTACATGGACTGATCAACTTTTTCAGACCCAATTTTTCATGTACACCTGCCTCAATGGCGACTTGGGATAAAAAGGTGATACAGGTGTTATGCACACCGCGCGCATTTGCCCCAAACATCGGACGATAATGCACAGGCTGTGGTGTTGGAATCGAAGCGTTAATATCTCCCATCGGCGCAGCTGCAATCATGCCACCTTTAATAATCATCGAAGGCTTCACCCCAAAAAATGCAGGCTTCCACAACACTAAATCTGCAAGTTTCCCCACTTCCACCGAACCAATTTCATGGCTTAAACCATGCGTAATCGCAGGGTTAATTGTATATTTGGCGATATAACGTTTGACCCGATTATTGTCATGCGTGGCATTGTCACCTTCTAAAGGACCCCGCTGTATTTTCATTTTATGTGCGGTTTGCCATGTGCGAATCACCACTTCACCAACTCTCCCCATCGCTTGCGAGTCTGATGACATCATGGCAATGGCACCTAAGTCCTGCAAAATATCTTCTGCTGCAATGGTTTCACGTCGAATACGACTTTCCGCAAATGCCACATCTTCAGAAATCGCAGGGTCTAAATGGTGACACACCATCAGCATATCCAAATGCTCATCAATGGTGTTGATGGTATACGGACGAGTTGGATTGGTGGAAGATGGCAACACATTCGGCTGACCAATGGCTTTTAAAATATCAGGGGCATGTCCACCGCCTGCGCCTTCGGTATGGTAGGTGTGAATGGTACGATTTTTAAATGCAGCCAAGGTTTCTTCCAAGAAACCGCTTTCATTTAACGTGTCAGTATGAATGGCCACCTGCACATCAAATTCATCGGCAACACTCAGGCAATTATCAATCGCTGCGGGGGTTGAACCCCAATCTTCATGTAGCTTTAAACCCACCACACCTGCTCGAATTTGCTCACGAATCGGCTCAGGCTGACTCAAATTGCCTTTACCAAGTAAACCAATATTCATCGGTAAATCATCTATGGCTTGAAGCATCGTCCCGATATGCCAAGGCCCCGGTGTCACTGTAGTTGCAGAAGTCCCTGCCGCAGGGCCTGTACCACCACCAATCATGGTGGTCACACCGGACATCAGTGCCGTTTCCACTTGCTGCGGGCAAATCCAATGAATATGCGTATCGACACCGCCTGCGGTGAGAATCTGTCCTTCACCAGCGATCACTTCCGTCGCTGCACCAAGTGGAATGGTGATATCGGGCTGAATATCTGGATTTCCCGCTTTCCCAATTTTCCAAATGCGACCGCTCTTTAAACCGACATCAGCTTTGACAATACCCCACCAATCCACAATCAGCGCATTGGTAATGACCGTATCCGCAACATCTTCAGCCAACAGTTGTGATTGTCCCATGCCATCACGAATCACTTTACCACCGCCAAACTTCACTTCCTCACCATAGGTAGTGAGGTCTTGCTCAACTTCAATAAACAGCTCAGTATCCGCGAGACGAACTCGATCACCTACCGTTGGACCAAACATTTCCGCATAAGCACGGCGTGACATTTTCATTATTATTTTCCCTTAATCCAACTTACCCATAACACGACCCGCAAAGCCATACACCTCACGCTTACCTGCGAGTGCAACAAGTTCAATATCTCGACTCTGTCCTGGCTCAAAACGCACCGCTGTACCTGCCGCAATATTCAGTCGATATCCTCGTGCTAACTCACGATCAAACTGCAACGCATCATTCGCTTCAGCAAAGTGATAATGTGACCCAACCTGAATCGGTCGATCCCCTGCATTTGCTACCGTCATTTTGAGCGTTGCCCGTCCGACATTCATTTCAATGTCTGTATTGGACGTAATGATTTCACCTGGAATCATATTTAATTTTTCCTCTCAGACATCACACAATCGGTTGATGTACAGTGACCAGTTTTGAACCATCAGGAAATGTCGCTTCCACTTGGACCTCTGCGATCATTTCAGCCACGCCTTCCATTACTTCATCCCGTTTTAGCAATGTTGTTCCAAAATGCATGAGGTCACTCACACTCATTCCATCACGTGCACCTTCTAATAGTGCGGCAGAAATATAAGCCACTGCTTCTGGATAATTCAGCTTTAATCCACGGGCCTTGCGTCTTTCCGCTACAAGCCCCGCAGTAAAAATCAGCATTTTGTCTTTTTCTGTAGGTGTTAGTTCCATAATGCTTTCCTCACTATCTTTAAATATTGATGCAAGATGTGTGCTCAAATGTTTGTGTTAAAACAACTTAACTATGTTGCTATGACAAGAATAAATTTATGTGCGCCAAATTCTTGGGAACTCTTCATCAAGATCAAACCAATAACGACGAAGCTTTGCACGAATTGCAGCAAATGCATCATGACACTCACGTACATCATCTCCGAGATAACGTGCGGTTACGACGTAATCGAGTAATGTCAATGTGACGTTAATATTCATACGCATGATTAATTCACGAATTTGATCAATATGTTGATCAACATAGAAATTTGACCGGTATTGTTCTGGAGGCACTGCCCAAAAACTGGCCATCACTGCATGACCGTTCATCCCTAAACAGGACTTTAACCAACGATCATTGCCTTTAAAATTTAAACAGTCTGCAACCAATATTTTCTGATTTTGATAAAGCTGAAATTTATTTTGGTAAGCACCCTGCGAGAAGGTTTCATGTCGTGCTTGCCGTCCAATCACCAACATATCCCAACCGATAAAACTGGCAGCAGCGTCCAAATGTACGATTGTTTCTGAATTTGCATTCGCACCATTAAAGAGCATCGTCTCTTGAGGAAGCCATTCGAAAATCGCCTCATCTTGGACATGAATATGAATATGTTGAAATGCTTGTTTAAGATTGGTTTTGTACCACTTCCCTGCGCCAGGTGTGGTAACCAAAGCATGCGAATCCTGATCTATTTTTATTTCAAAGGTAAGATGATCTCCACCAGCAATTCCAGCAGGTGGATGAACAATAATGGCGTGACATACTCCTGTTTTTTCAGGCCACAGCATCTTTTGCACGCGAACAGGTCCAAAGTGCTTACGATGCGCCAAAATTGTGCGATTTGAATCTTTGGTAAAACCTAACTCTAATTTAGCAAACCAATACTGTGCATTTTTGACTGGCTCATTGAACAATACTTGATTCATTCCCGGTCATCTTCGTATTCCTATCATTTTCAGTAAATGTTCTGCAAAAATTGCACCAAGTTTGCTCAAGCTAATTTTGGTTAAAGGTTTTTAGGCACTTAATGTTGTTATTGATGAGTAATTCATGTGAAAAATCTAAGAACGTTTTTCTAAAGAATCCGATTGTTGCCTTCGCCGAAAAAAAACAGTTCGTGCTAATATAGTGAATTACCTTAAATTGTTATCAAGTTTGAATATGAGTAAACAGAAAAACTACCAACCGGGAGAGTTCCAGTGGTCTTTCTTAATGCCAAAATATTGGGGCATTTGGATTGGTATTATATTTCTGATGCTCCTTGCGATATTACCTTGGGCAATTCAGCATCGTTTAGCTTATCTGATGGGAAATGTAGCTTTCAAATACTTGCGTTCACGTCGTGAAACAACTTTAAGAAATTTAGAAGTCTGCTTTCCTGAATGGATGCCCGAACTTCGTTATGAAAATGCTCGCCAAGTCTTTATTGATCAAATGGTCGGTGTTTTTGAAACACTGAATGCTTGGTATTGTCCCAAATGGTTTAAAGATCGTGTAACGATTGAAGGTTTAGAACATATTCAACAAGCACAAGCAGAAGGGCGTGGGGCTTTACTACTCGGTACACACTCTACCCTACTCGATGCAGGTGGATATGTCTGTGCCCAGTATTTTGATCCAGATGTCGTATATCGTCCGCAAAATAATCCATTGCTAGATATGCTGATTTACCGTTGTCGTGCCACGATTTATACCAATCAAATCGACCATGATGATATGCGTGGATTAATCCGTCATTTAAAAGAAGGACGACCTATTTGGTATAGTCCCGACCAAGATTTTGGTCTTAAACAAGGCGTTATGGCACCCTTTTTTGGTGTACCCGCAGCCACTGTAACTGCACATCGCCGTATATTAAAAATGACCAAAGCTGCCGCGATTCCACTTTACTTCTACCGTAAAGGTGATATTACAAATCCGAAATATCATATTTTGATTGAACCTGCGTTAGACAATATGCCAAGTGAAGATGAAATTGCAGACGCGACACGAACAAATTTGATTATTGAAAATCAACTTCGTTTAGCACCAACCCAATATATGTGGTTCCACCGTAGATTTAAAACACGTCCGGAAGGTTTTGAAAAAATTTATTAAAAAAAGCGGCTGAGCCGCTTTTTTATTGTGTTTCTAATACATCTGAATTTTTATCAGTATCAGGCTTTTTCGCCTCTACCATCTTATAGCGGTTGATACGACCTAACTCATCTTTTAAAGTCATATGCTGCATGTCCAAGACATTTAATATCAGCTTTTCTGAAGTTTTATTTTGATTCTGATCTGTCCAATTTACATTGAACTCCGTACCTAAACGAGTCCATTGATTTGCTTGAATTTCACCGACAGCAACAGGGGTTATAAATTTTGGTACTTTTCCGTTGAGATCAATTTGAATCTCTTTTAAATCCACCCTTGGACATTGCTCAGCAAAACATTGATAGGCTGTTGGTTCAGGCGTTACTTTTTGAGCAAAAGACTGTGCTTTAGCTTCTTTAGCTTCTTTAGCTTCTTTAGCTTCTTTAGCTTCTTTAGCTTCTTTAGCTTCTTTAGCTTCTTTAGCTTCTTTAGCTTC